>CAJUIH010000077.1 GCA_910586045.1 uncultured Eubacterium sp.
GCCCGGCATTCTGGCGGCCCTCCAGAATGCCGGGCAAACCGTCTCTCCCAGCTAATCTTCGCAGTACATCGTTCATTAAATATCTCATAGTTTCACTTGTCTATTTTTCTTACTGCGACAGCCCCTTTTGATTTATCACTGTAAAAGCTGCAAGATGCCCTGCTTGCCCTGATTCGCCTGCGCAAGCATAGACTGCCCTGCCTGCGAGATAATATTGCTTGCAGAATACTCTACCATCTCTGCCGCCATATCCGTATCCCGGATCCTGCTTTCCGCTCCTTGTGTATTTTCCGACGTATTGTCCAGATTCGCAATCGTATGCCCCAAACGGTTCATATAAGCCCCAATGGAAGAACGGTTTTCGGATACCATATCTATGGCATAATCAATCGCTTCAATTGCCGCAGACGCCCGGGTATAATCCAGTACGGACAATCCGTCCAGTCCAAGCGCCATCGTATGCATGGCGTCTACGGAAATCGCTACGCCCTGCCCGCCGAGCGAGCCGACCTGCAGGTTTAGCGCCGGGCCGCTCCCATAGCCCCCGCTTCCGCCGTCCCGAAATGTGTGCGGCCCAGAAGACGTTACAAACTCGCGGTTAAAATCCGGCTTGTACTTCGAGGTATTCGAAACACCCGGATTCAGCACATTTGCACTGCCAAGCCCGGTGAGGACACTACCGTTGCCTGCATTTCCGGCCGCGCCTAATAATAACTTGATAAAGTGGGCGGAATCCGCATCGCCGAATTTTTTCTGAAAATCTCCGAGCGATTTATATTTCCCATTGGAAATCTCTTTGACTGCCTCGCTAAGGCTCATACCGTCTTTTACTTTTGTTACCAGCGTATTCAGCCCGCCTGCAATTGTCCCCGCATCCACATTACCGCCGCCTGCCGCCAGAAAACCCAAGTACATACAGGCCAGGTATCCGGTCCCATACTGGGAAGCCGTCGTACCGCTGGACAATTTATTCCCGGACGACTGCACTACCGAACTAATAGCGCTTTCCGACATACTTTCGTGCAGCCCCAGCCCGCCGTTTACCCAGTCGTTGTCATTCGAGCATCCGCCCGCCGCACACTGCGCCATCCCCTCGGTAAACCATCCCGGAAACTTATTCTTCTTATCTACCACGCCATTGGTCGCCCCAAGCATCCCATTGGTCAACACATCATCCATAAACGCGTGGATCATTTCATGCGCAATCGTTGTTTCCAACGCCCTTTTGCTGTCAGCCGTCAACTGCTGGGTGGCTTGATCAAACTGGAGGGAAGCTACATTGACCGAAAGGTTCAGCGACAAACCGCTGATTTTTCCGGACGCGTCATAAAAATAACTGCACGCGACATAGGCCAGTGTAGAAGAATTGTCCGCATACAGCTTGACCCCGATCGTGTCACTGACTGCAGGATCGTTAAAAGCCGGCAGCGCGTTTATAATCGCTCCGGTCGCCTGCGGCACCATACTTTCCAATGAGGTCTGGACATTTGCAAGTTCTGTCGCACTGCACACCCCCTGCGCGCTTGCGTCAATAATCGGATCTTTTTGGATCGCGCCATTCACATTTTTCATACCGCTATGCACAACGCCAGGCCCCGCCGACATTTTACTGTTTATGAAAGGAGCCGAATTACTTCCCGATCCCTGTATGCTGCCATCCAGCAGCTTTAAGGTATTAAATTCCGTCGTATCGGAGATCCGGTTAATTTCCTCCAGCAGCTCGTCCACCTCGGACTGCAGCGCCCGACGGTCCGTATCCGTATTCGTATCATTTGCCGCCTGAACCGATAATTCCCGCGCACGCTGCAGGATACTGTGCACTTCTTCGAGCGCCCCGTCCGCTGTCTGCAGCAGTGAAAGCCCGTCTTCCGAATTATTCGACGCACGGTTCAAACCGCGGACCATACTGCGCATCCCCTCACTAATTGTCAGGCCCGCCGTATTATCCGCGGCACGGTTAATTTTATATCCCGAAGACAATTTTTCCGAACTCTTCGCCTGTCTTTTTGTAGCCGCCTTAAAATTCCGGTTGGCATTTAACGCTTCCAGATTGTGCTGTAAAACCATTGCTTACCCCCCCCCTTAAAAATATTTTACTTTCGAATCCAGCATTCTGCGATGGCAAATCTCAATCCCAGTTTCCAACGGGCAAATAGGTCATCCGCAGCCCGCACTTTGGGCAGGCAGCCTGTTCCTCATTGTCCACTTGCGAAATCTCTCCGCCGCAATCCGGACAGTTTCCCACAAAACGGCACACGGAACCATCCCTCCTTGTATAGGTAAATACAGGTACCGCCACAATTTCTTTGCAGTTTGGACAAAAGGACAGTTCGTTTTCCATAATAAACTGTTTCACCCTGCCCTCTTCCCGTTCTTTCGTAAAAACTTTCGTTTCCTCCGGAAAGAATTTTGCGATGTGATTGACATTGCAGCCATACAGCCCGCCGCCTGCAAGAATATCTTTTTCATAACCGCATTTACAGGTATATTTTCTGATTACTCCCATATTTGTGATCCCTCCGATTTTCGGATTCCATTGATAGACACAGAACGATTTTTTCCATTGGAACTATTATAGCTTACACGTGCAGAAAAAACAACACTAATTTACCGTTTTGCAATGGGTTCGGCCTTTTTGTTTGGCTGCGGCATCTGGTTTGCCTGCGCAAGCATGGACTGCGCTGCCTGCTCGATTACTGCATGCTTGGAAAAATCCACCATTTCTTTTGCCAAATCCGCATCCCGCAGCCTGGATTCCGCCGCCTGTGTATTTTCCATTGCATTCGCATTTGCCGCATACGTGTGGTCTAAGCGGTTTTTGTATGCCCCATACATACTCCTGCGGTCTGACACCATTCCAACCGCATGGTCCGCATAGGCAATCGTTTTCTGCGCCTTGTCGTGTGTAGTTACATCCGCCTTATACAGGCGCAGCACAACAGAGTTTAACGGACTCATAAGAGCCATCTGCCAGACGTACGTAATCGCCCTGGTTATCTGCTTTCATTTCCACTATCAACTGGTCTTTGATATCTCCAAAATGGAATGTGTATTCCAACCGGACGATAACCGTTCCATACTTCTGTCTTTGTCTTTTTTTGCAATATTTAACTGCCTGTCCGTAAATTGCGACAGGATATTATGTGTGATCACCTGCATACGTTAATCTCCTCCCTGAGAATAAACTAATGGCAAACGACCTGCCAGTCTTTAAAAGTATACATTTTCAGCACTGTAAATATCTTTGTCAGCGCATAAAGTTTTTCGTTTATTTGACCGATATAAAAACTAATATGGAATCCATAACAAAGTAATTTATGTAAAATTAACGATCCTGGTTTTTGTCTGAAAAAGTATACTTTTTCAGATTAGCAGCGCATCCTCTTTTTGGCAGGTCTTTCTTTCATCCGCAATCCCTATTGCTCACACAGACTTTTCATAATGAATGACTTTACTGTAAAACGTCTTAGGATTCATCCCGCATGCTTCCGCGGCTTTCTGCATTGAAATCGTTCCATTGCGCCATTCTTCGCGCATGATATGAAAATTATCCGGCAGCGGCAGCGGCGGCCTTCCAAACTGCACGCCCTTTGCTTTCGCCGCGGCAATGCCCTCCGCCTGCCTTTGCTTGATATTTGTCCGCTCATTCTCCGCCACATAACTAAATAAGGTCAATACAAGGTCGCTGATTAATGTACCAAGCAGGTTCTTTTCTCTCCTCGTATCCAGAATCGGCATATCAATCACCACGATATCCGCCCCTTTTTCCTTTGTAATAACCCGCCATTGTTCATTCAGCTCTGTATAATTCCTGCCCAAGCGGTCAATGGACTTGATAAACAGTACCGAATCGCTGTCCAGCTTTCGAAGCAGCCGCTTGTACTGGACCCGGTTAAAATCCTTTCCGGACTGTTTATCCATATAAATCATCCGTTCCGCAACCCCTGCTTCCAGCAGGGCCAGCCGCTGCCTGTCTTCATTTTGTTCTTTCGTAGATACCCTCATGTATCCATATATCTTTTGTTTGCTCATAAAAAAACCTCCTATCGATCCTCTGCATATGGCGCAGAAAAACAAGCTACAAAAGAATCATACTTCCAAACAAACCGTTCTTTCCATCATGAGAATCATTATATAAAACGAACCCTACCGTCTGTTTCCGGATCCAAGCCGATCAACTTATAAAATTCCCATATTAGTATGGAAATCCGCCGCTTTTTTATACAAAATCCCCAAATCATTCGAAAATAAACATATTTCTCTCTTGTGCAAGCAAAGATTCATGGTATACTAGAACTAGCATTTATAAATAAAAAAGAAAAGGAAAATACTATGTTTTTTCATTCCAAAACAAAAGAAATATCCGCAGCAAAATTAGAAAACCGGCTTCGTGAACTGGAACAGCGTATTCACACAGGTACCAGCGAAATCGCGGGCTTAAAGCAAATGGTCAGCCAATTGGATTCCAGCCTGCACCAGCATCAGGAAAAAAACCATGCAAAGCTGGACGGGCTTCACACTGTGATCCAAAAACACGATATGGCACTCGAAGACCTGTTAGACGAATGGTCCGAAAAACAATCCGACGATCAGGAGATTCGAAAACGCTTTCGGGCATATGAACAGCAGGAAACACACCTGCTGCAGCTTTTTGAAGCCTTTCAGGAACAGTTCAGCAGCCTCAAGCGTTTTGCAGGCTCAAGCGATCCGTCATGGTCCGCCCAAATTGCGCTTATGGAACAGGCATTGGAAGAACACCGCCGCCTGTGCGGAATCAGCGTGATTCAGGAATGCGGCGCAGCGGTAAACTATGATTTGTATGAAATTGTAGAGGCAATTGATACGGACGACCCGAACCTGGATCAAACAATTGCCGATATCTACCGCTTCGGATACATTTATAAAGGAACCGTAAAAAAGAAAGCGCAGGCCGCCGCATACCGTCTCACAAACAAAAGCTGCGTAAACCAGGCATCGCAATGCCCGCAAGACGATAAGGGAGAATAAAAACAAATGCAAACAATCATTGGTATTGACTTAGGAACATCGACCACAGAGGCCGCCATTATCCGCGACGGAAAACCCGTTATGATTTTTAATCTAGAAAATGAAATTATTACGCCGTCAGCCATCGGCATAGGCCCTGACGGAAATTTTGTGATCGGCGAGAAAGCACGCGCGCAATATCTATTGTCGCCGGAAAATACTACTATCGAAGTCAAGCGCAAGATCGGCACAAAAGAAAAAATCAAGCTGGGCAGCCAGTCCTACTCTCCGGTAGAACTGTCCGCCAAACTGCTGGAATATGTAAAGACCTACGCGTCCGAACACCTGCAGGAAGAAGTCACCCGCGCCGTTATTTCCGTTCCGGCCTATTTCGACGATATCCAGCGGCAGGCAACCGTAGAAGCCGGAACAAAAGCCGGACTGGAGGTGGAACGGATTTTAAATGAACCGACGGCTGCCGCCCTAAGCTATGGACTGGAACATATGGAGGAAGAAAGCCATATCCTGGTATACGACCTTGGCGGGGGTACGTTTGACGTTACGCTGCTGGAAATGTTCGACGGCGTATTGGAAGTAAAAGCAAGCAGCGGCGACAACAAGCTCGGCGGAAAAGATTTTGATGAAAAAATTATGGACTGGCTGATCGAACAGTTCCAGCACAAGCACGGGATTTCTTTACGCAATAATAAATATGCTATGGTAAAAATTAAGGAAGAAGCCGAACGATGCAAAAAAGCTTTAAGTACCGAATCTTCCTGCCATATTCTGATCCCTATGATCACGGAAAAAGCAGGCGAACCGCTGGCACTGGATGAAACAATCACAGTAGGGCAATTTGAGGAAATGACACAGGAACTCATAGACCGCACACATGAACCGATTGACGTAGTACTCGCAGACAGCGAAGTCCTCCCATCCGAAATTGACCAGGTGATCCTGGTCGGCGGATCTACGAGAATGCCGCTCGTCGCAAAAGATATCCAAAAATACCTGGATATCGAACCGTCACAAGCTGTAAACCCAGATTTTGCGGTTGCCGAAGGCGCAGCCATCCAGGCCGGCATCATTGAGGGAAGCATTTCCCAGGAAGACAGCATTATGATGACGGATGTAAATCCGTATACGCTCGGCATCCGGGCAATGGATGGAATGACAGACGACAGGATGAGTGTCGTCATTCCGCGTAATGTCACAATTCCAACTACCCGCAGCCAGATTTATTATACGAGCTGGGATTACCAGACAGAAGCGCACATTGATGTTTATCAAGGTGAAAGCACTTATGCGAGCAAAAATCATTTTCTCGGAAACTTTATTGTACATAATATTCCTCCAAGGAAAGCAGGAACAGAAAAGATCAATGTAGAATTTTCCTACAACATGAACGGGATGCTCAATGTCAAAGCTACCATTTTAAGTACCAACGAAGACGCTTCCATTGAAATAGACATGATGCAGGAAACCGAAAAAGAAAAAATCGATGTCAGCCATTGGAAAGAAGCCGCGCATTCCAGGAAGTTTCGTACGATTATACGCCGCACGGAACGGATCCTGAAAGATGCCCGCATGCAGCAGAACAGCTATCTGAAAGAAGATTTGGAAGATATCCTGTATGACTTAAAAGCGGCCCTTTTAGACGATGATCTGGCAACCGCCGAACACCTGGAAATGGAACTGATCGATTTGCTGGAATCCAATGATTTTTAACATACGGTCTAATCCAACCATTCACAGATCAATAAGAAAAGAAAGGAAACGATATGCAATTATACTATCAAATACTCGGGCTGGAGCCAGGTGCATCTGAAATCGAAATCAAACGCGCCTATTTCAAATTAATCCGGAAATACCCGCCGGAATCCGACCCGGAACGTTTCCAGCAAATTCGGGAAGCCTACGAGCATCTAAAAGATGGGCCGGCACAGGCAGACGGACCCGCCTTTTCCATACCATCGGATCCGGATGCAAGAAACATGCTGGAACAAATCGAAAAATACCGCAGCCAGCACAATCGTGAAAAAGTACGTGATACATGCGAAGAAGCATGGAAACGGTTTCCGGACGAAATACAATTTTTATACTTGCAAAGCAAAGCACAGCGTGAATGCAAAAATACCGGAAAAGCCGTAAAAAGCAGTGAGCTGTTAGTGAAAAAAGATCCGGACAATCGATGGTTCCACCAGGAACTGGCAATCTCCTACCTGGAACGCGGCTTTCACAAAAAGGCCCTCGGAGCCTGCGAAAAAGCCCATGCGCTCGGCAGCCGCGACCCGCAGTTCCTGCTTTTGTACAGTAATGTCTGCCTGGATAATTTCCGCTATGAAAAAGGCCTTTCCGTCTTAATCGATGCGATCCGCCAGGATAAAAAGTGGACGAAGCACGAAATGAAGCAGCTATTGGAAATCCATGTATGCCTGCTGAACCTGAATTTTCATACAGACGGAACCCATCTTGCAGAGATTTTAAACAGCTTTTACCAGGCAATCGAACAATACGGCCTGTACATGAAGCCCTATATACCAGAAATCTCACTTGCCATTTCCCATTTGTGTGTATATGCACCATACGGCTCAGAAGCTTATGAAAAATCACTCCAGATCTTTGACCTCCTCCACAGCCTGAGTACAGCAAAAGAAGACCAGAAAGAGGTCGACAAAGAACGGGAAGAATATTTTTACAACCGTATGGCAGAGGACAGCCGCATTGATGTTGTATTCGTAAGATATGTAAACGCATTCTACGAACTCGGCGATTTCCAGTCGTCTTTTCAAAAATTTGCCCTGCTGGATACGCAGCTATGTATGCTCGAAGATCCCGGGAAAATTTTACAGCAGGCAGAAATTATCCGTACCGAATATCCGCTGCAGTATGAAAAAATGGCAGACTTTATACAAAAACTTGCAACTGAAAAAAACCTGCCTTACTTAAAATCCAAACTGCAAAAAACGTACCAGCGGCTCAATCCGGATTTTTCCTTTGGATATTATTATAAACTATATCCGCATGAGAAAAAAAGCATTTCGAGAACCGTAATTAACGAAAATCAGGACGAGCCTTACGTCAATACTTCCAAAAAAATCGGGCGCAATGACCCTTGTCCATGCGGTTCCGGCAAAAAATATAAACACTGCTGTATGAATAAATAAGCATCCATGCACACATTCCCAAAAATCCGATATATTGTTATAAAACAATGATTCGGAAAGGACGAATGATGTCAAAAAATGAAAATTGCCAGACCAATGGCTGCAATTCCAATGACTGCAGTTCCAACCGCTGTAACTTTTCCAGCGTAAGGCCCGCAATCATGGAACTGCCTTACCCGCCTATGCAGGTCAGTGAAAAAAACCAGGTCTATGCAAACCTGCTGAGCGTCGATTACTGTGGTTCAGTATCGGAACTTTCCGCCATTACCCAGTATATCAACAGCGAAAGCCGCCTCTCTCATGAACATTGCGCACTGGCGCAGACGATTTTAGGAATCGCGATGGCTGAAATGATGCATCTGCAAAAACTTGGGGAATTGATCTGCCTGCTAGGCGGAACCGTCGACTATGCGGCCAGGCAGCCCAACGGGCGGCTTCGGCTTTGGACGCCGGAATATCTGACACTTCCGCAGCAGCCAGCCCAAATGATTGCCGTAAATATAGAAGCGGAACAAGCCGCAATCGCCCAGTACCGCATGCATATGAAAATGATCCGCGATACTTGCGTCAACGCAGTACTGGCGCGGATTATCAAAGATGAAGAATACCATATCATGATGTTACGGGCCTTGATGGAGGGTTAAAAACAGGACCATGCTGCAGTTGCCTGACAGCGGCATGGTCCTACTATTTTTTTCAAATCCTTAATCATGACGCGCATCCGCATGTGCAAAGCATTCACAAAACCTCGCGGAAAACGACGGCTGCTCCCCTGCCATCAGCAGGTGCGAAACATCTCCAAAACTCCCCATCCGAAACGACGCAACCCCCTGCCTGCGTTCCTCTGTAACCAACGACGTAACCGAAGACGGCGCCGCACAGCATCCATGCCAAAGCACCATCGGCGATACACCGATCAGGTGGCTTAACAGCACGCATTCCAGTCCAAAATGGCAGAAAAACGCAAGCGTATCGGTATTGCTGTCCGTCACACGGTAACAGCCTCCCTCACGTACATAGCCATGCTCTGCCAGCACCGCGTCAAACGACCGCACGACCCACTCGTATTTCTGCGCAACCTTTCCATCCCGCATACATGGTTCCTGCATCCACGCGTCCTTATCATAAAAAGCATTCGTTTTTGTCCAGTCCTGCGGCAGCCAGTCCCACACGATCGACTCTCCCTCTTTATCCGGCCTATGGATCCGCGGTACAAATTCCCGCAGCCAATCGCATACCTGCGCTTCCCGCCCCATCTTTGTTAAGGTAAGGCTGGCCGTATCTCTTGCCCTGCCTAATGGAGATACGTAAAATTGTTTGATCTGCATTTTAGAAATCCGTTCTGAAAGCAGTTCGGCTTCTATCCAGCCCTGTTTTGTGAGCGAGTCGGCTTCGTAGTCTGGATCGGCGTGTCTGATGATTAGTAGTTTCATTTGTGTTGCCTCCTATGTATTCAAATTCTTTTATCAAGTTCCCTGTATCTCCAAAAGCAACGTATCTATTTACTTGATTTACTTCCTGTATTCATTTCATCAAGAAATAAATTTTTTTGCTACATTTAGCATTTCACTAAATCCACTTGTTATTATTTGCTGTTCTACATTTGCGCCCCAACTAATTCTTATCGCCTCGGAAATTCTCTGCTCATCCAACCCCATCGCAGATAAAACGTAGCTCAGATCATAATTCATCGATGTACAAGCCGAACCATTCGATATACCACAAATATGTTTAGAAGCAAGCATCAATGCCTCAGATTCAACTCCAGCAATACTTATATTTATAATATTAGGCATACAATATTCCAAATCACCATTTATACAATAATTGAAACCTGACTGTTCCAGAATATCCAAAATCGCTGCTTTTATTTGACACTCGTTGCGCCAATTTTTTTTATAATCGCAAGCAGCAATTTCACACGCTTTACCCAATCCGGCAGCTAACGCTACCGGAATGGTGCCTGGACGAATCCCATGTTCCTGCTGTCCCCCATACATGATCTGTTTTACCGGGGGCAGCCTATACTTGTTTCTACGCAAAATTAATGCCCCGATCCCTTGAGGCCCATACAACTTATGAGCACTGAGAGACAGCATATGATATTTCATATTTTTCAGTTGTGTTACTAATTTTCCACAACTTTGTGTAGCGTCTACATGAAACAAAATCCCTGTGTCCGCAAGCAATTCTCCGATTTCCCCGACAGGCTGTATGATCCCTGTTTCATTATTTACATGCATTACAGATACCAACAATGTGTTTTCACAAATACACTTTTGAATCTGTTCTACCTGAATCCTGCCATTGGAAGCAGGATCTATAAAGTCCACAACAAATCCATCCTTTGTCAGGCTTTTCACTGTTTCCAAAACAGATTTATGTTCAATCGAAGTTGTTATAATATGATTTTTTCCCGTTTCTTTTGCATATTCCCTCAAACCAAGAATTGCGATATTATTGCTTTCAGAAGAACCGCTTGTAAAAAATACTTCCTCCTCCCCAATTCCAAGCAACGAGGCTATCTGCCCTCTCGCCTGTTCCACAACCTGACGCGCATTTTCTCCAAAATCATGGGTCCTGCTGCCAGCATTGCCATACTGATTCTTATACACATCTACCATAACATCTAGCACACTGTGATGCATTGGCGTCGATGCATAATAGTCAAGATAAACTGCCATTAGTTTTCTCCTAACGCTAAATTTAATAAATCATCAAGATTTTTAATAAAATTTGTACCCGATAAATGCGCAATTCCCCGCTCTAAATGCAGACGGAAATACTTAGCCAGAGTACCTGGATCCGTTGGAAGCCCCATATGCTTACACCATGCGATCATCAACGCATCGTAGATCTCACTATATTCTCCACCAAATGTATACCAAGTCATTTCTACATTACTGTCCGCATTAAATGACACTTCCGTAGGAATAGTATTTTCAGATAAAGAGTAGCACAACGCCCATCTGCATAATACATTCCAATTTCGAATCCCTGTTTTTCCTTTTAAACGCCCCAATCGATCTTTTGCACTTTCAGAAAGTTTAATTTGTTTCATAATCATACTTTATACGTCTCCCCAAGAAAAATATCCACGCCTAATGGTAGTCTTTTTCTCTTTCTCATTATATTCCAATGTAAATTCATCTCCTATGCTTTTTTTCATCAATTTATAATAACTCTCATTAATTTCAGAATCTGTAGATAGAATGATAGTCTGTTCGCTTGCATTAGGAAAATAAATCTGCGTTAATGCCCGCCTATGAAAAGAATCCAATCGGGAGAGCGGGGTATCTATAATGACAGGCAGCTTTTTTTTAGAACAAATTGCCAAAGCCCATAACAATGAAATAACCATTAACTGTTTTTCTCCTGCAGATAAACGTTCTTTTGTAATCTCTTCACTACCGCTAAAATAATGCAAATCTAACGTTATTGGATCCATTTCTATTTTCTCTATCATATACTTTTTATTTGCCAACTGCCTGTAGCATTCGGTCATTGTTTCGGCTAATAAGTCCGTTTTTCTTTCTTGCAGCCGTATACGGTATAAGGAAATAATATCAGTTGCCATATGTGCATACTTCAATGTTCTTTGATCAGAATCCTTTATTTCCAAAGAATCTAAAACATATTCTGCAGCTTTGCTATAATGGGAAGAAGCTGTTATAGCAATTCCGTTTAATGTCATCCGTTTCTGATATAGGTTGTTTAGCTCTACTTTTTTTTCAATAACTATTTCTTCAAGTTGCTTCATCTCCCTAAACAATTCGTTGCATTCATTTTCATCAAGATCTACGGATAAATAATGATCTATTTCACCGACCTTATTTTGAAAAACATCTCTTTCTTCCAATAATTGTTTTGCCTTTTCTTCGCTTTGGCCAAACCCATTCCCATTTAATGCTATCACCTGCAGTAAAGCCGAATCTGACAAACAATATACATCTCTTTGTTCTTCATCAATATTTTCTTTAATAAAATCTACAAACGCTTCTGTATGCGAATTTTTATCTGAAAATACTTCGTAGTATTCTTGCACCTTTTTTAACGTGATACGATTTACTTTCTGCTTGTGCGCTTGCAACCCTTGGTCTTGAATATCCTGTATCAATGCTTTCACTAACAAGAATGGCATTTCCCCTCCAGCCAATTCCAACAAATGCTCTTGGCTGTTATTTAACGCACAAATATAATCTGACCTTTGATGCATCATCTCATATTTTTTCTCAACCATATCACCTCCCTTGGCTGAATATTCCGCACTTTTTTGTTCCAATTCTGCTTCTATTTTATTTAACTGTTTAGAAACTTCTTCTATTTCCTGATCCGCTTTTCCTAAATTTCGATCCGCTTCCTCTTTTTTTTCCCGCAAGCTCTCTATGTAAGCAAAATCGCGATCCTCTGATTTTTTTTTCTCAATTCTTCGGATGATCCTACTAAGATCATGATCTAATACATCCAATACAGAAATTCCAAGCAGCGCTTTTATGGATTCTTTTATTTGCTCACTTGTATCTTCCAGTGCAAGTTCTGCAATTTTTTCACCATCAAAAAAGAAAAAGCTTGATAACGCGCTAGGCAATAAACTTTCTATATACATTGCCCAATGATTTGTCAAAAATTTATCTTCTATCCCATTTTTCCTAACCCATATTTGTTCTCTTACCCTTTGTCCCTTTCCATCCCATCCACGATGTACACAATATACTTCACTCTGCTCCTGTTTGATGATAAATTCAATTTCAACATACGTCTGAAGTGATTGATCCTGCCTATTGATATATGATCTTAAATACTGTCCGTATGTCGCAAACCTGCTTTCTTTGAATGCTGGAGAATTAGCCCCATACAAGCTAAGCAATACTGCTTCTAAAATAGTCGTTTTTCCTCTTCCATTCATACCTCCAATCAATACAACCGATTTTTTTTCCTGAAATTCAAGCACATTCGTCGAAGCATAAATACCAAAATTATGCATAACTAATTTTCTAATTTTCATAAACCTCAGTCCTCATTGTCGTATTCATCCAAATCATCAAATGAACTGTCTAACGCTTTTTCGTTGTATTTTATACCCAGATCCTTTTTTCTCCGTACCTGCTTTATATAATAATCAGTCGCATCTTCTTCATTTTTATAATACGTACATTGTATACTTTTTTCTAACAAATCCAATATCCCTTTTCTCTGATTCAAACTGACAGAACGATTTTCTATATCAACTAAACTGTACATCATCTCAAAAGCAAGTTCTTCATCCGGATATAGCTCAACTACAATTTCCCGTAAAATATCCCATTCCGATTTCTTGAACACTTCCAAACTCAGCCACTCCGGATCATCAAACACTTTTCCCATTACATCCCTATAGATCACAGGCAGAGCATCATCAAACTCATGTTTATCCACCACCCAGATTCTTCGTATAGCCCGCAGTTCCTGAAGCGAAATTAACTCCAAATTTCGAAACTCTTCTGGTCCATGTTCATTGATGTTCTTTTGTATATTTAATAATTCCCGTAACCATTCTTCCCTCACTTCTTTTAAGTAGGGACCATGATGTAGCTTCTTATAACTTGCCTGCAAATTTCCGTTCATTTTTCGAAAACTTCTTCTTTCCCTGTCGCCCTTTTCCTCTCCAAACTTATCCCGAAATTCCAACAATGGTATCATCCATTCTTTCTCTTTATCATTTGTAATCATTGCTTCCATAGATTTATCTTTTTCTACCATCGTACAAACCCAGCATCCAAACCGACTCTTTCCACAATTAGGCAGACCCGTTTCTACCATCATAGGACATTCCCCATCAACAGAAGCCCCTTTATATAAGGTGAGCAATTCTTTATTAGAAAAGCCCCATGGATTCTTGTACTGCATAAGAAATATCCATACATCTGAGTCTGTCCAGTCTTCTAAGGGTGAAAATACAAGTTCGTTAATCAAAGACGGATTTGGGCTTAATAAATCCCTAACCCGTTTCTTTTCATAGTGCTCCATCGTTTTCGCACGTCGTGAACTTTCTGCTTTCCGTGTTCCAATAACCATAATTGCTTCCCCGTGTTTTGCAATCTGGCTTTTTACAAATTTATTAACCGGCTTAATCTTTAGCCGGTCCGTACACCAACGATATTTTTTTCTTGGAAACGGATAGCCTTTCCCTAATAAATTAACCCAGAATGTATTGTCATATTCTGGTATCAATCGATGGGTTTCAAACGGAAGTTCCTGCTCAACCGCAGCAGCCTGCATGGTCTGTAAACACCCTTGAACCCATTTGGAGATGACTGGGGATTCCACTAAAGTATCTGTATTTATTATATGTACTTGCTTATTTAATTGCTCTTTTGATAATGTGCTTAGTGAAAGCCAAACCAACTGCAATGTTGCTGTACTGTCTTTACCCCCAGAATAACCGATAATCCACGGAATCTCATCCGCCAAATATAATTGTCGGACTGTTTCCATCAATTGATCAAGACGTTCTTTCGTAATTGTCACTGACTGCTTGTCATCTCCAAACGTACGAACCTTTTCTGTCATTTTTCTTTCTCTTTCACTTTTTGCTGTTGTCATGTATTTGATATAAACCAAGTGATAATCAAGTATAGCCCTATTGCCATTTTACGTCAATAAGAATTTATAACATCTCTGATGCATACTGCCAAAATGCCCAATCTTTCATATAAATCGGCTTTTCGATATTTCCAATTTTTACAATACTCTCATGCTTCTTTAAATTTTTAACATCGCTGCATATCCTGTTTTCTTCCGTACTGCCCTGGTGTGTATTAAATACAAATCGAATATCCGCGTTTGCTAAATCGGCTACATTATGAATCACCCACGATAAAATATATTTCGAATAGTCCTCTTCTTTGGTTACAAAATGTTTTAAAAATTGCGTAGACAAGATCATACCTACGCCAAACTCCCGCCCTTCTTTCAATATTTTTCTTAACGACACATACCCTTCCCGCAAAAAGTTATCCGCCTCATCTACTAAGATCAGTTTACGCAATTGACGATATTTTCCCTGCAATTTGCTATGTCCCGCTGCCTGCATTTGTGAATAAAATAAATCCAGCGTCATAGCAACTACCAAATTTTGAAGATCTGCATCATATCCTGACAAATCAATCACCACCACTCCTTGCAAAAGATCAAATAAGGACTTTGTTTTCGATGCTATCAGTTCAAAAATTTCAAAACTAGAAATTTTATACAATGCGGCCTCCAACACATCCCCCTTTTTTATCGTATCATCCATATCATAAATCTGATATACATTAGCAAATGTCGGTGGCTCGTTACTCCATGTAGATGGATCTGCTTTTATAATACCGCATCGCGTATATGCTTCACCAATACAATTTAATAATATGTTTTTCTGTTTTGGCCCTAACGATGTATTGACCTTTGCCATTGTATCTACAAAAGTATTTGCCATATGTACTGGTAAAAGCGGAATTGGTACACCCGACCAGGTCAATGCTAATGGATTAAACGGTAAATGAAATGGTTTATAAACTTTTGCATCCGTTAGTTTCATAAAATCTGCTTTTGTTTCATTATAATCTCCCTTGTAATCAAAAATAAGGATTCCCACATCATTAGAATCGATATTCGCACAGCGATTTTTATAAATCTGGGCAATCATCGATTGTGTAAACTGCGTTTTCCCTGTACCCATAGTCCCTATAATACCTGTATTTGTGTGAAATAAAATATCTGTATTGGTAGGCTCCCAAACAACAGCTTCCCCATTCTGCTGATTCGTTCCAAATTTAATTCGTATGCCTGGTTCCAGGACCTCTGCATCCGTTTTAGGTGGCATATATGGCAGTTGACTGTCCAAATCACCCGGCTGGTCTTGTACTGTCTTTTTCTGTCTTCTATTTGTATCATGCGACGTGGCAGGCCCGTCATCTTTTTGGGAAACCAGTTCAGAATAAATCTCATCTACCGATTTAAGAATAAAGCCAAATTCGTCAGATTCAGGTAATTCAATATAATTTACCGCATCTTGTTTCATCGTTGTCTGCCGCTGGACCAATTCCTTACGAAAAGAAAGTACTGCCCCCTTTCCCATAATTTCCTGAAAATGGTCGGATATTTCATATGCATCATTTAAAAGAGATTCTCTAAACTGTTCCAGTACAATATCCCAATTTTGAGAATCATCTACATGATATACTTTCATTTTTTTACAGCAAACCACTACTAACTGCATCAAAAAATTTCTATTAATTTTATATAAAATAGAATCATCCAATTCATCTGGCATAAATGCCTGTTTTAATCCGTTTGCCGTAGATAAAACCTGCACAAAAGCTTTTTGAATTACAGTATTGTCATTAATACCTGTTTTCACCTCTGTAGGGTATAAATATATTTTTAACGGTTCAGTTTTATAATAAATTCCAATAAATAATAAATCGTCACTTGTAGGCCCTTTTTCAAATCCCAAGTTCTTTGCTGACAACAGCCCTTGATCTTTCGATAATCCTGCTCCCCCGGACACCCGCAGCATTTCTTCCAATGATACAGGAATCCATAATACATCAGAATCTCTTAGAAATGCCAACATCCATTTGATTGCTGCAATAATACTTATTTTTTCCCTTGAAAAAATGGAATCCCTGTTTGTCCCTACAACTTTTTTAGAGGAAACAAGGCGCAGCAACCAACCTCCATTTACTGCATTAAATAGGTTTATAATTTTTGATACGTCTTTTGCATCTGCGTCAACACCTTTCTCTTCAAATATTCCTGGATTACTTTCATATATTGCCGCGATTTATTTGTTACGGTAATAGCATCATATCCGCTGCTGGAAGTGTATTGGTCACTGTAATGTATAATCAGCAAATTACTATTTACCTCTTGTTCACAAAAAAATTCAAGATCTACCTTAGGCTCTACAAATACGACCCAATTAGATGCTTCATAGATCGCATCCATTTTCTTTTCCGCCTTTGTATGGATCTGTGTTGAAATGCTATTTCCCGCATAAAATGGATTCCCAGTGGTTCCTACCTGTGCTAATGCGTTATACAACTCTGCCATTTTTACCAGATCTGTTTGTTTTGCAAACTTTGTCCCAAATCCCGTCCGATATTTCTGCCCATATTTACTGCTGGGTATGCCCGATACAATTCCTCCTAAAGATGTTCCTGTTTCAATTTGATTCATTGTAGCTATTTCTGATGTTACTTCTGATTCCATCTCATAAAATGACAAATGCGCATAGGCATACTTTTGTTCGGTATCTTTAT
>CAJUIH010000078.1 GCA_910586045.1 uncultured Eubacterium sp.
TTGTCAGAAGCTGTACAAGACGATGAATTTTACTTTTACTTTCAATCCATACTTTACCGTTATAATAAAGATAATCAGTTGCAGTAGAATAACGGATAACATCTTTAAATACTTTTACGAATACATTCGTCTGTCCTAAATCAGTAAAATCATTTGGTTTCAATGTTTCTGCTTTAGAAAACAATTCGTATAATTCCGGCGGAAGATAATCAGGACTGTTCTTCGTTTTTTCATGATAATGTTTACAAACACTTTCCCAGATACTGATTAGTTCTGTTTCCTCCATAGGCGGTACACATTTTTTAATTTCGCTACAAAATGCGGAATATGCTTTATCAGATTCTCCCCAGCGTGTGACTACACGGGTTGCATAGTCAAAAAGCGTACTATGTCGTTTCCCATAAGGAATAATACTGTTATTTTCTGGAAAACTATTCTTATTAAATGATTCCTGAATATCTATTTCAACTGTTTCCATAAAATCTGACAATACAATATCTCCATCATAAAATTCTATCTGCGGATTTTCAACACCAAAGAAAAAACGGGCAGAATCCTTTGCATTAGCATCAAATGCTGTAAAATAGGCGCATACTTTATTTTTTAGTTTTTGATATTCCGTACTGTTTTCAATCAGCCTGTCAGGAAAATATACATGGAACTTCGGACGTGCCGCCTTTCCATCTTTTATTTTCATGTGGTTTCTTGAAAATACAATGTAAAAACATACATTCGGAAACTGTTCCTTAACATCAACAGGATATATCCAATCGGATGAATTATCACTGTCAGAATTATCAATATCAAACATGGTACAATCTGATTGGATAAAATGCTCCTTTTTCCGGTGATTATTCTTGTACCTGGCACACACATGGTCATGAGATACGGCTATCCTAAAATCATTTTCGGAACTTATTTGAATCTCATTCGGATAAAACTGATTGCTTGCAGTCTGGCATGTGTTGCTGTAAAATAGTGTAAAATTGGTTTTTGTCATCGTGTTTACCTCCTATTTTCCATACAAAGAGATTGTCTCTGGAATTTTTGTATTTGAGAGCATAAAAAACAGCCATGTTGTTATCCCGAAAGATAACTAACATGACTGTTTACGTTAGTTTTTTAGAATTATGGCTTGTCCGGTCAATGATTACCGATATTCAACAGAATAAGCAGATTTCCCTGTCATTTTGATAATCAATTCATTCAGTGTAAGGGCTTTGCAACCCTGAACCACCGTGTATTCCGGTACCATTCCGTATAAACACGATTCATCGTAAACGACATAATCGCCAATATATTGGCCCGTATGCACGCATCCGGCCAGGTAGCATAGATTTCACTGGAAGCTACGTTTTTAATATAGTCCTTGTATCGAATATAATAATCCGACGCCGTATTATCCGTCGGCGCGCCGTCATGCACCACGACATATTCCGGAACCACCACTCTGCTTAGCACAATCTCACCCGTCTGGCGGACCGGCTTGATTTCTGCCTCTTCTATTTTAGGCGGAAAATTGCCAAACAATGTATTCGCCGGAATTACGATATCATCCGGCCAGGCTGCCGGGGAACTGACCGGCTGGAGCCGAATATCCTGTACTGCCGTAACATCCGCAAGCACCTGGATTCCGGTAATCGTCACCGGCTGGTAACCCTCCGCGGTGATCTGGATCGTATACTGGGCATACGGCTGGTTCTGTGACGGTTCCATACTATAATCCAAAGGCGGTGCATTCAGATCAATCTGCTGCGTCTGCCCGGACTCGTTCGTACTCAGCTCTTCAAACGTGCTGTCCGGTTCCCCCGTATACGAAATCGCAATTCTGGCATCCGCAATCGGATCACCATTTCCTCTGGATTCGACCGTCATCTGCAGTTTCCCCTTATCCGGCGTGTCCGCCTGGGTCTGATACACATTTTTCATAGGCACACAAATACCCCTCTGCTCTTACCAACAGCATATGCGGCCCCCTCTTTTTTTGTTCCTGTTCCCGCCTGTCCTTTTTAAAATTATTCTTGCTCACGGATAATATTTTTAACTGCCTCCGCCTGATTGCGGATGTGAATCCGCATCACGTCCGCGACCCGTTTTTTATTTTTCTGGCTCAAAGCGTCCACAATCGCCCGGTGCTCCTGAACCAGCGTCGGATAGTTTTCTTTTTCCTTTAAATATTCCACACGGTAACGATAAATCTGCTCCCGTATATTACTTAAAAGCGTAACCAGTTTCGGATTATCCGAAGCTTCGTATATCAGCTCGTGAAACGCTACATCGTATTCTACGATCTTTTCCAACTGGTCGTCCTGCACCGCATTTTCAAAATGGTGCATTTTTAAGGTAAGCTCTGCCAACTGCTCTTCTGTCATTTTATCACATGCCACCTGTACAGCCAAATCATCCAGCGCTTCACGGATCTGCAGGACGTCTTCCATATCTTTTTCCGTCATTTTCGCCACTTCCGCACCTTTTCTCGGAATAGTAACCGCAAGCCCCTCCTGTTCCAGCATACGGATCGCTTCACGGATCGGTGTCCGGCTTACGCCAAGCTTGGAAGCAAGCTGCAGCTCCATCAGGCGCTCTCCCGGTTTTAAATCCCCTTTTAAAATCGCCTTGCGCAGCGTGCGGAATACGACATCCCGCAGCGGCAGATATTCATTCATATTTAATTTCAAATCTTCTGACATCTTTGCCCCTCAGCCATTTCTATCCTTTCCCTAAACCATTGTGCGACTGCTTTCGGAATCATTTGGTTTCCCGCCATTCCAAAATCTATACGTTAAAGAGCGTCGTAACATAAATCTGTTTTGCAAGGCCGCTTTCACGCAGCGCATCTGCCGCGCTTCTTGCATCCTCGAGCTGTTCAAATAACGCAAACACCGTAGGCCCGCTGCCGCTCATCAATGCATTCAACGCGCCATGCCGATTCAAAAAGTCCTTGATCTGCGCAATGACCGGATATTCTTTGATCGTAACATCCTCTAATAGGTTCCCCATATGGGACGCCATTTGCTGCAGGTCGCCTTTTCGAATATCCTTTAGCAGGCTGTTAATATCCGGATGCTGCGTCTGCGCATCCAGCACCAGATGCTGGTAAACCCACGCCGTCGATACGCTGATGCCAGGCTTTGCAATCACGACCGGACAGCGCGGCACCGCGGGCAGCCTCGTTAGTTTCTCACCGATTCCCTCTGCCAATGCCGTCCCGCGCATCAAACAATACGGCACATCCGCTCCGATCGTCAGACCTCGCTGCGCAAGCTCTTTTGCCGTCAGCTTTAACGCAAACAACTGGTTCATCCCATATAATACGGCAGCCGCATCTGTACTTCCGCCTGCCAATCCAGCGGCAACCGGTATACACTTTCTAATATGGATACGGATTCCCTGCGTAACCGCAAATTCTTCCATTATAATTTTTGCTGCCTTATAAGCCAAATTATGTTCGTCGGCAGGAAGAAACCGCATGTTTGTCGTAAGTTGTATCCCTGGATTTTCCGTTTTCACCATCTGGATACTGTCGAACAGATGGACTGTCTGCATAATCATCCGAACCAGATGATAGCCGTCCTCTCTGCACCCGGTAACATCCAGGCCTAGATTGATCTTTGCCAATGCTTTCAATCGGATCTCATCCATACTTTTACCCCCGCATTTTTCAATTCTATATTGGATCTGCATATTGTATTCTGTATACAATATACATGTTTGGATCAAAAAAGTCAATGAAAAATTTGTCCGGCGATTTTATAGCAGAAGCCGCCGGATGGAGAAAGAAACAAACCTTGTTCCTCCATCCGGCGTCCGGTTTTATAATCGTTTTAACCTTTTTTACCGGTAATACACAATCAATTCCAGCGTCGTCATGGACCGGTCCGGATCGATACTATTATATACAAACGGATCCCATGAAATCATATTGCCGTTCACTTTTAAGGTATCATGAAAATCATTCTCTTCCTTTTGTTCGCGCACAATCCGCATTTCTCCGTCCATATTTACAATCGAATGCACCGTTTCATAATGCGTTCCTTTAATCGAACTGTCGTTTCTGGCCCATACGCCGTAAATCTGGCCCGAAAAACTCTTTTCAAAATAATAGCAGTAGGCGCCGTCGATGCCTGTCCAGTTTCTTCGAAAACAATTCTTTTCACTTTGCGGCCCATGATAATTCAGTTTGATTGTTTGATGGTACATTTGATAGCCAGCGTCGCTGAATCCTTGCTTATAGCTGGCAGATTCCGTATTTACGCGCCCGTCGGCTTCACGGATTCCTTCTTCACGGCCCTGGGCCTTTCCTTCCTCTGTTCCCTGGGATTTTCCTTCTTCCAATCCCTGGGTTCTGCCTTCCGCAAGGCCCGACGCCCTGCCCTCTTCATAGCCTTTCGCATGTCCGGCCGTCTCTCCGCTTGCGCGCTGCGCCGCTGCCAAGGCCGTAATCGCCTGACTGAACTGATCAAAATTGTAGGACGGACTCGCGGTACCTCCTCCGTCAGTAATGGCGTCCGTCAATTTCTGTTTCCCACTACTGACAGATTGAAAAGACCGTTCAATATTTCCTTTCAAATCCGACACACTTCCTTTTAATTCCGACACACTTCCCTTTAAATCCGACGCGCTTCCTTTTAAATCAGAGATCTCCGCGTCCATTGTACTGCCCTGGTCTTTTAGATAGTTCAATTTTGCACTGACGGAAGCACCCTTATAATCCTGCCCGTCTGTCGCACTGTCTGCTTCTCCGATCCCAAAAAATGACTTCATCTTCTGCCATGCGTTGGCCACAAATGCCATCAGGGATGTCTCCTCCGACGGGTCTTTGGAATCTTGATAAGACGCGGATAAGTCCTTACCCGTTCCCAGTTCGCGATTTTTAGTAATCTGCATAAAATCGGCCTGTACGGTTTCCCATTCCCCCTTAGTCTCTTGCGTACAAATATATAATTCCGCGTCGTAAATCACATAATCTCCTGCACTGTAATCGGTGCCCGCATGAAACGCAACCGCGATCTTATCCGTAGCATTGGAGGTAATCACTGCTGCCTCGCACCGGACAGACGGCACCGCAAACAGCAGACTGGATACGAGCAGCATAGATGCCGCCCTGCTTACTTGTTTTTTGCCCATATTCCCATAGCTCCTTTCGTTTTCTTTCGTCTGTTTTACTTGTTATTTCTCCTCATATACATGGATGGATACGATTTTCATATCCCGTGTCGGCCTGTTTGTAAAGGTAATGAGCAGTTCATTGCCACTGGTTGTAAAAGCCGCATTTGACGCAAGCCTGCCGGGATTTTTAAAATTAATCACAACAGAAGTACTGTCCGCACTAAGATCGATTTCGTCTTCGTCAGACACAAGCGGTATCCGGTACACATAAGCAGAACCGCTTTCTTCATAAGTATATCCGCCGCTTCCCTCTGCTCCGGCTTCCGCCCGCAGCGTAAGATTGGAAATCCACTTTTCTTTTTCCAGTGTACGGACACGTTCCCTGGCATCCGTAAGATCCGTATGCAGATGACCTACTCCCTCCTCGAGTGTCTGTGCCCCGCCGATCCCTGCAAGTACCGTACGCAGCCCTTCGATTCCTTCGCTGGATAAAATCCTTATAATCGAACCTATTTTCTGAAAGATGGTTTCCCCCTCTGCTTTTTCCGCATCTTCCTCGTCTCCGATCCTTGCATTGATATCGTCCACCGCGGTCTGCAGTTTCGCATCAGCTTCCTCCCTTTCTTTTTGCTCGGTTTTCAGTTTTTGATCCTGCTCCTTTGTCTGTTCGTCTAGTTTGTCGTTTTGTTCCTTTGTCTGCTTGTCTAATTTTTCCTCCTGCTCTTTCGTCTGCTGTTCCAGCTTCTCATTCTGCTCTTTCGTCTGCTGTTCCAGTTCCTTTTTTAATTCCTCGTCGCTTTTTTGCAGCTCTGACCTGACATCGTCCATCTCTTTGCCGTTATCGTCCAAAGAATGCTCCAATTGTTTGAGCGATTGATCAAAATCTGTATCCTGCTTTTTATTTTCCTCCTTTAACTGCTGCACAATCTGATTTAATTCCCTAACTGCCCCCGTATATACCTGGTCATTTCCTGCCAAAACATCTACAAACTCCGCAACTGTCATATTTCCCGCCGATACCTTTTCCGCACGGATGTCACTGCCGCTTGCCGATACCCTTTCCAGATGGCTGCCGCCTACAGAAACGGCGCCTGTCAGCTTTTCTGTCACGGAATGGATCTTTTGGATCGAAGTATTGATTTCCGCGATACTCTTTTGCATTTTGCCAAAGTCAGCCGTTTTATCCTGATCCAGTTCCTTTAATGTATGAATCTGTTTGGTCAATGTGCTGACAGAACTTTTGACGTCACTGATTCTTTTCGTAAGATCCTGGATCTGTTTAAGCGTCTCGTCTGCTGCTTGTTTCAATACCCCGTCCTGTATGGCTTTGATTTCTGCTTTTGTCAGATAATCCACACCTTTGACCGGACTTTTCACCTGCTTTTCCACCTGCTTTACAATTGTTTCCTGCAATTGCTGCAGCTGCTGCCTGGTAAGCGTATCCACCTTTCCTGCAATCATCTGATCCAGGTTCAGCGCCCGTTTGATAGCGGACAGTTCCTGCTCTGTGAGCTTGTAAGAGCTGTTTTGGATCTGATTTCTGATCATCTCTTCCATCTCCCGGCGCAGTTGTTCCGTCAGGCGGCTTTGTTCCGTGTCCGTCAACGGCTGTAACGGATCCACGGTTTCCAGGTTTTTTGCTAGGATCCGGTTTATCGTCAGCCGGATATACTTCTCCTGCTCGTCCGTAAATACATGGTCCCCGGCAATTCCGGCGTCTTCCAGCATCTTTTTGATGACTACCGACAATTCTTCATCCCCAATTGCCACAACATCCGCGTTGCTGTCCGCCAGTATCTTGTATATTTTTTCTTTTGTCAGTTCTTTTGCGGCCGTTTCGCGGACCAGGTCTGCCAGAACGTCTTTTTTCAGCGAATCCATGACACGATCCCCTACATCATCCGCAATCTGTTCCATGCGCTCTCCCGTAATGGAGACGTCTCCGTTTCCGGTTGACGCATTTGTCCGATCCCGAAACAGGAAAACAACGATGATAAGGGCTGCCAGTATTACCAAAATTCCCGCGGCCAGAAACATCGTTTTCCTGCGGCCAGTCAGATTATATTGATTATTATTTTGCCTCATATGTATCCTTTCCTTACATTCTGTCGTTCTATCATTTTTGATTCTAATTATACGTTTTTGATTCTGTCATGCACAGCCGTTTTTTCGTGAATTATGAAAAGCCGCGAAAAAAGAATAATTCATCGAAAATACAGGAAATACTTTTCAATCGGCATTTTTTTTGCTATATTAATATGCGTAACCACGCACATGCCGCTATGCCAGTACTGTGCCATCCAATTATCATAAAACAAGAGGTGTACAATTGAATGAAACCAGATGACATATTCCAATTAATTATACTTGCCGTTTTACTGCTGCTTTCCGCGTTCTTTTCATCCGCGGAGACCGCTTTGACTACCTTTAACCATATCCGGATGCTTACGTTATCCGAGGAAGGCAATAAACGTGCGGCGCGTGTACTGAAAGTAACCGAAGACTCCGGTAAAATGCTAAGCGCCATACTAATCGGCAACAATGTAGTCAATTTATCTGCCTCCAGCATTGCGACTTCACTTGCCATCCGCTTATTCGGCAGCGTAGGCGCCGGTATTGCTACCGGAATCCTTACGGTCCTGATTCTGATTTTTGGGGAAATCTCCCCGAAAACACTGGCTACGATCTATGCCGAAAAACTGGCTATGATGTATGCCGCTGTCATCCAGGCATTAATGACGGTAATGACGCCGGTTATTTTTATCATCAACCAAATGTCTTCTGCTTTTCTGCGCCTGCTGCGGATTGACTCCAGCAAAGACAAAAATGCCTTGACAGAAGAAGAACTGAAAACCATTGTGGATGTCAGCCACGAAACAGGGGTCATTGAAACCGGCGAACATGAAATGATCCATAATGTATTTGATTTTTCTGATGCCCTTGCAAGAGAAATCATGACGCCGCGGATCGATATGACATCCGTAAGCATAGACAGTACGTACCGGGAGATCCTGGAAATTTACCGGGAAGACCACTATACCCGGATACCTGTATACGAAAACACCACCGACCATATCGTCGGCCTGTTAAATATGAAAGATCTGCTGCTGTACGACGATATCGCGCATTTTAATATTAAAAAAATTATGCGTGAACCGTTTTTTACCTACGAACAGAAAAATACAGCCGAATTGTTTGTAGAAATGCAGAGCAAATCCATTAACCTTGCCATTGTACTGGATGAATATGGTATTACCGCCGGTATGGTTACGATGGAAGACCTTTTGGAAGAAATCGTCGGAGAAATCCACGACGAATACGATGCGAATGAAGAAAACCCCCTTACCAAAATAAGCGATACCGAATATCTGGCTTCCGGTTCTATGAATCTTCAGGATTTATGCGACAAACTGGACCTGAACCTTACTTCTGACGATTATGATACGGTTGGCGGATATTTTATCGGTAAATGCGACCATCTTCCAAAGGAAAACGAACAAATCCTAACCGAAGAAGGGATTCGCCTGACAGTGACTTCGGTCAGCAAAAACCGGATTGAACAGGTACGCATTCAGCTTCCGCATCCTTTTTCATAATCGAATGCCGCATACAGCTTTTTGCATGACTGGCCAATAAACGTTTCTACTTTGTGATACATTCTGCTAAGACTGTCCAAAAACGCCATTTTATTGCTGTTTCGAATTTTGAAACTTTGTGTTCGGACAGTCTTTCGATCCGGCGGCGCCCTTGTTCTGTCGTTCTCAAAACAGGCTGTTTTCGACTGCTTATTCCTTATACGCCCTCTTTTCACAAAACCTCCTGTCCGTCTCCTGCCGCATTGACTATCATACTTGCCGCCCGCGTCAGTTCATCCATAAAATAGGTCTGGTTTTCCAGCGCGGTATGACGGATATGTCTGCGTACAAAACGTTCTGCTTTTCCTCTGTCGCTTGCATGCCTGAAAATCGGATTGTGCGGAATCACTGCCAAAGATTCTTCCTCCACCCGATAAAGCTGGTTTATTTTTTGCCTGTTATACATGGATTCCTGTTGATATCGATTGATTAAATAGATGACCCTGCCCCGAAAGGCGTGCCTTTTTTGAAAATAAGCGTCCAGATTCTGGCGCTCCTGGGAAAGATTCATAACAACCAGGTCCGCCCGTTCTAATATAAAAGCGGACATGGCATCCATACCGCTGCCGCAGTCCACAAAAGTAAGGTCGCATAACTGTTCCGCCTGGCGGATCACCCGCCACATGCCGTCGTTTAATGACTGTGTATAAACGCGCGGCTTTCGGTACGCTGCCTGCGGCAGATAATACATACGCCCTTTGATCACCGGAACCATACAGTCTTTGATGTCCGCTTCCCCCAATTTTCGGCTTTTTGCCTGCCAAAGCAGTTTATCCAGCCCATCCAGCAGCCCGCCGTTTGGCCCTGCTTCCCTTACAAGATGGGCAAAGCGGTCTGTTTCCAGCTTATCCGCCAGATCTCCCTGCTGATTTCTTCCCTGCATCAGTATTGTTTTCCGATTCCACGCATGCGCACAGACACTTGCAATCGCAATCATGCTGCTCGTCATGCCGCACCCATCTTCTTCACCCCAAAATACGATATGCACTGTTTTTCCCCTTTTCCGCGTTTTTTACCGCCTGCATCACACCAACCGGACTGCCTGCTCCCAATAGCGCCAGAATCTGTGCCAGCGCCTTTTCCATTGCCAGAGAAATATCCGGAAATTTCCCGATTTTTCCATACTGCATACCAATCCGGTATGCTTCATCCCTTTCGTCCAACGGCACCAGCATCCACCGCACAACCAAACCATTTTGGTCCGAAAACCGTTCCATGACCTTTTTTACAAATACGCTTCCCGCACAAAAGCCCCGTAAAACAACATGCATTGCCATACTGCTTTCTTTCATAAACCGCCTGTAAAAATCCAGATTCCTGCGCTCACAATCTACAACGAGCACACACATGCAGCAGGATGCCATACATAATTCCTGCGGCCGGTCGCCTAACAGTATAAAAACATATGTATACTCCAGCTCATGCCACTGGATAAACGGTTTGAAACGAAGAAAATCCACCTGATGAAAAGTAACCGCCATTGCCTGCGCATCCGCCTTAGGAACACAGCCATAAAGTACGCCCTCCATAGAATTGTCGATCACACAGACGCTGCTGCCTGTATTCTGCATCGCATAGGCTGCATACATACAAATATCCGCCGGACAGCTTCCGATAAATCCTATTATTTTAGACAAATGTTCACCTGCTTTCTTTTTTTCTGATTGATTTGTTTTTGTTTTTCTTATTAAAACTATGTTTATAATTTATTCTATTTTTTATACTCTTTTTGTCCGTCCTCGTTTTAGATCTTGGGCTTTCCATGGGGTATTTGTGTGGTTCGACAATCTGCAATGAATAAAAGAAGTTTTTTGATACTTTCAAAGGCATTTAGTTTAGATGACATTTATCATACACGCTCTGGCTAAATTTGTAAATAGCAATCTCTAATTTTTCTAAATTTTGTCTAATTTGCACAAAAACAAAAAAAAACAGAAAAATGGATAGAAACTGAAACTTTCTGTCCTGCCATACGTCTAATAGATAAATACAAAATACAGGAGGATTTCACTATGAAAAACACACAAATCACAAAAAGAATCGGTATCGCAGTATTGACCCTTGGCCTGGCAGTTTCCGGCGCAGCACCATCCGCGAACGCAGCCTTTGCCGCATCCCAAGCTGCCGCGCGCGCGGAGAGCACCGAGAATACGGATTCGAAAAAAGCCGCGGAAGGTTTTTCCATAACAAAGAAAACTTTTCAGTATGATTATAAAACAAAAGATGGAAAAACTTACAAATCGATCTCATTCACCTATCCATCCGCGTCCGGCAGCCGGGCGGCGGTCAAAAAGTTTAACCAGTTTTATGAGAATATGCTGAAAGAATGGAAAAAACAAACCAAAAAAGATTTAGCGGAAGCAAAAGAGCTTGTGAGCCAACGGGAAGACGGCGCATGCTATGGCGACGATGTGACCTGCAGCGTAACCGCAAACACAAAAGACTATGTCAGCATCCTCGAACAGGGATACGTCTATACGCTGGGCGCCCACGGTTTACCATACCGTTATTCCAATATTTTTGACCCGAAAACAGGCAGTGAATTAACGGCGGCAAAATTATTGGGGATCAGCAAACAGAAAGTAAATGATAAAGTCCGCAGCCTTTATCTGCAAAAGTACGATAAGACAAAAGGGGAAGAATTTTTAGGAAGCCGCGCTGAGGTGAAAAAAGTGCTGGATCAAATTGATTTTAATGAAGACCACTATTATGTGAAAAATGGAAAACTGCGTTTCTATGTAGAACCGTATGCAGTCGGCCCATACGCGGCAGGATATATAGAAGTGGCGATAAAACTGTAAGCCGTGCAAAAATCAGGCGCATAGCGGGCTATGTAACGGATCTTTACAACTTTACATTCCGGACTCCCAGACGCGACTTCCTGTTTTCAGCGTCCGGCAGGCCGGAATGTAATCATGATTGACTTCCATGCAATATCAAAATATCATTCTCTCCATACGGTATTTACTGCGCATCCGGACGCAGCGCAATCCCAAGCTCCTCAAGCTGCTGCATATCGACCGTATCCGGCGCATCCGACATCAAATCAGACGCGTCTTTTACTTTCGGGAATGCGATTACATCCCGAATAGAATCCGCATGTACCATATGCATGACCATACGGTCCAGCCCATAAGCAAGCCCGGCATGCGGCGGCACGCCGTATTGAAACGCGCGCAGCAGGAATCCAAAGTTTTCCCATGCTTTTTCTTTTGTAAATCCAAGCACCTCAAACATCTTTTCCTGAATATCATTTCTGTGGATCCGGACCGAACCGCCTCCAAGCTCCGTACCGTTTAACACGATATCGTAAGCTTTGGCCCGTACTTCCCCGGGCGCCGTATCGATTTTTCCCCAGTCTTCTTCCATCGGCATCGTAAACGGATGGTGCATCGCCATATACCGGTTTTCCTCCTCCGACCATTCCAGAAGCGGAAATTCGGTAATCCATAGAAAATCATACCGGTTCTCGTCGATCAGGCCAAGCTGTCTTCCCATTTCCAGACGCAGCGCGCCCAGTACATTCCAGACAATTTTATTTTGATCCGCCGCAAACAAGAGCAGGTCGCCCGGCTGTGCCTGCATTCTGGCTGTAAGCGCCTGCAGTTCTTCCTCTTTCATAAATTTAGCGAACGAAGATTTGTAGGATCCGTCTTCATTGACCGCCAAATACGCAAGGCCTTTCGCACCGCAGCCTTTTGCAAATTCTACCAGCTTATCGATTTTTTTACGCGGCATTTTCGCCTGTCCGCTGACATTAATGCCGCGCACTGACCCGCTGTCCGCAAGCGCCGCGGTAAATACGCCGAAGCCGCAGCCCGCAGCCAGATCGGAGACGTCTGTCAGTTCCATTCCAAAACGGGTATCCGGCTTGTCCGAACCGAAGCGGTCCATCGCTTCCTGCCACGGCATCCGCGGCAGCGGCAGCGTAATATCCGCGCCGACCGCTTCCCGAAAGACATACTGCAGCATACGCTCATTGACGTCGATCACATCGTCTACATCGACAAACGACAGCTCCATATCCACCTGTGTAAATTCCGGCTGGCGGTCCGCCCTTAAATCCTCATCACGAAAACATCTGGCAATCTGGATATAACGGTCATAACCCGAACACATCAAAAGCTGTTTAAATAATTGCGGCGACTGCGGCAGCGCATAAAATTTACCCGGATGCACCCGGCTTGGAACAAGGTAATCCCTCGCGCCTTCCGGCGTGGACTTCTGTAAAATCGGCGTCTCAATTTCCAAAAACCCTTCTTTTTCCATAAAACTGCGGATCAGAGACGTCACCCTGCTTTTCATCTGGATATTGCGCTGCAGATCCGGCCTGCGCAGATCCAAAAACCGGTATTTTAACCGCAGCTCGTCTTTTGTCTGGCTGTTTTCTTCAATCGGAAACGGCGGCGTCTCCGATTCGGATAAAATACGCAGGCTTTGTGCCAGCACTTCAATATCTCCGGTTTTTAAATTTTCATTGACCGCCGCGCTGCGTTTCTGTACGGTGCCGACCGCCGCGATCACATATTCATTCCTAAGCGTCGCTGCTTTTGCAAACCCTTCCGCACCCACGCTGTCCTCGTCAAATACAATCTGCAGCAAACCGGAACGGTCCCTTAAATCAATAAAAATCAGACTTCCTAAATTCCGCCGTTTCTGTACCCAGCCCATTACGGTTACTGTTTCCCCTACATTCCGGCCACTAACTTCTGTACATCTGTGGGTCCTGTGCAGACCCTGCATGGATTCTCCCATGACCGACCTCCCTTTTTCTATTTGCGAAAGAACTCCACAAACTCTTCGTATCCCTCTTTTTGTAACTGTTCTTTCTGGAATTTTTTATTTTTATTCATCCGCACGACTAACACCTGCTGTCCGTCCTGCCTGGCCTGCTGTGCCTGCGCAATCACTTCCGCCAGTTTTTCCCCCGGATAACCTTTTTCAATCAGATAGGCTGTCTTTTTCGGCTGCTCTGGCACCTGGAATCCATGTTCCAGCAGCAGCAGGATAATCCGTTCAAATCCAATCGAAAATCCGCAAGCCGGTACGTCCTTTCCGGTAAAATTGCCGATCATTTTATCATAACGGCCGCCTCCGCCGCAGCTTGCCCCAAATTCCGGCATAGCGATCTCAAAAATCGTACCTGTATAATAAGACATGCCGCGTACGAGTGTCGGATCAAATACAAGCCGGAACTCTGCCGCCTTGCAGGCATTTACGCTTGCCGCGATTTCTTGTAAGCCCGCCGCTATATCCGGCTCCAATGCGTCCCCCAGCGTATCTGCCAGGTAGGAAATCCCGTCCTTGGCATTGCGCACCCTTTCAAACAGTTCCTTGTATTTTTCAACCGACTCTCTTGCAAACCCTTCTTTCTCCAACTCGGCCGCTACGCCCTCCAGGCCAATTTTATCCATTTTATCCAAAATAATAAAAACGGTATCATACGACGCTTCCGGAAACCCGCTGTACGCCGCCATTGCCTTTAAAATCCGCCGCTCATTGATACGGATTTCAAAATTACGGAACCCGAGCCGGCCCAGCGTCGTTGTCGTCGCAAGGATCAGTTCGATTTCCGCCAGATTGGACGGTTCGCCGAGTATATCAATATCACACTGCATAAACTGACGGTAACGTCCCCGCTGCGGACGGTCCGCACGCCAGACGTTTCCGATTTGCAGCGCTTTAAACGGCGACGGCAGGTCATTGGAGTGGTTTGCATAAAAACGCGCAAGCGGTACGGTCAAATCGTAGCGCATGCCAAAATCAACCAGGTCGGCTTCTGTGCGCGCCTGTGCAAGATTTAATTTCTCACCCCGTTTCATAACCTGAAAGATCAGTTTCTCATTTTCGCCGCCCTGTTTATTGGAAAGATTCGCAATGTTTTCCATACAAGGCGTCTCAATCGGGGTAAAGCCAAAGCTGCGGTAGGTATCTTTGATTACGGACTGCACATAATCCCGGATCTGCATTTCGGCTGGTAAAATATCTTTCATACCATTGACTGGTTTTTTGACTAATGACATGGTTGGTTCCTCCTGCTGTATCTGATTCAATCTGTATGGGTCTTTATGAATCCTTATTTCGATTGATCTTTCTCTATTTTATATCAGCGGCATAAGAAAAACAAGCCGGAAATTTAATTCTCAAACGTTCAAAGATTCGTTTCTCATATCCTCCATCATTTTACACATTCATTAAGGCAATGTAAATGATTCATACGCGCTGATGGTTCCGCCGTCAATCATCACTTCTTTTCCGCTAAAAGCAAATCCATAAATTCTTATATGATTTCTTTTTATCCCCCTTGCTTCCAATACAGCCGCGTATTTCTTATCAAGAATCTGGCGGATTGCCGACTGCACTGTATCTTCCAGCCCTTTTTCCTTTTTCGGATCATTCACTTTAAATTCCAGGATTATTCCATCATCCACGTCATTTCTTGGTTCTAACAAGACGTCATACCTCCCATATCCGCTTTCCCTGTTCGACGTTATGATATATCTGTTTTCCAAATCAACCATAAGGCCAAGAACAAGGCCATGGTAGAAACGCTCTGGTTGTGTATCCTCTGATGGTTTGGTACCGGCATCAAAGAAACTTACGACATACTGCATAATTTTATTCAAAAGGATATTCATACTTTCCAAATTGTTTGCCAGAACCGCTTTTATAAAACCATGATAAGACTGTTTATACGCTGCGAACCACGCCTGGATCATTTTTCGAAAGGTAAGATACACCTCAAAGTTCGTGAGCATAAGCTCATATGCCAACAAACCCATGCTCCTATCATCATCCAATGCATGCAAACCTGCAATTTTAAGATACCCACTCGCCAAAAGCAGGCTCCAAATCGCATCCGGATTTTGATCCAACTGGTCAAATACAAGTTGTTCGTCAATCTGGATAACCAGAGATCTTCCCCTGATCAAATCCTCTACCATCATCTTTATCTCGTTATTACCATCTAGTATCAGCTTTCCAACCAGGGCATTTGAACTGGTATTTGCCCAGTATGGCGCAAATTTCTTTTCCTCAAGAAATTTTGTAATAGACCAGGGATTATAGATATTCGTGCAGTCGCCAAACCGGAAGCCGTCATACCACTTTCTCACCTCGCCTGCCTGATCCTGCAGCCCATATTCTCGGAGAGCTTCAAAAACCTCCTGTTCCGTAAATCCAAAAACCGTCTTGTACTTGCACGAGGTTGCCGACACCACTTCAAGGTTATTGAGATCAGAAAAAATAGATTCCTTGCTGATCCTGGTAATACCGGTCATTAAGGCACGTTCTAAATACGGATTTGTTTTAAAAGCAGAATGAAACAACCCCCTTATTAAATTGGCCAACTCATCCCAATAACCATGCACATATGCTTCCTGCATTGGCGTGTCATACTCATCCAATAAAATAATCACGTTTTTACCATAATATCTATATAAATACCTGGACAACTGGTTCAAGGATATTTCCAGATCCGCGTCATCCATATCTACGGAAATCCTTTCAAAATATGCAGCGCCCCTATTACGAAAAACCGCATCCCCTATCAAATACTGATATTCCTCATACAAATCCACAATCAATTGACAAATTTTTTTTCTGATGGTCCTGAAGCTGCCGCCCTTGACATTTGCAAAACTCAAGAAAATAACAGGATATGTTCCTTGCAGTTTTCTATATTCCTTTTCTTTCCAGATATTACAATTTTCGAACAAATCGCTTCTCCCCGCATGCTTGATCGAAAAAAAATAATCTACCATGCTCATAGTCAGTGTTTTTCCAAACCTTCGCGGACGGGTAATTAAAGTAACAGTATCCCGATTATCCCACCACTCTTTTATAAAACCGGATTTATCGACATACAAACTATTGTATGTAATGATTTTACTGAAATCCTGTTCACCGATCGCAACTGTCCTTGCCATAATCATACCTCCTAATCCCCAAATAAATAAACCTACCTTATATTTGGCGGTCTAGGCAGGTTTATCATATAAACACTATTTTAGGACGTCAACCACTTTACGGGCGGTTGCTCCTTTTATTTTGTATTCTTAATCTAGCATATCTTAGGTATGATTGCAAGAACCTTTATTGCCAGGATTAGCGAATTTACCTGTTATTGGAACCGGTATCCCCTGATTCCTCAAGCTCCCATATATGCTTACAATCCATATCGTCCGTCTCTTTGTTCCTCATCACCTAAATAGAGAACATGATCGGTTCCAATGGAATCCATATCCGGTTTCTGATTTTCTAATTCCATGTTATATCGCTCCCTGATTAAATAGTCTCTGTTAAAATAGTTTA
>CAJUIH010000079.1 GCA_910586045.1 uncultured Eubacterium sp.
TTGCTCTTTTATAACTGGTATTACAAATCTCACAACACCAATGTAAATTTTTCCAATCAAAAGCATATCGATAAAATTGCGGTTTTGATTTGGGTTTTAAATGTTCAATTCTTCCATAGGAACTTACTCCTACAATCGACTCGCAATAACAGCAATGCCTTCCATACATTTTTTCAAGAGTTTCTTTTACATCATCTTGTCTATACTTATTTTTAAAATAATCGTCTACTTTTTCATAAGACCCTTGCTTTTCTATTTCATTCATTAATTCTTTTGTCCATTGATCCGCATTCTTTTTTAAACTATCTGGCTGCGGCAAACGATTTACTTTTCTCAATATTTATCACCCAGTATCTCATTAATTGACAGAAATGCTGCTTCCTCAATTGCAATATTATCTTCTGGAAGAAGCACACTTAATTCTTTGATCAAATTTTCATATTCTTCTTTCAAAGTACTATCCATGTTTCCCTTTAATTTTTCTTTTGCGAGTTCTGACAAACGTTTTAATTTCTCTATTGTTTCCGGGTCACGGTTATCAGTATTCATACATTTTTTAAGAACACTGTCTACCATCCACCCCTTTACCGTCTTCCCTGGTACAATTTCGGAAGGTTTATCCAAAAATCTATCTTCCAATTTCAATGAAATAAGTTTTTCTTGTTTGCAAGAAGCAATTATAATGGGAGAATGCGTCGTAGCAATAAACTGTACCTTAGGAAAAGTTTTTTTTAACGCATCGACCACCCTCCATTGCCAATTCGGGTGAAGATGTAGGTCTATCTCATCAATCAAAACGATTCCTGGTGTTTTTTCTGTTATATGTTCCAGTAAATCTGGATTCAGCACAGCCATTCGATAAGCAATATCAAAAACCATTCCTAGAAGATTTCGAAATCCTGAACTCAAAAAACGGATTGGCAAAATATCCTCTCCATCAGAATAGATCAACTCTTCCGTTCGTTTATCATATGAAACAACGATTTGCTCTTGATTTTGCATAGATCTCATAAAATCTGTAACTGCATGTTTCACTGCTTCATATTCCACAATTACTTTATCCTGTTGCCATGATATTTGCTCCATTTTTTTACACCAATTTGATAACATTTTATCATTTGCTGCTTCTTCTAAACAATCAACATATCCGATCACCCTTGAATAGTCATGTAAAAAAGGATTCTCCTGTTTATCTTTTTTCTGATTGGACACGCGGGAAAAACTTTGATAACTGATCACTGGCAAGATCGAATGTGCATTTTCAGACATATATTGTGCCGCTTTACAAATGTCCCTTGGTTCTACTGTTGAACGTGAACTTTTTATGCTCTTTTTCTGTCGCGCAAATTCAAAAGAAATGACATCCGCATGCTCTTGATCTCCAACATCCAACTCAATAGCAGCTTTTACACAAATTGGAGTTTTATAAATAATATTGTTTGATCCAGTACCCGTCAATTGATTTTCACGCCGTATTTCATCCTTTGAGAAATGAATCGTATTGATCCCGTCAATTCCTGATAAAAACCCTCCAAGTGCAACGGCGATTGCTTCGAGAACTGATGTTTTGCCTGTACCATTGTCTCCTATAATCAGATTTACGGATCGATCAAAAGCAATAACAGCATCTTTAATGCCTTTAAAATTTTCAATATGAATATTGGACAAATACATTTCATTTTCCTTTCTCTGATACAAGTAATAAACTGCCCTATAACAGAATGGGAAATCAGTCATAAAACTATCGAAGATCCGCTTAAAGAGAAAGTTTCCCTCTTTTTCAGATTCAGGAAGACTGCAGCCTTATAACACGATTTTTTTATGAAAGAATCATACCATAGATAGAAGATGGCTTCAATCATTTTTGCCGTTCACATGGAGTTATTTGCATCTTTTTTCAGCGCTGTTATAGCTCGCGTGGTTTGCCGCTACATGATCGAATGGCTACATCCATTCAAGTTTTAAAATTAGTATGCAAAACCAATGATAACTTAAAAAACGGCACAGGTATAAACCTGTACCGTTCTATTATCGCTATGTTAAAAAATCTTTTGGCTTCAAATTAATTTGTAGCAGTTAATTTCTTATTCTTAATATCAACAGTCCAACTCTTTGTACGGCTGGAACTAACTTCTAATTTAGAATCGCTAGGTACAAATCTGTATCTAATTGAATAAGTAGCCTTATCACTAATATTAACCGTTTCAGTGACTTTACCTTCAGCAGATTTCCAAGTTCCTGATGCTCCTAAATACTGAAGAGCAGAACCAGATGTAGAAGTATTATTCTTCATCGTCGCATTTGCTTTCGTAAAATCTAACTCAATTGTAACAGCAGATTTAGATGTTGATTCAATAGCCTCTACAGATGTAATGGATGCAGAAATATCACTATTTAAATCAATAGAAACAGCCTGTGTAGAAGTTGTACCTGAACTGGTTCCACCATTATTTCCGCCACTGTTACCACCATTATTTCCACCAGAATTAGACGGTGTATATGCATCATACTTTGTGCCAGCGTTTACTGTCTGTTTGCTGCCGTCAGCTTTTGTAACTTCTACAGAACCATTTGTCTGGTTATCAATTTTTGCTGTAATACCTTTCTCAGCTACGTTTACAGTACTTCCTTCCGCGCCTTTTTCCAGTTTAATGCTTACAGAAGCCTTAACTGTCATATTTACCGGAATTGCAGATGTAATTACACTATTTGCTGCGCCAGCTTCTACTTCTACCGGAATAGCTGCTGTAGATGTACCGCTGAGGGTTAATTGTACGCTTGTGCTGATTGTCAATTTGCCAACAGTACCCGTACCGTTTACTTCGATTTTAACCTCTGCATTTGCTACAGTCGGAGCAACAGCGATGCTTGCTGGTTTTGCACCATCATTAATCACGATACGGCCTTTTGACAGCATACGGATTGCGTTGCCAATTGCTTTTTCAAAGAATGTATCACCCTTGATTGCCTGAATGGTAACAGACTTAAATACACCGGCGTTTGTTACGTCAGCGTTCGGTGTATTGATTGTAAGATCAACGTTCTTATAATCGCCTGCCGGAATATCAAATGGTGTTGCTTCTGTTGAGCTGATTGTGATCGATGTCAGATTCTTGTCAGCCAAAGCAGCCGTTAATTCTGCCTGTGTTGTTACGGTCTTTGATGTCTCTACTACTGGTGGTTTATCAGCTTCTACCACTTTTACGCGGCAGCTAACCAGTTTGCTGTTCTTTGTCTTTCTTTCTGTTGTTTTCAGTCTTGCTTTGACGGTCGCTCTTCCGACAGCTTTTCCTTTCATACGGAAATTGGACGCCGTCTTGTTGTAAACCATAACTTTTGTTCGATCAGTTGTAGCAACTTTCGTGATTTTCCAATTGAGCGTTTTGGAATTGTTCTTCAGCGTCATTGTGTTGATGCCGCCAACTTTCAATGTCTTGAAAGTCGTACGCAGGCTGACATAAGGCGCTGCCGCGGATGCAGTCACTGGATTACTTGCCGGTGCTAACGAACAAGCCATAGCGATTGACAGTGAAACTGCAAACACTTTTTTCATGAGATTCTTCTTCATCATCATCCTCCTCACATTATTTACCCAATTTGGGCAGTATTTTATCGTTGCCCTGTCATTATACTCCCTTCCCAAAAATATTACAAGGCCTTTTTATAAATTTTTACTTTTTTGTTACACAACTGCCGTAACAGTTCAGATCAAGTGTTACATTTTGGCCGCGTGTATGCAGGCTTTGTCGCCCCACCGCTTGCTGCAGCGTATTCTACTTTTGATTTGCAGGTTCAATATTGATCGATTTTCCTTTAATTTTCGTCTTTGACATTGCCTTTAGCACTTCTTTTCCATACTCACGCGGAACTTCCACAAATGTGTATTTATCATACATATCAATCGCCCCTACGAGGTCGCCGGAAATGCCTGCTTCTCCCGCGATCGCGCCAAGTATATCGCCCGGACGCACACGCTGGTTTTTCCCAATATTAATAAACAGGCGCACCATTCCCTCTTCCGCGCCGGTATCGCCGAAATCAAACAGGTCGTCTCCGGAACGTTCGTTATTTTCATAGCCGTATAATGCCTGACGCAGGAACGCAGCCGCAATATCCATCGCCGTATAATCCGATTCGTTGATTTTACGTTCAATCAAATCAATCATATGAGACAGGTCGTTTTCTTCCATAATATTTTCGAGCTGATCCATAATTTTTTCTGTCTTGATCTCTGTGACGTCATTCATGGACGGCAGCTTCTGTGCCAGTATTTTTGTTTTGCAATACCGCTCAATTTCCTTTAGCTTATAGACTTCTTTGCCTTTTACAAACGAAAAGGCCATTCCCGTTCTGCCCGCGCGCCCGGTTCTGCCGATCCGGTGTACATAATACTCGTCGTCCTGCGGCAGATCGTAATTAAATACGGCTTCCACATCGTCGACGTCGATTCCTCTTGCCGCTACGTCCGTCGCAATCAAAATTTCCGTTTTTCCGGAACGGAAATTTTTCATCACGCGGTCGCGCTGCGCCTGTTTCATATCCCCATGCAGCCCTTCTGCAAAATAGCCGCGGTCTGACAGTTCTTTGGTCAGTTCATCCACACAGCGTTTTGTATTGCAGAAAATCAGAGACAGCTTAGGATTATAATAATCCAGCAGGCGGGTCAGCATGTCCACTTTATCACGACGCTTCGCATCGTAATAATATTGCTCGATACTTGGAACCGTCAGCTCTTTTTTTACGATTTTAATCGTTACCGCGTCTTCATGCTGGTATTTTCTCGTAATTTCCAAAATCGGCTTTGGCATGGTCGCGGAAAAAAGTACGGTCTGGTGTTCCTGCGGGATATATTCCAGGATCGTTTCGATATCTTCCCGAAACCCCATATCCAGCATTTCGTCCGCTTCGTCCAATACAATGGTTTCTATATGTTCGAACCGGATTGTTTTTCTGCGCAAATGATCCATCACACGGCCCGGCGTGCCGACTATAATCTGGCACCCGCCCTTTAACGAACGAATCTGTTTTGTAATTTCCTGCCCGCCATATACCGGAAGTACTTTAATGCCATGCATATGTTTGCTTAATTTACGCAATTCATCCGCTACCTGTATCGCAAGCTCCCTTGTCGGAGATAATATAACCGTCTGGGTTTTTTTACAGGACGGATCTACTTTCTGCAATACCGGAATCCCGAATGCCGCCGTCTTTCCGGTTCCTGTCTGTGCCTGTCCGATAATATCCAGACCTTCCATCATAGCCGGGATCGCTTTTGCCTGAATGGGGGTAGTCTCTTCAAATCCCATTTCTTTAATGCCGCGCATCACCGCCGGCATAATATCTAATTCATCAAACTTCATGTTTACTCCTTTTTCTCGTTTCAAACTGCAACGGATTCCATCATAGCAAAACATGGAGCAAATGTCAAATACTGATATGATTTTCCATCAATATTTTTTCCAGTTCTGTTTCTGCGATTAATTTCTGTTTCTGGCTGCGCCTTAATTTTTTAATCGCGGCTTCCCGCTTCATAGCCGCGGATTTTGTATCCGACCGTTCCAAATACCGCAGTTTGACAGGCCTCCTGACGCGCGTAAACTTTGCCCCTTTTCCGCTGTTATGCTCCTGCAGGCGCTTTTCTATACAATTGGTCCATCCGGTATACAGTGTCCCGTCACTGCATTCTACAATATACGTATAATTTGCTGTTTTCATACCCTTCCCCCAACGACGCAAAAGCAGATCCGCTTTAAAATATATGTAAGGGGCCAAAAAAGGCCCCTGTCAATTTTATATGCGATCGACCAATTTGCATACTCTGACCGGCAGTGCATCCAAAATCCACAGATTCCGCATGGAACAGCCGGCCGCGTATACCTGTACTTCACTCATATTGTAATTCAGCCGGCTTTTTCTGAACGCATTTGTTTATGCCTGAACTATTGGTCGTTACACAATCAGTATATGCAAAACACCCGGTTCCGTTCCTTTCCGTTTCCAAAACCGGATGCCATGATGCATATCCTGTATCCGTTATTTGTTTTTCTACTGCATATACTGCATTGGATTGACTGGTTTGTTATCCTTTTGCAGTTCGAAATACAGATTGCTCCCTTCTACCGAATAATACTTGGTTGGCTCCGCGATATAACCGATCGCGTTGCCCGCTTCTACTACCGCGTCTTCTTTGTACAGGACTTCTTTTAATTGTCCGTAGACAGCCGTATAGCCGTCGCCTAAATCCATCGTTACCGTCATGCCTGTTTCTTCATTCGTCGAAATATCTGTAATGCGGCCTGTCGCAGCCGCGTTGACTGGTTCATTTACTTTCCCGGCAATAATCAGCGCGGGGTTGTATTTATATTGTTCCAGCGTTGCAAAATAAACCGTCTGATCCATACTGTAATTCATAATCACATCACCCTGAAGCGGCCAGCTAAGGTCGGATTTTGGAGAAAAGTGCATTTGAACCGTTTCTGCCGGTTTTGCCTGTGTCGCGGTGTCTTTTTTCTCTGTGTCCTGTCCGGATTTTTCTGTATCGGTTTTTGTATCCCCTTCTGTCTGCGGGTCCTCCTGATCTTTGTTTTCTTCCTGTGCTGACTGGCCCTGCAAATCCGTTCCATCCGTTCCATTTTCGGTTCCGTTTTCTGTGCTGTCATCCATACCTGTATCGGATAACGCATCCATATCCGAATTATTCTGCAGGCCTGTTCTTTCATCCGCGTCCTGCCCGGCATCCTGCGCATCCGGTTCCTCCTCAGAATCTTTTGGACGTATGACCGATGCCACGCTTTCTACCTCTTCCTCACCGGAATCCGGCAGATGATCCGGATCCAAACCAGATCCCTGGGTGTCTTCTTCGATCAACTCTTTCTGCTTCTGCGCCAATTCCGTATTATGATTGCTGTCGGTAACCTTATTTGACATGTACACACCTGTCATGGCAGCAACTGCGGCAAACAAAACAAGAGAAGCTATTGTGTACTGTTTCTGCTGTAAAAATCTTCGAACTCTATTACGTTTCATTTCGCACCATCCTCTTTCTATCATTTTAGGAATAGTGTTGCCTGAAATCGTGTAACTATGCAGAATTTGCGGGAAATATTTTTCCAAATATTATAAAAGATCCGTGTCTGTTTCAATCAAGAGACATCTCCGGCAGTTCAGCCGTCTATCGCAATTCCATCATAATAATACGAAAGGATCTCTTCATAACTGCTGCCGTCCTCCGCCATCTTGTCTGCCCCAAACTGGCTCATCCCAAATCCCTGCCCATAGCCTTTCGTAACAATCCGCACCTGCCCGTCTACTTCCTTGATTGAAAAACAAGCGGAATGAAGCGAAAATATCTTTCGAAACTCTTCGCCGGTTACCTTTTTTCCGGGAAGCTGCACGGTCAGTACATAAGACGCACGGTCTCTTTTTTCAACGGATGCCATTTTTTCTATGGTATCCTGCTCAAAGTCCAAATCCGGATAAGCTTCTTTTAACTTATTTTGAAATTGTTTTTTGCTTAAAAACTCAATCTTTAAAAACCGCTCGCATTGGAGGTCGTTTGCGCTTTCTACCGATTTTAGATAAGGCATGCCGCTTTTTTCATCCAGTTCCGAAGCGTTCCTTGTCTTCCCCGCACTGACATAGTGGTATGGGAGCTGTATCAATTTTTTCTTTCTTGTAATGATTTCACCGCTTGTTTCTTCCACGCAGCTTTTAAGCAGGTCATAACATCTTTGAAAATCTTTGGCTCCAAGCTGGTCGCGCATGTCCTCCCAGGATATGCTTTCCGGTTCTGTTTGGTCATGTGCTTTGGCATATGCCAGATTCGTCCTTGCAATTACCGCCTGTGCTTTTAACGCTTCTTTTTCAAAAGTCACAGGCATTTCCTTTGCAAGTATCAGCACGAGCTTTCCGGTATCCTCTTGCGAATCTTTTCCGGCGCTTTCCTGCTGCTGTCCGTCATTTAAAAAATCACCTTGTACCACAAACGTAACTAAATAAGGAAGACATATAATAATCACAAGCAGAGACAACCATGTTTTTACTTTTTCCATCATAGTGTATTATATGTCCCAAATTTTGGAAACATGCATGCGTTTTTTCGAAAATGAAACAAGCATACCTGTGCGTTACTGTTTGTTCGATATACCAGATACCATCCGTACTGTCTCTGCAAGCTGCGCAAACTGTTCGAGTGTCAGCTCCTCCCCGCGTACGGTCAGCGGCAGCCCTGTTTGTTCTATTGCTTGGTGAATCTGCTCCTTTGTAAGCGAAAGTCCCGGATCATGGGACAATCCATTCACAAGCGTTTTCCGGCGCTGGTTAAAGGAGGCGCGGATCAAAGCAAACAGCAGCTTTTCATCCGTAATCTGCACGGGTGGTGTTGGATAACAGGTAAGATGAATGACCGCGCTGCCTATTTTGGGCCTTGGCATAAAGCAGTTCGGCGGCACGTTGGCGGCGAGTTCTGTTTTCGCATAATACTGTACGGCCAGTGATAATGCCCCGTATTCTTTTGTACCCGGCCCTGCTTTCATCCGTTCCGCTACTTCTTTCTGCACCATAACGGTAATGCTTTCGATCGGCACGCGGCTTTCCAATAAACCCATAACAATCGGCGTCGTTATATAATAAGGAAGATTCGCTACAATTTTCATTGGATTTCCGTTATTTTTTTCCAGCGCAAACTTGCCAATGTCCAATTTTAAAATATCTTCCTGTACAATTTCAACATTATCATACCCCGACAGCGTATCATGAAGAATCGGAATCAAATTGCGGTCAATCTCCACGGCTGCCACAGCCCGTGCATGTTCACACAAAAACTGAGTCATCGTCCCAATCCCCGGGCCGATTTCCAATACAAAATCATTGTCCGAAATCTGTGCAGCAGCCAAAATTTTATCCATAACATGTGCGTCAATCAAAAAATTCTGTCCAAATTTTTTCTGAAAATGAAACTGATATTTTTGCAGTACTGCGATCGTATTCTGCGGTTTAATCAAATCTGCCATTTTATGATTTTTCCTTTTTATTCCTGCATGTGATAGAGCCGGCTGGCATTCCGCCTGGTTACTTCGATGACTTCCTGTTTTGCTATTCCTTTTATTTCCGCTATTTTGGCAGCAATATACGGCAAATATTCGGAACTGTTGCGCTTTCCCCGAAACGGTTCCGGCGCCATATACGGACAGTCGGTTTCCAGTACAATCCGCTCGATCGGAGTGCTTGCCGCTACTTCCCTGAGCTTCTTTGCATTTTGAAACGTCACTACTCCGCCAATCCCGATATAATATCCCATCCGCACATATTCCTGCGCCATTTGGGCGGAATAAGAAAAGCAGTGGATGACTCCGGGAATCTGCCTTTCCCCCGCTTCTTTCAAAATGGTAAGCGTATCCTGCGCGGCATCCCTGGAATGGATAATGGCCGCAAGCCCTGTCTCCCACGCAGCCTGAAGCTGTCTGCGGAACCAATACCGCTGTGTTTCCCGCGCCTTTTCCTCTTTTTCCCAATAATAATCCAAACCGATTTCACCAAACGCAACGACTTTCGGGTGCTCCGCCTGCTGCAGCAGCCAGCGAAAATTTTCCTCGTCCAAATCTTTCACATCACTTGGATGCACGCCTATTGACGCATAAATATATTCATACTGTTCTGCCAAGCGGATACTTTTTTTCGTCGTTTCAATCGAAGATGCGACATTTACAATCGTCGAAATCCCATTTGCATGGATTTGCTCTAATAATACATCTCGATCGCCGTCAAATCTTGCGTCTTCATAATGTGCATGTGTTTCAAATATCATATCCCTTGACCTCCCCGCGGCAGTCCGCCCGCATAAAAATACCGGCAGCAGGAACGCATCACTGCTGCCAGGATTTTAGGAACTGTAAACATTTGCTGAATTTATATATTCGGTGATTGAATACTGCACAATAAACCTGATAAACAGCGGACCCGCTTTCTTAACAGATTTCTGCTCCGGCAGGCATTGGTTTTTCCGGTACTACAAGAGAAAGCGCGCCGTTTTCATCTTCCGCGCAAAGCAGCATGCCTTCCGACAATACCCCTGCCAATTTTGCCGATTTTAAATTTACAAGTACCATGACTTTTTTGCCGACCATTTCCTCCGGTGTGTAATATTTTCGAATGCCGGATACAATCTGTTTTACCTGACTGCCGATTTTCACCTGCGAACAAAGCAGTTTTTTTGATTTTTCCACCGCTTTGCACGAAAGGATCTCCCCTACCTGAAACTGCATACTGCCAAATTCCTCAAATGTAATTTCCGCCTTTGGCTCTATATCAATCACAGTTTCTTCTTGATTGGATGCAGCGGACGCGTCCGGTGCATTGTCTGCTTCTTCTTGTACTTCTTCCTGCGAAAACCGCACACGAACCTGTTCCAGCACTTCCTTACAATCCAGCCGTGCAAATAAGATCTCAGGTTTCTCCGTTACCTTTGTACCGCTCACATAATTTCCAAAAGTCCCAAGATTCTCAAACGCTGTCTCTTGCGCATGAAGCTGCGTCAGAATCTTTTCCGTTGTTTCCGGCATAAAACTCTTTAATAAAGCCGCCCCGACCGTAATGCTTTCCACCAAATTGTACAAAACTTCCGCCAGCCTAGGTTTTGTCTCTTCGTCTTTTGCCAAAATCCATGGCGTTGTTTCATCGATATATTTGTTGCACCGACGGAATAAATTAAAGATCTCGGTTATCGCGTCGGCCACACGCAGCTCCGCCATCTTTGCCGACACTTTCGATACGGTTCCGGTTACCACAGACTTCAAATCATCATCCATCTCCCCGGTAACCCCTGTGGAAACCACTTCGCCGCCAAAGTACTTATTGCTCATGGAAATGGTACGGTTTACCAAATTTCCAAGTGTATTTGCCAGTTCGGAATTGATCCGCTCAACCAGCAGTTCCCAGGAAATCAAGCCGTCATTGTCAAACGGCATTTCATGCAGTACAAAAAAACGTACCGCATCCACACCAAATATTTCCGCCAGTTCATCCGCATACAGCACATTGCCCTTTGACTTGCTCATTTTCCCTTCACCCTGAAGCAGCCACGGATGTCCAAAGATCTGCTTTGGAAGCGGCAAATCGAGCGCCATCAAAAAAATAGGCCAGTAAATTGTATGAAACCGGATAATATCTTTTCCGATCAGATGCAGGTCCGCCGGCCAATATTTCTGAAACTGCTGCGAACAATCCCCATCACATTCATATCCGATTCCGGTAATATAATTCGTAAGCGCGTCCAGCCAGACATACACCACATGTTTCGGATCAAAATCAACCGGAATGCCCCAGTCAAAGGAAGTTCTGGAAACACACAAATCCTGTAAACCCGGCAGCAGAAAATTGTTCATCATTTCATTTTTTCTGGAAACAGGCTGTATAAATTCCGGATGTTCCTTGATATGCGCAATCAAACGGTCGGCATATTTACTCATTTTAAAGAAATAGGCTTCCTCTTTTGCAGGCTTTACTTCCCTGCCGCAATCCGGACACTTTCCGTCTACAAGCTGTGATTCTGTCCAAAACGACTCACATGGCGTACAATACATCCCTTCATAAGAGCTTTTATAAATATCGCCTTTTTCATACAGTTTGCGGAAAATCTTCTGCACCTGCTTCTCGTGATTTTCATCGGTCGTACGGATGAAATAATCATACGAACAGTTCATCAGATCCCAAATCTTTTGAATTTTTTGTGCAACGCCGTCTACATATTCTTTTGGCGTCAGGCCTGCTTCCTGTGCTTTTTGCTCGATCTTTTGGCCATGCTCATCCGTCCCGGTCTGAAAATGCACCTCATAGCCTTCCTGTCTTTTAAACCGTGCGATCGCATCCGCCAGCACGATCTCATACGTATTGCCGATATGTGGTTTTCCCGACGCATAGGCAATGGCTGTCGTCATATAAAATTTACCTTTATTACTCATTTTGTTATTCCGTAACCTTTCCTTACTTGTAATCTCTGTCACTTTTTTCTGTCATTGTATTTTTATAAACTTTTTATTCGGACTGCCCCTGATCTGATTTTGTCGTCCCCCACCGCCGCGGTTTTTCTTACAGCATGCCTGGTTTATCCGCCTGCATGGCGTCATCGTCTGCCTGTACGGCAGGGTCCGCCTGCATGGCATCACCTGCGTCCGCCTGTACGGCAGAGTCCGTCTGTGCACCGTCCGCCTGTACGGCATCGCTTCCTGCCTGCGCAGCATCAGCCGTGTTCATCTGAATAATATCCGCTTCTTTTTGCTCGGTTTCAAATGCGCTGTCCGTATCTTCTTCAAAGATTCCTTTATCCAGTTTTGCTCCGCACTTACTGCAATAATCCGCGCCAATCGGCATATCCTGGCCGCATTTGTCACATCTGAGCGTACCTTTGATCTGCCCCAACTGTTTATGCAGTTCTTCGAGCACTTCCAGTGAATCCTTAATCAAAGCCATCTGATCGTCAAATTCGCGTTCGGCATCGTCTTTATGCGCTTCATAGTAAAATCTGCCGATCTCTGTATACAGCTTGCGAATATACTCTTTTTTCGAACGGATTTCCATACGAAGCCTTGCGATATCAGAAATATCTTTCGCTTTTTGTGTGGCGTCTTTTGAAACAGATACGATTGTATCGCTTAATTTATCAAATAATTCCATGTTCCCATCCTTTCCTGCATACGGCAAATAATCGATATTCTGTCAAAATACTTATATGCCATTATAATATGAGTATTCGTATTTTGCAAGAAAAAATGAGCAATCCGTCTATCTTCCATTCAGGTGTTAAATTTTTGTGCACCGGACGCTGGGAGAGACGGTTTGCCCGGCTTTCTGGCGGCCCTCCAGAATGGTAAGAATCCCTAAGCATTCTGCAATTTACGGATCGGCCTGCCCCGGTCGCGGCGCCTAATTCGTCCAGGACCACGCCAGCAGCTAAAGGCGCCGCTTGGCTTCGCCCCTTAGGTAACTGAGCAGAATACTAAGCAATGTTAACAACCTAAGCAGATCAGCTACAATATACTGTGGTCTATTTTAGTAAACATATATTGCCTTTGATATTGGCACAGGGAAGCTCTGTGCCTTATTTGTTTTCTACGAGCAAAAAAGTGCACATAAAACAATGGTAAATACTGTCTTTTTACTATTGACAAAACAGCTAAAATGTGCGGCGCAGCCCCTTGATTGTACTATATGAGTACTCTCGGAAACTCTTGAATAGTGGATTGAAAATTATACAAAAATGAACATTGGTTAGTATCTGCAGGGAATATGTACAACAACCAATTTGCTTATAAGAATAGTTCTTAATTTTGGGCGCACTTCTGCCTTGTACGATAGGATGCTGTTTAAAATTATATATTTAGTTAAATTGTATGGATGCCGTTTCGTCGGCGGGGCCTTTGGAAATTTTCTGATAAAAGATAAAAAAAATGTTAAAAACCCACTGAAAAGTGAAGGTAAAGAAAAAACGGAGCACTTTGGAACCACAGCGTTTTCAAGGGCTGTGAGTTTCCGAGAGTACTCTGGCAAAAACCGGAGGTGTACCGGGGATCACCTCGGATTTTTGCCTTGTGCTATCGGAAAAATAGACAAGTGAAACTATGAGATATTTAGTGACCGATGTACTAGTATCCCATACGTAATCGGAATACACAAAACGGCTTCGTAAAATCTTTTCAGCCATCCATCTGCTGTTTTGCATTTTGATATAGTGTATGTACGAAAAGCGAGAGAAAACCAGCCGGATGAGGGATGCAGGTCTGGCTTGCGGCGACGTTGGAAGAATGGTTAGAAGCCCTTAGTATTCTACCCTATTACTTAAGGGGGAAGCCAAGCGGCGCCTTTAGCTGCTGGCGTGGTCCTGGGCGAATTAGGCGCCGCGACCGGGGCAGGCCGATCCGTAAATGCAGAATACTTAGGGATTCTTACCATTCTGGAGCCGGAGCCGCAAGCCAGACCTGCGTCCCTCATCCGGCGTCCCCGCAGCCAAAATGTTACATCTGATAACCGCAATAGATCTTTTTTCCAAACAAAACAATGATGATAACCAATAAAAAATATAAAATTGGGGCAAACTGCCAGGAAGTTAATCTGGCAAAAAATACAGGGACCAGCCGCAAATCCCAAAACCCTGCGTCAAATTTTAAAAGGTTGATTGGCATTAAATTCCATGCCTGCGACAGGATGCGCAGATCCCGCGGGATCGGAATCAGCCTTGCTGCAAACAGAAGAGCAATCACAAAAGCCATAGATGCAAGATTATTCCGTAATGTTTCTGACAATACCATCGTAAAAATACCTGTCAGGACAGCCGCTAAAAATAAAATTCCCGCCATAATGAAAAATACCTGCCCAATCGTGACGGGCTGTGAATAATGGGGTGCATAAAGCTGGATTATCGCCGTAAAACCATCTGTTCCATACAGATAAAAGGAACAAAAAACACTGCACAGCAGAAGCATAGTCGTCGTCACGACTGAAAACAAACCTCCCGCCGCAATTTTCGCGAAATACATCTGTTTCCTGCCAAGCTTGCTGCATAAAATAAGCTGATCTGTCCGGCGTTCATGTTCTTCCGTAAATACCCCGCTGATACAAATCGCAATTAAAAAAGTAAGAAACAGATACACCCGGTACACGCCGGACATGCTGATGAGCCGGTCATAAGCCGCGAAATATTCATAGGTAAATGGTTTTTGCAGACAGTCTTCTTTTTCCTGCCAGTACGCTTTCTCTTCTTTTGTCAAACCATACTGTTCCCATGCCTGTACGATATTTTCGTACCGCTTTTCATATAATTCTTTTTCCGTTACATTGCAAGTCCCCGCAGACTCATATCCTCCCGCCATTTTACGAACAATCTGCTGCAATTGCAGATAGGGACCAGTTTGTGCCGCATATGCATCCGACTGCTTATCGTCAACATATGCCTGTGACATTTCAAACAGCAAAGCATCATTGATCTTTTCTCCGGAAATTTTCCTCCCTTCTTTTTGTTCCGTTTCTTCCATATACGCCATAAAAATCGAAAACAATACAATCACACTTAATGTAATCCATGTACTCTTGCGCCTCCATATCTTTTTCCATTCATACCATAACAACATACCAAACTGTACCATTTTTTCACCTTTCTTTCGATCCACTGCTGCACTCCCTTGCATCCGCGTCTATTTTTTTCAGATAAAATTCTTCCAGGTCTTCCGCAATTTCTTCCCTCTTCCCCTGATAAATCAACTGCCCGTCTTTCATCATCAGCACAACATCCGCTATATGTTCGATATCTGATACAATATGCGTGGATAAAATTACAATACTTTCTTTTCCCAATTCCGCAATTAGATTTCGAAACCGTACTCTTTCTTTCGGATCCAAACCTGCCGTAGGTTCATCTAAAACAAGTATTTTCGGATCATTGATCAACGCCTGGGCAATCCCAAGCCTTTGCTTCATACCGCCGGAATATGTTTTTATTTTCTTTTTCGCTTTTTCCGTTAAAGAAACCAGTTCCAATAACTCTCTTGCTTTTTTCTGCGCGGAACTTTTCCCATAACCCTTTAACGCTGCCATATACATCATAAAATCCATTCCCGTAAAATTCGGATAATACCCAAAATCCTGCGGCAGATATCCCAGTACGCTGCGGTATTCCTCACTTGCGACATCCAGTCCATCAAAAGAAACCTCTCCCCCAGTCGGCTGCAAGATCCCGCAGACCATACGCATAAACGTAGTTTTTCCAGCTCCGTTCGCCCCCAACAGCCCGTATACACCCTGTTGGAAACGAAAGGAAATACGGTCTACGGCAATTTTATTTTTATACTGCTTTGTAATACGATCTACCATTAATTCCAACTTGTTTTCCTGCCTTTCCTTATTCAGTCCTATCCTTTCCGCCTGCCTTTAAAAACTTCCATCCATCTGCTGTATCATCTTTTTTCCCTGCTTCCAGTTCATACAAAACAAAATAAACACTGCTGCCAGCCAAAAAGGACGAAACTCATCCTGCGTCATGCTAATGTGTTTTTTCAGGCTAAAATAAATGAGAAACAGACTAACCGCCGCCGAAATCCCCATACAGAAATAAATCCCTTCCGTACCCGGGATTTTTCTTATGACCCACAATCCTGCATAAGCGGTAAACAAATACGGAACAAGCAAAATCAATATGGAAGTTAGCACTTCACCTTGCATTAAAATAGAAAATACAACAGCCAAACACAAATTTACCGCTCCTAAAACGACCATACGGGCCAGCACAATGCTTTTGAGAGAAAACCGCGCGGACATTTCCAATTCTTTCATTCCATACGTAACCGAACGCATACTTTCCGATACCGTAGACGCCGCTAAAACCGGCATCATTGCAATCATTACACTAAGGGCCAATATGTCAAAATACCGGCTCATTATCAAGGCAATTCCCAAAAAAGCCATAGACAGCGCCCATTCCCATTTTGAAATGTACCGGACCTGCATCCAAAAAATATACCAGGTATGCAGCGGACGCATCGGCATCTCTCGAAAAAATGCCCGTTTATGCAGCGGTTTTGGCGCTTCATAGAATTGCTTTAATTCCTTTCTTAGATTTTTGTTCATGATCAGTCCGCCTTTTGAAATATTTTGAAACCATCATTGTCTTTTTTCTGCCATTTTCTTTCAATTTCCTTTTCATTTCCCATTTTTTTCTTTTACCCTCTTTTCATTTTGTTTTCATTTTCTTTTCATTCTCCTTAATTCTCCTTTCATTCCCCTTTCATTTTTTTTCTTTTCAACCTCTTTTTCGTTTCAACCTCTTTTTCGTTTTTTTTGCTGCCCCTCCATACTTCTTTTTGAGCGGTCTCGGAAACTCTTTAAGCCCGAATTTCCGCTCTTTTTTCATGT
>CAJUIH010000080.1:0-9106 GCA_910586045.1 uncultured Eubacterium sp.
TTTAAAATATTATTTAGTCTTTCAAGGTTGTTTCACTGTTCAGTTATCAATGTGCTTATGCTGTTGTTTTGTTGCGGTAACAACTCTGATATTATATCATGTTTCATTTCCTTTGTCAACAACTTTTTTATTTTTTTGTTAAACAAGTTTTATTTGATATACACATTTCGTTGTCTTTCGCCGACAGCTTTTATATTATATTACTTTGTCAGAAGCTTGTCAAGAGTTTTTTTACATTTTTTATTTTCATATTTCAATGTATCAAATTCCTTTCTTCTAACAGCCGCTTTCCTTGCGGCGAATGTTATAATATCATAGATATTACAGGGTGTCAACCATTTTTTTACTTTTTTTCATTTATTTATTTTCTATCTGCACTGATATACTTATATCCATTTCTCCAACAGTTCCAGCAGCCGATTTTGCTCGTATAAACTTGACAATACTTTGTTATCCTCGATTAATTTGATAACAGACGCGCATACCGGAAGCGGGGATAATATTTGGATCACGGCAAAAAAAGCCCATATTACCAGAAATGCTTTTACAATCCCCGCACAAAAACCCAGAATCATATTCGCTAGATGGATTCCGGGTGTTTTCGCAAATAAATCCAGTTTTTTTCCAATTACAAATAACAGGATCTGGATAACCGCGGTGGCAATTAGAAACGCCAAAAATGATACCAAATAATCCGTGACCACCTTCGCCATTTGATCCAGTATTTTACTTTCACCCACGGTATCCTGTACCGCCTGTGTCATATCATCCCATAATTCATCCGGAACCATTGATAAAATGGATAAAAATCCTATTTGCCGTCCCTGTGCCTTACGCAATGAACCGTCCGTAAGTTTTTCCTGAACCGCCGTCTCCAAATACTTCCTGGAAGCGTCTGTAATCGAATCCGCGATCGGCGTTTGTTCCCGAATTATTTTTGTAATCATCGGCATCGAAAATGTTATAAAAATAATTGTAATCAAAAATGCCGCCATCGAATACACGACTCTTATAAAACCTCTGCGGTATCCGCGCAGGGCGGAAACCACTATGTACGCCATGATAATAATATATAACCAATTCATTCTTCTTTTTTATCCTTTAATCTGATCCTGTCTGATTCCCCGCTTAAAATAACTAGATATTCCAGTTGGCTGTCCCCCGAGATCACATCATATACATTTCGGTCAAATCTGTACTCAAACTTTTTCGTTCCGCGCATGGTATACAATACTACTTTTTTCTCACTCCGGATACAGATCAAGTCATTCTGCAGAAAACCGATTTCTGTATAATCCATATTGAAATTTTGTTCTAATACTTTCCCGCCGCCCAAATTGTAGATTATGGTACGATAGCCTTCGGATGCATCCGGATTGTCGCAAACAAGCCCAAAATAGCTGTCGTTATAATATACGCTTCGAATCTCTTTGGATACCTCTACTTCTTTTGCCACCACAGGCTTTTGCTTTCCTTCGTAAATAAGCACCTTAGTATCTCCAAACGCCAAGAGCCTGTCATTCGAAACAAACCGAATGCTTGGAATCACCATATTTGCATAAGAATAAGATCCTACAATATTATCGATTTCGTTTTGTCCGACTGTACCATAATTATAAAATACGACGGTCGATCCAACCGTTCCCGCGCTGATATCCAACATACTGACTGCCAGTTTTTGCGCGTCATTTGACAAAGCGATATCCAATGGATAACCGCTGTTTTCTATATGCAGTTCCCCTGCCGCCAATTGTTTGCCGTCTTTTTGATACATCCGCAGATGGCTGGTACCCGAATCCTCCATTAACACGGCTACCGTTCCCTGTGCGGCAATACTGACACGCTGAATCGGAATTGTTGTATAAATACTCCCCTGCTGTCCTTTGAGATCCATAATAAAGATTCTGGTTCCACCCTGTTCATAAATTGCCAGATACTCTTCACACAGTGTAATCCGCGGCGTTTCCATTTCATAAGTCTGGTTCCATATGACATTGCCAGACAAATCGGAATACACAGCGCCATCCTGCGTATACTGCAATACATTTCCCTGAAATTCTAAATATTCCGCGGCTTCTGAATCATCATACTCTGTCCGCTCCATCACTTCAAAACTATTATACGTTTTGCTGTCAAAATATAAAAATACCGCACACCCTAATCCGATTACGATACCGACAATTACAAAGATCAGAACAAATATTTTTATCCGGTGAATCCGAATTTTCCGATAAAATTCCGACAATTCCTCTGTACTTTTGTCCGGAAGCGCCCGTAATTGTGTATTTCCTCTTTTTGGCATGATTTTCTCCTGTAATCTTCAATCATATGGCAAACTTTATCGCTCGTGAGTATAAAACTGCCCTATGGCAGTTCCAGCTTCTGCCCGGCATAAATTTTATCCATATCTTCAATCCCGTTTAAATCACAGATTTTTTGTGCTTTTTCAGCCGTACCATAGATCCTCTTACTGATTCCTACCAGGCTGTCGCCTTTTTTTACGATATAGTAACCCTGTAAAAGATAAGTCTGCGCTTCATTTAGCGCGGCTGTTTCCTGAAGATCTGCATCTTTTGGAGTATCTGCTTTTTCTGCTTTTTCTGCTTTTTCTTTTTTATCTTTATTGATATCTTTATTATTTACATCTTTATCTTTATTCTTTTCTTCTTTTTCAGCAGTACGGCCCTCTCCGCTTTTCTCAGACGGCTGCTTGCTGTTTTCGTCTGCATCTGCCTTCGGTTTGGATTCCGATTCTACGGCTTGTCCATCTTTGGAACCATCCTTCTGATCCGCTGCCTGACTCATAGCGGGCGATACATCCGCCTGCCCGCCCTGCCCGGCTATATTTCGAACCCTTGTTTCCAAATTCTGCATCTTTTCCACATTATTTACTGTACTAACTCCCAATACACATACGGAAAGCACCAGCAGCATGCTGGTCGTATACAATACCCCGTTCCACTTTCTGGCAGCAATCTGCTCCTTTTTTTCCATCAAATTTTCACGATAGCTGCGGACTAACGGTTCCGCGGGTTCTTTGACCGCATCCTCTGCTATGTCAAGTTCCCTGCTTTTACGTGTCTGTATCATATATTCCTGCATCTGCGGATTCTTTTCGTAATAGACATAATATCCTTCTCTGCGCTGGATCATATTTTTCTCAAAAACGTAAAATGCTTCGTCGTGTTCTACCGTATCCAGCAAAAACAGTACATTTTTTTGGATATTAAAATTCTTTTTATGGCTGCGTTCTATTTCGGTTATCATATTCGCGGAAATACCGCCGGCATCCTGTCCCCAGCCGACAATATCCAGATTATCATAATATTTTTTGACCTCCTGATAAATATACGCCCAGGTATCATCATTAAATTCCAAAATACCTTCCCGAAAAAAATGATCCCTCAGACATACCAAGCCACTAATAAAATACCGGGTACAATCCCTTTCCCGCTCTATTGCGCCTATAAGCGCAAACCCGCGGCGGCTCCATTCACCCTGTTCTTCCCGCATATGTAAATAAGTATAAACATAATCCTCCAGATAGACCCGCGTACTGCCTGTGCTTGTCCCAATCTGTCGGATATTCTTTGGTAAAGCTCTTGAAGCGCTTTGTTTTTGATCTGCCATTGCACACACCTCTTTCCATTTCATTCCAGTCTGTGTACAATGTAGCAAAAAAGAATCGCTGATTTTGGCATATATTGTTGGCAGCACTACAAATAATTTATAGTTCCGTACGGCCTTCCAGCGCACGCAGCAGCGTTACCTCGTCGATATATTCCAGGTCCCCGCCTACCGGCACGCCGCTGGCAATCCGGGTAACCTTAATCCCGGTCGGTTTAATCAATTTACTGATATACATGGCGGTTGTCTCCCCTTCCAGACTGGAATTGGTCGCTATAATGACCTCCTCTACCTCTCCCTGAAGACGCTGCATCAGTTCTTTTAACCGGATATCCGAAGGGCCAATGCCAAGCATCGGTGAAATAGCTCCATGCAGCACATGGTATACCCCTTCGAATTTTCCGGTTTTTTCGTAAGCCGCAAGATCTCGCGGATTTTCCACTACCATAATGACTTTCGGATCACGGTTCTTATTTCTGCAGATTGGACAAATCTCTTCATCGGTCAGCGTGCAGCATTGTTTACAGTAACGAACCTTTCGTTTTGCCTCAATAATAGAGTCTGCCAACTGTTCTACTTCCTGCTGTGGCATACTTAAAATATGAAACGCCATCCGCTGCGCTGATTTCACGCCAATTCCCGGCAGCGCCGCCAGAGACTCAATTAATCTGCTGATTTGCCTGCTGTAATAGTCCATGGTCAGAACAACCCCATGCCACCGCCAAGACCGCCAGTGATTTTGCCCATCGTATTTTGCGAATATTCATCAATCTGGCGCATTGCTTCGTTGACTGCTGCCATGATCAGGTCTTCCAGCATTTCCACATCATCGGGATCTACTGCTTCCGGATCAATTTTAATCTTTGTCACTTCCCGTTTCCCGGATACCGTTACTTCCACTGCACCGCCGCCTGCCGTCGCGGTCATTTCTTTTTCTTCTAATTCTTTGGATGCGTCTTCCATCTGTTTTTGCATTTTCTGTGCCTGTTTCATCAGGTTCGCCATATTCCCAGGCATCCCGCCGCCCGCAAATCCACCTCTTCTTGCCATTGAAAAATCCTCCTTTTCCTACCATATAGATGTCTTAATCGTGTTACTGCATCTGATTCTACCTCATATTAGGCATTCTGACAATATAGTTTCTGATTTACACATCCGAAAAATCTTCCGTATATTCGATATCTGTATGAATCACTTGTTCTAAATCTACAAACGCATCCGCAAACGGCTGCCCGGTTTCATTCGCCTGTATTTGTATCTCTACTTTTTTTCCGATGCTTCGGGTAATGCTGTCCGCAATCTGATCCTTAAACACAAAATCTTCCTTTGCAACCAGTTCACTCTCAAATACGTCATCCAGTACAATCAATAATAAATTATCCCCGCCTAGGCTAAGATGTGCTTTCCGCACAATATTGCGCACCATACTTGGCATATCCGCGACTATTTTTCGCCAGTTTTGCACCACGGAGCGGATATCTTCCGGGATTGCTTTTGGTATTTCGGGTTTCGTGGTTTCTGTTACAGGCGTTTCCGGGACCACAGGCTGTGCCGGCTGCTGACGGACCAAAACGCCCTCCTCAAATTTTTTTTCCAAGCGGTCCAACCTGGCTAAAACAGAATCGTAATGCTCCTCCATTTCGGGACGGCATAATTTGATAATCACAATTTCAATCAAAATCCGTTTCTGGGCGGAGAATCTGATTTGATTAGACAATTCCGAAAAAATACGAATATACCGCATAATTTGCATACCGTCTATCATACTGCATTCTTCTTTTAATAAAAGCAGGTTTTCGCTGGAAAGATCCAAAACATCTTCCATATCATCCGAGCTTTGCAAAAGCAGCAAATTACGCAGATACCAAATGAAGTCCTGTAAAAACTGTCCCAAATCCTTGCCCTGGGATACCAAATCCTCGACCTTGCGCATTGCTGCAGGGATATCATCCGACACAACCGCGCGCAGCAGGCTGGAAAATTGTTCGGTATCCACAGCGCCAATGACCGAAAGTACCTGATCGTAAGTCAGCTTTTCTCCCATATAAAACGCCATACACTGGTCCAGCAGGCTTAATGCGTCACGCATCGCCCCATCCGCGGATTTTGCGATATAACGTACTGCTTTTTCTTCCGCCTGCGCATGCTCCCGTTCCAGCAGCTCTGTTAATCGTTCTGCAATTGTTTCTGTCGAAATACGGCGAAAATCGTATCTTTGGCATCTCGATAAGATCGTCACCGGTATTTTATGCGCCTCTGTTGTAGCCAAAATAAAGACGACATAAGACGGCGGCTCCTCCAGTGTTTTTAAAAGCGCGTTAAATGCCCCCATAGAAAGCATATGGACTTCATCTATTATATATACTTTAAATTTCCCCTCTGTTGGGGGATACGTTACTTCCTCCCGGATCTCACGAATATTGTCCACCCCATTGTTTGACGCTGCGTCTATTTCAATGACATTCAGAGAACTTCCGCTTGCAACCGCTTTGCAGATGCTGCATTCCCCGCACGGATTCCCATGCACCGGATGCTCGCAGTTCACCGCCCTGGCAAATATTTTCGCAACCGTCGTTTTTCCGGTACCCCTTGTCCCGCAAAACAGATACGCATGTCCGATGCGGCCTGCCATAATCTGGTTTTGAATGGTCGTTACGATTGGTTCCTGCCCCTTTACATCTGCGAATGTCCTTGGGCGATATTTTCTATAAAGCGCCGTGTATGACATATCTGCCTCCTTCCAACAAAAATCTGCTGCATAGCTTTTCAGCCGTGCAGCAGATATCATTTCCAAATATACATGGAAACATACAGCCTTTGTAAATTAGTCGCCAAAACTAATGCCGATCAGTTTTGCATCCCGTACAATCTGGGCATCTGGTTCAATCATTTTTAATCTTCCGGCAACATTTTCCAATGGTACTCTTCTGACTTCATTATTTACCATGGCGATCATGTATCCATAATCTTTTTCCAAAATCGCTTTTGCCCCTTCTGCTCCAAGTCTGGTACAAAGTACCCGGTCGTAAGCGGTCGGGCTGCCTCCTCTTTGCGTATGTCCCGGTACGGTGACACGTACTTCACTGCCCAGTTTATCGCTGATTTTCTTTGCGATTTCATAGGATACGGACGGATATGGGGATTTTGCGAGTTTTTTCTTATATTCCTTTTTGCTCAACTGCGCATCCTTTTTCGAAATCGCTCCTTCCGCTACGGCAAGTATCGTAAATCCTTTGCCTGCTTTGGAACGTTTTTCAATCGCATGTACTACCTTATTGATATCATAAGGGATTTCCGGCAGAAGAATAATATCCGCGCCGCCTGCCAAGCCCGCATACAGCGTCAGCCATCCGACTTTATGGCCCATTACTTCTACAATAAATACGCGGTTATGGGAAGCCGCTGTCGTATGAATATAGTCAATTGCATCCGTCGCAATATTAATAGCACTCTGGAATCCGAATGTGACATCTGTTCCATAGATATCGTTGTCAATTGTCTTTGGCAGATGGATGATATTTAAGCCTTCTTCACGCAGCATATTCGCGGTCTTCTGTGTTCCGTTGCCGCCCAAAATAACCAGACAGTCCAAATTCAGCTTGTAATAATTCTGTTTCATGGCCTCTACTTTGTCCAGGCCATTTTCATCCGGTACACGCATCAGCTTAAACGGCTGGCGGGAAGAACCGATAATTGTGCCGCCTTTCGTCAGTATGCCCGAAAAATCAGAAGATGAAAGCAGTTTGTAATTTCCATAAATCAGTCCTTTGTACCCATTTAAAAACCCGTAAATCTCCAAATCTTCCACATTTGCGCTTAACCCTTTTGCTACTCCGCGCATCGCAGCGTTTAAAGCCTGACAGTCGCCGCCGCTGGTAAGCATGCCTACTCTGAGCATCGTATAATACCTCTCTTTCGCCTATTTTTTCGAAATCCTATTGCCACTTCCATTATAAAATATTCCGGATCCTACTGTCAATAAGCTATTTCGTTTGTAATACCTGCAAAAGAAACTCCCATACTCTTTTTGCGGATGAAATACACAATTTTTCATTTGTAGTATGAATGTCTATCAAATCCGGCCCGATCGAAACGCAGTCCAAGCCTGGTATCTTTTCCGCTAACAGCCCGCACTCCAGCCCGGCATGAATGACCTGAATGACTGGTTTGCTGCCGTACATTTGTTCATAAACCGATACCAGTTTCTTACGCAAAACGGAATCTTTCTTATATTCCCATGCGGGATAAATCCCGGTTACCTCAGACGTACCCCCGGTTTCTTCTGTCAAAACGCGTAGTTTTGCAAGCAGCGCCTCTTTTGCACGCTCTATGGAACTGCGCACCGAATACCTAAAAACGGCCTGTTCGCTTTCCAGACGCATGACTCCCAGATTCAGCGAAGTTTCTACCATTCCCTCTACCTGTGCACTCATCGCCTGGACTCCATTTGGCAGAGTATTTACCAGCCGGACAATACGTGCGGTACTTTCAGCATCCAGCATGGCAGGCAATTGCGACAAATCCTCTTGTGTCCCGCACTCCAGACATAATCGGATATTTTTGTCCGTAACCGCATATTCCCCGGCGAAAATCCGGCGCATATCCGCTATGATCTGTTTTACAGCTTCCAGCCGGGCCGGATCCAAGTACAGGGCCGCCATACAATTCCCCGGGATTACGTTATCTCTTCCCCCGCCTTCCAGGCAAGCCAAAAAACAGGACGTATGTTCTGTCAGCTTTTGCAAAACACGGCCCATCAAAATATTTGCATTTGCCCGTCCCCGGTTAATATCCATTCCGGAATGACCGCCAGCCAGCCCGGATACCGTTATTTTGACCAACTCGCCGGATGCCGCAATCCTGTTTACCGGCAGACGGCATATAACACTTGCCCCTCCCGCACAGCCAGCCAAAAAGAAACCTTCTTCCTCCGAATCCAGATTCAGCAGCCTTTTTCCCCGGAGCATAGAAACATCAATACCCGCCGCCCCTTCCATTCCGGTTTCCTCCGATACGGTAAATACAGCTTCCAGCCTTGGATGCGCAATCGTTTCGGAAGCAAGAACCGCAAGCATATAGGCAATCGCGATCCCGTCGTCGCCGCCTAAAGTCGTCCCGTCTGCTGTAATATGATCTCCATCAACGATCAACCGCAAACCGTCTGTTTCAAAATCAAAATCACTGCCCGGATCCTTTTCACATACCATATCCAAATGCCCCTGCAGGATCAGGGTTGGCTCCTTTTCATAGCCTTTGGCGGCTTCTTTGATTATAACGATATTCTTCCATTCATCCTGATAACATTCCAGCCCATGTTTTTTGGCAAATGCCGCACAATAATCGCTGATTTTGCTTTCTTTATAAGAAGCGTGCGGAATCGCGCAAATTTCTTCAAAATAATTAAATACTTCCTGGGGTTCTAAGTGCGATAATACGCCCATATGCATTCCTTCTTTCCTAATTCTTTCCTATTTCTTTC
>CAJUIH010000080.1:9206-16829 GCA_910586045.1 uncultured Eubacterium sp.
TATTTCTTTCCCACATGTTTCAAAAATAATAACATTTAGATAGGGTGTTACATTTTGGCTGGGAGGACGCCGGATGGGGGACGCCGGCAGGCCTGGCAAACCGTCTCTTCCAGCGTCCACCGGGCAAAAATAAAAAAATTATTAAGATATTTCTAATTTTTCTTGTATTTATGGAAAATTATGGTATAATGCATTAGAAAGGTATTTTAATTACCTGTAGGGAGAGTTGTCCGAGCGGTTTAAGGTGCGGCTCTCGAAAAGCCGTGTGCCTATAAAGCACCGTGGGTTCGAATCCCATGCTCTCCGTTAATTGTACTGCAGATGTGCAGTACTACCTATTAATACATCCTACCTCCAATAAAAAGGGTTCTGCTGACGCAGAATCCTTTTTTCATGTTTTGGCCGCCATCGCCGTCACGCGTCCAAGCCGCTGGATCACCGATCCATAGTGATCCCTCTGATGCGGAAACGTACAATGCGTACAGTCTTTTACACCGTTTTTCGTAAATTGCGGGTTCCCGCCGCAGTCCTGCCCAAGCGCGTAAAGCGGACAGTAACAGAACAGGCAGTTAAACGATCCTGGTTCTATCCCCTTATGGCAGGGAAAATATTCGCATTGTGTATGCTGAAAAAAAGAAAAATGGCTGTTTTTCCAATCAATCCGATCCAAGTTCTTCCTCCCTAAGAAACTGTAAATAAATATAGCGGGCTATGTAACTGATTTTTGACTGATGCTGTCGGAGAAAAAGACAAGTAAGTTGTATAAGTTATTTATTTACAGTTACTAAGCGCCAGACGGTTAATCTGTGAAGCTATATATCCCGCACCATAACCGTTATCGATATTTACTACCGCAATCCCATTGGCACACGAATTAATCATCGTAAGCAGAGCGGACAGCCCGTGCATGGACGCTCCATAGCCAATCGATGTCGGCACCGCGATAACCGGTTTGTCAACCAATCCGCCAAGCACACTTGCCAACGCGCCTTCCATACCGGCCACCGCCACAATGCAGTTCGCTTGCTGAATCACAGCAAGCTTGGACAGCAGCCTATGAATACCGCTTACCCCGATATCATAAATCCGGTCTACCGCCGTACCAAAATATTCCGCCGTCTGCGCCGCTTCCTCCGCCACGGCGATATCCGCTGTTCCCGCTGTACATACCGCAATCTTTCCTTTTTTTTGTTTTTCCTGCTTTTCTATTTTTATAATACGGGAAACCGGGTCATAAACCGCCTGCGGATATTGTTCCCGTATCCGCTCAAACTGCTCTTTTGTAGCCCTGGTTCCAAATACCTCCTGATCCTGCTCATATAAACGGCCGAAGATCTCAAGCAAATGGCTGTCGGCTTTTCCACTGCAGAAAATTACTTCCGCGAAACCAGACCGGACTTTTCGGTGGGTATCCAGCTTCGCATAGCCCATTTCTTCAAATGGCTGCCTGCGAAAATACCCTTCGGCTTGTTCGACCGATAACTCTCCTGCCTGTACTTTCCGTAATATTTCTCTTGTTTCCATAATCATTGCCCCGCTGTTTTTACTTACTTACCGCTTATATGCGCTCGTTTTCCAGTAAAGGTATTACATCCGACAAACTTCCTACACACCGATATAACCGTTTTGCTGTTTCCTCATCCGGCTGGCTTAAATCCGGAACCATTACCGGATACATTCCGGCACGGCAGGCCGCCAGGATTCCGTTCGGGGAATCTTCCAAAGCCAGGCATACCGAAGGATCCACCCGCAGGCGTGCAGCCGCCTCCAGATAAATATCGGGCGCCGGCTTTCCGTTTTCCACCATAGAAACACAGACAATCTGGTCAAAATAGCGCAGCCTGTCCAGGGAAGTTAAATATCTTGTCGTTCGTTCCAGATCCGTAGCTGTAGCCACCGCCGTCGGATAACGATGCTTTTTCAAATAATCCAAAAGTTCCCCAAGCCCGCTTTTTTCCTCTATTCCATATTTTTCGATATGCGCCTGCATTAATTCCATGCGCAGCTTTCTTACTTTATCGTAATCAAAATCTGGCCCAAGCTCCGCCTGCAGCTTTGGAACCGCGTATTTTGCGGCAAGGCTGCGGATACCGAGCACATGTTCTTTCCGCATAGGATAACCACATTGATGCGCGGCTTCCAGCCAATATTTCAGCAACAATTTTTCGGTATCAATCATCAGGCCATCCATATCAAAAATAACCGCTTTTATCATCATACCCTCATTTTCACAAATGATTCGCCTTATTTACATACCATTCCTAACAAAAAAAGCAGGCATGCGATCCTGCGTCTGCTTTCTTTCTGTTCTATTTTATGGACATCCTGCTTTGAATCCCGATCCTAAACGTTACCCTGGCAGTTAACTCGGTTCAGGCACCCTCACGGCACACAAGAGTTCCCGCTTAGTGCTGCTCCATTCCTGACCTGACACGGTTCACGGGTTCCTGTTGCGTAAGACCCAAACGTCAACGCCACTTACCAGGGGCTGCTTTAAAACCAAAGACCCGAGGCAGGATATCACCCCAGCTATAGCGGATTGCTGGTACAGGGTACCGCTAGCACCCCGGCTGTCCGAGATCTATTATATCGGTTTTTCAGATCGTTGTCAAACTGTTTTGTTCCCGTCTTCTTTTTTTCTTTTCTCTAAGTTCCGAAAAAAATTGGCTTAACATCATCGAGCACTCCTCTTCCAGAATCCCCCGCACAATCTGTACCTGATGATTAAACTGCGCCACCTGCAGCAGATTCAGCACCGATCCGGCACATCCGGCTTTGGGGTTATTTGCGCCGATTACAACTTCTTTCATCCTGGACTGTACAATCGCACCCGCGCACATCTGGCATGGTTCTAATGTAATATACATCGTACAATCTTCCAGACGCCAGTCCCCGGTTTTTTTGCTTGCCTTTCGAATCGCGGTCAATTCCGCATGCGCCAGCGTATTTTTATCAATATTTCTGCGGTTGTAGCCGCGCGCGATGATCTTATCATCCCGGACAATTACACACCCGATTGGTACTTCGTCGATTTGATATGCTTTTTTTGCTTCACGAAGCGCCGCTTTCATAAATTTTTCCTGTATCGTGAGTTTTTTCGGCATTGTTTTCCCCCATACGAATCTTGAACATTGACCCTAATTATACTATACTGTTACCACATTCTGCAATTCCATAAATTTAAGAAAATGGTTCACATACTTTCTGCATATATTTAACTATAGATCCGACAAGGGAGGCTGGCAATGAAATTTTCTTATTATACCGACAGACTGGTTTTAAAAATCCTGGATGGTACAAGCGCCTGCGATGTTCTGCGATTTCATTCAATGAACCGCGAAATATTTGAACAATATGAGGCCCAGCGGCCTTACCATTTTTATACGGAAAAATATCAGCGCAAAATCTTAAATCATGAATTTAATATGTGCATCAAACAGACAGGCGTCCGTTTTTGGATTTATAAAAAAACAGACCCTGCCTGTATTATCGGTACGGTCTGTTTTCGTGATATCGTGCGTCATATTTATCAAAGCTGTGAGATCGGATACAAATTCGACCCCCGTTTTTGGCATCACGGCTATGCATACGAAGCGCTTTGCAAATGCGTTGCAATTGCTTTTTTTGACTTGGAACTGCACCGGATCAGCGCTCACATTATGCCGAATAATGAAGCGTCCATCCGGTTAGCGGAACGGATCGGATTTGAACAGGAAGGCATCGCAAAAAAGTATGCGTGTATCCGCGGTACATGGGAAGACCATATCGTTTACAGTATGATCTGTCCCTAGATCTCCAGCATTCGGTACCAATATCCCGGCTGTTCTCCCCGCTCGTTTTTTTGTTTTTTCGGGAGAAAATCCGGGAACCCAAAAATAGACGCCATGACATGCTCCTGGTTTTGATAAATCCCCGGAATCCCTACAAACCAGCTCTGTTCAATTCTCCCAAATACGATATATCGATAATTAAAAAACCCATGCAGCAAAAAGCTGTTATTTACCATACTCCAATATTTTTCCGGCAGAAGACGCACATCTTTGATTTCAATGCGGACACAGAGTACATGATTGTTATCCTCAAATTCATGAATCACCGGATAGGTTCTAAGCATATACCGCCAGGTCTGCTCCCATTTCATTTCTCCTGGCTGCCGCTGCGGCTGCAGTTCGGCTGTCTGGATATCGGAATTTACATGCTCCTGCTCACACGGCTGTTGTAATGTGTCTATCGCATCGGACATCTGATATTCTCTGCCGGCCGCGTCCTGCTGTTGTGATTCTAAAGATTCTGTTTGCGCTGGATCGTCTGGCGTTTCCGTGCGGCTGCTGTTTGCCAAGTCTGCGCTTTCTGTACAGCTTGCCGTTTGCTGGTTTGGATTCGCGTTTACCGGATCGCTTGCGTTTTCTGTGCGGATTTCGTTTTTCTGGTCTGCGGTTTCTTTTTCTGCACTGTTCCCGTGTTCCCGGCCTGCATGCAATGTTTCTGCTTGATTCCCGTGTTCCAAGCCTGTATCCGGCGATTGCTGCTGATCCTGCTCTCCATTCCAAACAGTAAAACTCGCCGTATCCACAGGCTCTTCATCCCATTGGCTTAAAAATGCGGCCTGTTCATCCATCATAATCAAAATCCCGTTCATCTGCGTAATATGAAATGGTGTCTGTCCAACATTTTCTTCTGGCTGTTCATAACGAAAATCTGCCTGGCTTCCATGAAAAGTAATTTTTCCAATGGGAATCCCATGTATATTTTTTTGGTTTCTGACAAATAAATATACCGTACCTACCTTACCGGAATACCCATTTTCCTTTAAATGGATATCAATGCGATTGCGTCCGCTGCGAAGTTCCACACGGGCAAAACCGGCATTGTGAATCTTCTGATTGTTATAAGTTGAATATAAATAACTGACAAATCGTTTCATGCGCCTAGTCATACTCCAAGCCTGGTTCATTGTTACAGTGTATGTGGCTGTTGTTAAATCATGCATAAAAATTACCAGATTCTTTTTTTGCATTTTTATTGACTTTTCTTATACAATTATTATAATAATGATAATGATTACTATTTTGAAAGGACAGCACAAATGAACTATAGTAGACAGAGGGACAGTATTCTGCAGTATCTGCGCTCCACGAAAAGCCATCCGACTGCAGATACCATATACCAGAATATTCTTACCGAAAATCCGAACATTAGTCTTGGAACTGTTTACCGCAATCTTACACAGTTAACAAAGCTTGGCGAAATACAAAAACTGACTTTTTTCGATGGGCCAGACCGTTTTGACGCGGCAGCGGATCCCCACTATCATTTTGTATGTACAAAATGCGGATCCATCTTTGACCTGGATCTGGACCTATATTCGCTTTCCCATATCAATCTGCTGGCCTCGCACAATTTCAGCGGCATGGTAGAAGGTCATATGACTTATTTTTATGGGGTATGCCAACAGTGCATGGAAAAGGAAGAAAATAAAAATTCTCTTAAAAATCAGTAATTGTTTCTATTTTATATTGACACTCAGAAAAATGTATGATATAAATTTATCAACAGGGGATTTCGAAAACAACCGAAAAGCTGTCAAAGCCAGATCAGACAAGCTATCCCATAAAAATTTAAAACAACAAAGAAAAGGAGATTAAACAATGGCAAAATTTGTATGTCAGGTATGTGGTTATGTTCATGAAGGAGATTCTGCTCCGGCACAATGTCCGCAGTGTAAAGCACCAGCAGAAAAATTCACCAAACAGGAAGGCGAAACAACCTGGGCTGCTGAACATGTAGTAGGTGTTGCAAAGGGCGTTTCTGATGATATTATCGAAGATTTAAGAGCTAATTTTAACGGCGAATGCACCGAAGTAGGTATGTATCTTGCAATGGCAAGGGTTGCCCACAGAGAAGGATATCCGGAAATCGGCTTATATTGGGAAAAAGCTGCTTGGGAAGAAGCGGAACATGCTGCTAAATTTGCTGAATTACTCGGTGAAGTTGTAACTGACAGCACAAAGAAAAATCTGGAAATGCGCGTAGAAGCTGAAAACGGCGCTACCGCCGGCAAAACAGATCTTGCAAAACGCGCGAAGGCTGCTAACCTGGATGCAATTCATGATACGGTACATGAGATGGCTAGGGATGAGGCTAGACATGGAAAGGCATTTGCCGGTTTATTAAAGAGATATTTTGGCTAATATAATCCAACTTAAATAAGCATAGCTTTGACTGAGAATAAATTCCCGGGAATGCATGAGATATTTAATGAACGATATACTAGCGTTTATCAGGTTTTGAAATGGAAAGAGGATGGACATACCGTGTCTGTCCTCTTTTTCATGGGAGCAGCAGCTATGTACCATTTTTTATCAATCAAAATAAAACGAACGGTTATCAACACGTTCCAATAAACAGAGAGGAGTTTTCAACAGACATGAAGCGAACATTGATCGCAGGCTTATGCACACTATGTATACTGTCAGGCCTTACCAGCATCACATCTGCCGCATCCGCGGAATCCAAACAAGCATCTGTCGTACATGCCATTGTGCCAGCTACCAGCAAGGCATCCTCCCAATCTATCCGCATTTTTTGGAGTTCCGCAATGGATGAAGCGGTATCTTGTTATTATGTTATGAGACGCGGCACAAAAAACAGCAAAGGCACCGGCAAATGGGAAACCATTGCCGAGGTAGACTCAGACGGCGTCAAAGGCGGGCCAGCCAATACTTATACCGACCAGCTAAGTACTTCCCGTCCACAGCAGTATGCTTATAAAATATGTACGCTGTCCGCGGATGAAAAAACAGATACACGCAATGCCAAATACGCGGATGAAACGAATCCCTATTCTGTCCTTGGCTCAAACATAAAAGTCTGCATTGATCCAGGTCATTTCGCTGATTTGAATAATAATTACGGACTTACCGGAGACAACGGAAAATATCCGTATGCAGAAGGCGCTTTTTGTTTAAAAATAGGCACCGCACTCCAAAAGGAACTGCAGCAAGCATACGGCATTGACAGCTTTATGACGAGGACAGGCAAATCCATTTCATTGCTGTATAACGGCAATCGATATACAAACGAAAAACTGGATAACGCAAATATTACTGTCCGCGGATCGTCCGCTAAAACAGAAAACTGTGATTTTTTTATTTCACTCCATACAAATGCATCCAGCCGTCAAAAAAATCCCTGGAACCAATCCCAAAACATAAACAAGTCCTTTGTTTTTGTAAATCAATCCGCACACAGCAGTACGGCTGGCATGAACATCGCCAATTCCATCGGTTTAAATCTGACGGCATATAACCAAAAGGCAGGTATGCAGACCGCTGGATTTACCACGCAGAAAAAAAATAAAGCGCCAAACTTTTCCACACAAAATAACGATTCCACAAAAACCAACGGAACGGTAATCTACCGCAGCAGGAGCGGCGGAGATGATTATTTGGGCGTACTCCGGGGTGCCAATACATCGGGAGTCCAAGGTATTCTGGTGGAACATGCCTATCATGTGACACGAGTCATGAGAAAACAGGCGGCCGCATCCCCGGATCTTTATCAAAACTGGGCGGCCTGTGACGCATATGGAATTGCTTATGGATACGGTTTTGTCAGTTCTAT
>CAJUIH010000081.1 GCA_910586045.1 uncultured Eubacterium sp.
GGCCGCCAGAAAGCCGGGCAAACCATCTCTCCATGCGTCCAACAGGTTAAAATGTAACACCTGATCTGAACTGTTACTGCGGTTTACGTTTCTCCTTATGCCATACATGCCGCTTTCTATGGTGCAGTTTCTGCCAATAATACTCAATGTCTTCATAATAAAATTCATTTACTTCCGCGCACAGCAGCAGGATATACATGCAAAAATAAATCCAAAACATCGTCAATACGATCGTAGTCAGCGAACCGTACATAGAAAACCCGTTAAAGTACCCGACGTAGATCGATACGCCAATCGAAAACAGATACCAAACGACCGTACAAAGCACCGCTCCAGGCAACTGGTTATGAAAATTTATTTTATGATTTACAATCGCCTTGCGGTTCGGCAGGAAATGGAATGCCATCATAACCGTAATGATCATAATCGGTGTTATAATCAAAATCCGAAAATCCAAAATCTTTGATACGACATGCCCAATCAGCGGAAAATAATAGATCAGCAGCTCTTCCAGTGTTCGCCCAAAGATCAGCAGCACCAAAAAGATCACAATCGAGACCAAAAAAACAAACGTATAAAACACCGCCTTGATCCGAAGCAGCAGCCAATTGCGCTTTTCGCGGATTTCATTGACCTCATCCAGTCCGTTCGACAAAAAATGCAGCCCCTTGGACGCGGACCAGATCGCAATTACCGCCGTCGTAGACAATATTCCTACCGATTCGGTATATACTTCATCCAAGATCGGTATCAAAAACGGCTCAATGTATTCCGGCAGATATTGATGCACCCACTGCAGCAGCATAGCCTCAGAGATTGGCGTATACTGCAGCAGCGTAATGAAAAACATAATCAGCGGCACAAAAGACATCATAATAAAAAATGCTGTCTGCGCCGCATATGCGCCAATATTATCATTTTTGCATTTATCCAATAACCGCATTCCATTTAACACTAATCGTTTCATAAACGCATAACTCCTGTCCGCAGGACGGATCTGCCGATGTTTAACCGCCCTGCTGCCCCAATTTTTTAATTGTAACCCCATCATAGTAAAAGCGGAGTATTTTTTTATAATCCCATCCTGCTTTCGCCATCCCGTCCGCGCCATACTGGCTCATACCGATTCCATGGCCGTTCCCGCCGCCCGACAGCACATACCGCCCGCTTTTTTTCTCATACGCAATGGAAAAATAGGCACTAGGCAAAAATCTTGCGGTTTCATTTGCACTGCCGTCTGCGTAAGTAATCTGTTCGAGCGCGCAGCCAACGATGGAACGGATATTATACTCCGACTTAATCTCCACCTTACCAAATTCAAACGCTATGGTCAAGGCCAAAATTGCGCCGCTCTTACTGCGTTTTTTACAAGACATCGTTTTCACGCCGCCAAATCCGTCCATCGAAGATACTTTCTTCGTTTTATTTCCTGTTACAGCGTAAAACGCAAAGTTCTGCGGACTGATTTTACTGCGTTCCCGTATCGTCTGACACAGTTCTTTCTGACGGGAGGACAGCTCCACCCTCGCGTTCCACCGATAATACATACTGGCGTCATCGTATGATTTTTTTTGTTTCGATGTAATAAAAGAGCGAAAATCCTTTTCTTTTGACATATCAAACGAACGATTCTGACCGGATGGATCCAAAGTCTTTGCTTTTAAATACGGATAATCGCTGCTGTCCTGATTCCAGATTTCCATGCCGGAACCATAGCCGCAGGATGATGAATAATAATAAGCGGTTACAATCGCATCCTGCGCATACATCACCTGCCCTGCCGTTTCTTCTACAGCCTGCACATCCGCTTCACAGGACTGGGACTTATTATAGACCTGATAATTGGTGCTGTCGTCAATCTGCGCATGGTATTTTTGATAATCCCCTGCCGCCATCTGCTGGTATACATAGCTGCGCGCGCATACCGCCTGCGCTTTGAGCGCTTCTTTTTCAAAATAAGACGGCATCTCGCTTGCCACAACGGAATAAAGATATTTTTCCACCGGAACCTGGTTTACAATATAATAACCGCCCGCATCCCTGTAAATGTCAAACCTGCCGAAATATCCATTGGATATCGTTTTTCCTTTGGCATCTGCCAAAAACAACTGGCCGCTGCCTGCCGCCGGGGTTAACTGTACATATTCTCCCTTTTTCAGCTTGAGTTTTTTTATATCGACTACCTTTGATTTTTGATAAGTTTTCTTTTTCTTCTTTTGCGTCACATTGCATTTTGTGCTGCATGTCACATAAATCTGGTCATAATAAACGGAATTTTTATTTAACAGCAGCACCCGCACGTTTTCAGACACGTTTGTCCCCGTCTGTTTTTCGGTCTTTTTCTCCGTCTGCGCTTCCTGTTTCCCACCCTTTAGATCCTTGACTTTTGTAACCTTACCACCCTTAATGCACAGCGTGCATGTCGCCCCGTCAGACAAGTTGTCCGTATCCGTACAGGAGACCTCATACTCCCGTTTTTTATAGGTAAACGAAAGCGTTTTGTCCGCGACGGCATTGATTTTTACTCCTTTTATCGCAACCGTCTGGTTGGATTTGCCGGCGACGCCAAGCAAGGTTCCATTTGCCAGAAATACGTCATATGTAAAGCAGGGATGCAAATGCAGAAAATCCCCGCTGCATTTCACTTTTCCGTCCTGTGTCCAACAGTTTTGTTTGTCCTGCTCCAACAGCAAAATCGTTTTTCGGGTAACGCTTTCTTCCAAATCCAGATAATCCAGGATTTGCGTATAATAATCGATCAATACTTCTCGTTTTAATTTTTCCACTCCCCCGTTCACTGAAATCGTTCCCGAAAGTCCAACTGCTTGTATAGCATCCTTGAGCTGTCCATAGGTAATACTGGAATCCGGCTCCTGATCCGGCTGCTTTTGCAAGAGTCCATCTCCTAAAAAAGACATCAATGAGGCAAATTCTTCCTGCGTCACATAAGTAAGGTCGGATTCCTCTTTTTTATGATACAGCATAAAAAAGAAAAGGCCAAGAATCACAATGCCAATCACCCCCGCCGCAAGCAGCCCCTTGGCGGGAATACCGGTGCCTGGAGCGGGCGAACTCTGCCTGAAAGGATCGGCATGCGCCATTTCTTTTCGGTACTTTTTCATTTTTTCGGCTCTGTCCATATTTTTGATACTCCAATAAATTATATACTCGGTGATTGAATATTGCACAATAAACCCGATAAACGGCGGGCCAGAAACAAATGATATTGTGCTGAAATTTTACGCCGTTTATATAGATGAAATGAAAATCAGGTAATAGTTACTGCGCTCCTATATATGTATACCAGTCATTCTTGTTTTATTCCTGATTTGGCGGTTTAATTTTTACACAATCACAAAACCTATATAATAGAAAAAAGCTGCCAAGAATCTGCAGCTTCTCTTTGCTTAGTACATATAATCCATAACCGCGTAAAATCATTCCGGTTAGAAATCGAAATTTTAAAAGGCTTTGATTGGAACGGAAACCTAAAACTTATTTTGGGACAGTTTTTTACCTTGACCTGGAACTTGATCTTTATGTTAAGTTAAGGCTTTCCTTTCTACCTGAACCTGATGTAATAGGAATCCTTTTCGATATGTTTTGCAACTTTTGTTTTATATCTGTTTTTTATATCTTCTTTCTATCTTTTATCTTTCTATATCTTTTTATATGTTTAATCTTTATATGTTTTATTTTTCTATCTTTTATTATGATATCTTTTATCTTGCTATCTTTTATTATGATATCTTTTATCTTGCTATTTTTATCATGATATCTTTTATCTTGCTATCTTTTATTTTTCTATCTTTTATCTTAATATATCTTATCTTTTGTACCTTTGCTTGCGATTCCTCTTCTGCATCTTTCGTCAATCTTTTGTATTCCATTCTGATCATAATCTGCGAACGGATGTTAATACCATCTTTCGTAATCGTAAGAAAACACGTTATCTTCTGTATGAACGATCTTTTGTTTCAATTAAAAAACCATTCCTCTTTTGTATTCTCTTTCGTAACTTTCGATCCTGCAAATACAAGGAAAAACCTATTGCAGGACTCTTTCGCTTTCTAATCTTTCGTATCACTCTGGCCGTTTTCTTTTGTGTTTTATAACGATTTATCTTTTGTAAAAGTATCCCCCAAAATGCCGGTCCCGCAATTTTGACTCCTAGCAAAGCTAGGTGGGTAACCTCAAAGGCACTTCTGTCTTCCACTGCGTAATGATGGCCTGACATCGATGCCAAAATATTGGAATCCCGTAAAAGAAAATGTAGGTTCAAAATAACGGGTTATCGCACACCTCAGGTAAATACTTTTATCAAGATTGATTATACTCTACTATGTGCAGTATTGCAACAATTATTTACATACAACATGATGTATTTTATGGTATTTTTTCTGAAGGCATTTTCTAAGGTTAAAGTTTTACCTAAAATCCTTAAAGTAGAACGACAACGACTAAAGATAAAAGTAAATAAAACATCCGGGAAGCTGCGGATGCACCGCTTCCGCTTCCCGGACGATTGATCTTATAATGTATTTGCCTGATCTACTACTTTTTGGATTGCTTGTGCGGCATCTTCCGGAAGTTTGTTGAAGCCGCCTTCTTTTGTATCTAATTCTTTTACATTATTCAGACGGTCTGTCATACGCGCTTTCATCTGTGCTACATAATCTTTGTCGCCAAGATCCGGTACGAAGCCTTCCCACTCAAAGATCTCGATATCTGTAAACGGTCCCCAAGGTTTAAATGCCGCCTTGTTTTCTACGATCGCTTCCAAAATACCCAGCGTATCTTTTGGCTGTACTTTCTTGCCCATAAAGTCGCCGGTATTGATGATATAGCAGTCAACGTTCTTTTCTGCCACCAGTTTTTTGAATTTCTCGTAATCGTTTACTAATGGATAGGTACGGAACGGATTTGCGTAAGGTTCAATTACAAGTGCATTCGGATCTACGCCAGGAGCAAGCCTTTCCGCGGTAGACCTTTTGGTTGCCAGTGTAGCGCCCATAACGGATGCCAGCGATGCGCCCTTTAATTTTACAACCGGCGGAAGCGTCTGGTCTTTCATAATCCAGAAAATTGCGTTTACCGGGCTGTCAATCTTGTCCACACGGTTCGGCGACCACAATTTGGATTTGATCGCACGGCCGTTGCCGTTACGGATATCTTCGGTAACGAGTACGATCTTGCCGTCGTCGTCTAAGGTTGCGGAACAGTTCTGTGCCGTTAATAAGAATTTGTTGTCTTCGCAGGCTGTCGGATAATCCGCTGTCTTATCAAAATAGGTCGGCTCTAATGCGATCGATGCGCAGGTATCTGTATTAATAATAAACGCGTCGTCATGAAGCACTTTGATCGACGGATACTTGCCGTCATGTTTTGCGTGTGTCAGCGTAGACTTTCCAGAGCCTGACAAGCCGAATACAGCAGCAACATATTTGGAGCCATCATCCCTAGTATATTCTTTCTGTCCGCCATGGCAGGATGCGTAACCGTTTCTGTTTGCAATTGCCCATGCAAGGGTCAGCGTGCCTTTCTTGTGTTCGCCGAAATAGCGCATACCAAGAATCGCTGCACAGTTTGTTTCTGTGTTGAAGTAGCACAGGCATTTTCCGTCGCATACGTCTGTCTGGTCAGTGCCTGTCCACTGCGGATCGGAGAAAATATAAACGTCCGGTTCATTTCCATTGCCGATTGGCTGTGAATCCTTATACATCTTTGTATAGGTATCGTTCATATACTGGAAGTTCAGCATCCAGTTGTAAAGGATATTCTCTTCCCCTTCCGGAATCAGCAGATGCGCTTTTACCATAAATTCCGGATCAAGCCCGATAAATACCTGCGCATGATACATGGTTCTCCAGCGTGTATCGTAAACAGCGTCCATAAGGATTTTATCCAGTTTCGCACAGTCTGTCCCTTCTTTTCCGGTAATTCTTCTGGCTGCCGCATACCGGCCGGTAATGGATCCGTCATTGAACAATAATACTTTTGCTTCCGGTTCCAGACCAATTTCTTCCGCCTTATATACCGGCATATCTGTTACAATCGTTCCCGGTGAATTTTTTGCCAGTTCATAAGCTTCCCTTAAAGTATTTACCTTGATGACATTATTGCCGTAAAACGGGGCTTCAATAATTGCACGGGTGTTTGTAACAGGCGAACCTGCTTTTGGGAAGCCTACTTTGTTTGGCCCAATTTCAGTTCTTGGGTAAAAAGCTTTCGTTGACATGGATGATTTCCTCCTTAATATAAAATAATAAATAATTAGGATAAAATTTCCCGTAAAATAAAAAACAGGGAAATGCATTACTATAAACTATACACAATGTTATTTTTTTGTCAATCAAATTTTTAAATTTTCCCCGTCCTTTGCCGGAACGCGCCACGGGAATGATTTTTTAAACACGCGCTAGGTCTGCCTGAGAAAACGCATACGGCAGCAAATCCCGCAGCAGCAAAACCTGATAGTCCTTTTCATTTCTGGCCAAAATCACCTCGAACTGATCCGGATCTGCAAATTCCATCAATACCTGCCTGCATACGCCGCAGGGAGCCAGATACTGCCCATGTCCGCCTACAATCGCAATCGCACGGAATGCGCGGCGGCCTTCGGATACTGCCTTGCACACAGCCGTACGTTCCGCGCAGCTCGTAGGCGTATAGGCAGCATTTTCGATATTGCATCCGGTCACAATCGTACCGTCCGCGCATAACAGCGCCGCCCCGACCGCAAAATCGGAATATGGGACATAGGCATAGGCCTGCGCTTCATATGCTTTTTGGATCAATTGCTTCACACATTCCGTCCGCACGGATCCGGTATTTTCTAAAACCGTGTTTTGGTTCCCCATACAAAAACCCCCGTTTCGAATTGGCCCAAAATGCTTCAAACAAGCTTTCGGGTACTTTTTTATTCTAATACATTCCGCATAAAAAATCCAGAAAAATCAAATAAATTTTTCAGCGTGGAATCATTAATTTTTTATAAATTTGTAATTTTTCTTGTTTTCGGGTTTTATCCTGTGTTAAGATAAGAAGCAGACAGGAGGTAAGACGAATGAAAGAAAATGAATTTTCCAAAATCACACCGGAGATCCAGGAACTGGCTGATTTAAGCAGCAGCCATTTTGCCATCGACCCTGCCTTGTATACCAAATACGATGTCAAACGCGGCCTGCGTGACATCAACGGCAAGGGCGTACTGGTCGGGCTGACTGAGGTTTCCGAGGTGTGTGCAACGAAAAGAGTCGGAGACCAGATCATTCCTGCAGACGGCGACCTGTTTTACCGTGGTTATAATGTCAAGGACTTAATTGACGGAATTGGGCCTGACAGCCACTTTGGATTTGAGGAAAGCGCTTTTTTGCTTATTTTCGGCAAACTGCCGACAGCGTCGGAATTAAAGGAATTTACGGACCAGCTCTCCTATTACCGTTCCCTGCCGACGAGTTTTGTACGCGATATCATTATGAAAGCCCCCAGCCAGGATATGATGAACACGCTTGCGCGCAGCGTGCTGACCCTCTATGCTTATGATGAAAAGGCAGACGATATTTCTATTCCGAATGTACTGCGCCAGTGTATGCAGCTCATCAGCCTGTTCCCGCTGCTTTCCGTCTATGGCTATCAGGCATACCGCCATTATCACGACGGCGACAGCCTTTTTATCCATAAACCACTTCCGGAATTATCTACCGCGGAAACCATTCTGCATATTCTGCGTCCGGACAGTAAATATACGCCGCTGGAGGCAAAATTGCTTGACATTGCCCTGGTGCTCCATATGGAACATGGCGGCGGCAACAACTCTACATTTACCACGCATCTTGTTTCTTCTTCCGGCACGGATACATATTCTGTCATTGCAGCTTCGATCGGTTCTCTAAAAGGGCCAAAACACGGCGGTGCAAATATTAAGGTTGTGCAAATGTTTGAGGACATGAAAACGTGTCTGAAAGACTGGTCGGATGAAGAGGAAGTGCGTACCTATTTAAAAGCGGTCTTGAACAAACAGGCATTTGACCGCGCCGGCCTGATTTACGGTATGGGCCATGCCGTTTATTCCCTTTCGGACCCGCGTGCCCGGATTTTCCGGTCTTATGTGGAACGGCTGTCCATTGAAAAAGGCTTTTCGGAAGAATTTGCGCTCTACTCCATGGTAGAACGGTTAGCGCCGCAGGTGATCTCGGATGAACGTAAGATCTATAAAGGAGTCAGCCCAAATGTGGACTTCTACAGCGGATTTGTCTATCATATGCTCGGTCTCCCGCTTGAATTGTATACGCCGATCTTTGCGATTGCAAGGATAGCCGGATGGAGCGCGCACAGGCTGGAGGAAATATCCTATAACAGCAAGATTATGCGTCCGGCCTATATGAGCGTTTCCGACCGCAGGGAATATATTCCAATGTCCGAACGGACAGCGGAACTGGCGTCCAAAACAAACCACTGACCATTGCAGGATATAAGCAGCAAACATAAGCGGCCAGCCGGACGCCGGGGCTAAAATGCCCCTGTCCCGGCTGCTTTGGCCTGTCGATTAGTTATTCTCTTTCGCCGCGCGCATTTCTTTTACATACCATGTACATACGATTAAAAAACAAACAACCCCAAAAAGATCCACAAACGGGAGTTTTGTCACAAAACGGTTGAAAAGGTCCGCCCCGCTGTAAAGACATGCGATCACGCCCAAAACGACGGTTGGCCGGCACATCAGGCGGCAGAACTTTTCCGGATGTTTTATTTTAGGCAGTTCTTCCTTTGCGATCAGAATCGGCGACGGAATACCGGTATGTTTCATATGTATGGCGGAAATGATCCAAAATACTCCAAGTACAAGAATAATCAGGTCAAATACAAACATAATATCATTCGATGAAAATGGTTTCATTGCTTCCCTCTTTCGCTGCTCTTTGCCCCTGCAAAGTTCCTTTTTGCCGCCCCGCCTGTTATTATAAAGCCAGAAACAGGCCTTCGCAACAATTTTAGCGTGTTTTTTATAAATTATTCCAAATTTTTCATTGCATATTTTGGATTTATCTTGTAAAATTTATACATAAAGGTAAAGGAAAAGAAAAAAGGAGTGAATCGCTATGTTATTATCGGAATCCAAAATTTTAATCGGGGATGATTCTATTCTGGCACGGAAGCAATTGAAAGATATATTAACCAAACTTGGCGGCGTTCATTTTTGCGAAGCTGCAAACGGACAGGAAGTCATTGATCTATATAAAAAGGAAAAGGCAGATATTATATTCCTCGATATCGTAATGCCGGTTAAGGACGGTATTACCGCAACAAAAGAAATTATCGCACAAAACCCAAATGCATTTATCATTATCGCTTCTTCGATCGGTACGAAGGAGCAGCTTATGAATGCCATCGAATCTGGTGCGAAAGATTTCATTCAAAAACCTTTCTCTGCCAGCAATATTAAACGGGTCATCGAATCTCGTTTTGAACATTAAAAGGAGAGATTATAGCTATGTACACACAATTTTTTGGAAACTTTTTATTAGGACGAAATATCGTTACTCCGGAACAATTGGTAGAAGCCATTGGCAAAGAATCAACCAGCCATATTAAGCTTGGTACATTGGCAATGTACCATAACCTGATGACGGCCAATGAAATCGATGATATCGTAGTCGCACAGACACATGAGGACAAACAGTTTGGAGAGCTTGCTATTGAACGCCACTACCTAACCGAAGAACAAGTCAACCGGCTGCTGTCTGAACAGAGTCCGGAATACCTTTTACTGGGGCAAATCCTAATTGAAAGCGGCATTATTACAAATTCCGAACTAGAGGATCTGATCATTGATTATGAATCAGAACATGAAATATTTGACTTAGATCTCCAGATTGAACAAAAAGAACAAGTGATCCGACTGATCCGTCATTATTTTAATCTTACCGACGTAAAAAACAATGAGCTGTTTGAATCCTACCTGATGCTCTTATTCAACAACTTAATTCGTTTTATTGGTTCGGACTTTACGCCTCTGGCGCCGATACGCTGTGATGAGTTTCCGACACACTTCGGTATTGTACAGCATATTACGGGAAAATATAATATTACAACAGCAGTTGATATGAGCTGTGCAATGGCAATTGAATTTGCTTCCCGTTACGCTATGGATACGTTTGATGCATTTGACGAATATGTACAGGCTTCGCTGGAAGATTTTTTAAACCTCCACAACGGCTTGTTTACCGTAAATGCTTCCAATAACTATGCGATTGAACTGCAGCTTTCTCCTCCGGAACAACAGGAAGATACATTGGTTCAATGTACGCCGGATGCAGTTTCGTATCTGTTTCCTGTATTGTATCCGTTTGGTACCATTAATTTTCTTCTTTCATTTTAATAACTATATAAACGGCGTAAAATTTCAGCACAATATCATTTGTTTCTGGCCCGCGGTTTATCGGGTTTATTGTGCAGTATTCAATCACCGAATATATACATAAAGATTGCATGAAAAAGTTCCAGACGACTGTGCCTGGAACTTTTTTGTACGATAGATAAAATGTTATTTTACTGCCAATCCTTAGATACCGAGTACCTGTTTGACCGCCTGACACATATCCGCCGCGTCACATACCGTATGGTGCAGTATTTTGGCATCGCGGATCTCTGCAATGGCCCGCGGGATTTTTACGCCTGCCCTAGTGCTTAATTCATCTGCCAATGCAAAATCGTCTTTTTCCTCCTGCCGCGGATCAATCGCCCGGATTACGCTGCGTGTAAATTTAAACGGACTTGCGGTAGACGCGATTACTGTTTTTGTATCATCCCCGGTTTCTGTTTTGTATTTTGCGTATACGCTGGATGCTACGGCTGTATGCGTGTCTATCACATATCCGGTCTTTTCGTACAGCGAGCTGATAGCCTGTGCCGTTTCCTGTTCGCTGGCAAAACCGCCGTAAAAATCAGAAAGCTCTTTTTTCATCGCATCTGTAATCGTATAGCTGCCGCCATCCGCCAGTTGCTGCATGAACGCCGCGTTTCGCACCGCATCATCCCCGGCAGCCCGGTAAATAAGCCGCTCTAAGTTGCTGGAGATTAAAATATCCATAGACGGGGAGGAGGTCAGAATAAATTCCCGGTTTTTATCATAAGTGCCCGTTTTTAGAAAGTCATACAGCACTTTATTTTCGTTGGATGCGCAAATCAGTTTTGCAATCGGAATCCCCATCTGTTTCGCATAGTAAGCTGCCAGTATATTTCCGAAATTTCCGGTCGGCACGACGACATTTATGTTCTCCCCTTCCTGAATCTCCTCTTTTGCAAGCAGTCTGGCATAAGCATAGACATAGTAAACAACCTGCGGAACAAGACGCCCGATATTAATCGAGTTTGCGGAAGAAAACTGATAGCCTCCAGCCGCCAGTTGCTGCCGCAGCGCCTGATCGGAAAACATACGTTTTACCCCAGTCTGTGCCTCGTCAAAATTTCCATGGATACCAATGACATAAGTATTGGCGCCCTTTTGCGTTACCATCTGTTTTTCCTGGATCGGGCTGACCCCGTTTTTCGGATAAAACACGATAATCTTTGTACCCGGCACATCCGCAAAACCCGCCAGTGCCGCTTTCCCGGTATCACCGGATGTTGCGGTCAAAATAACAATGTCATTGGCAACATGGTTTTTTCTGGCAGAGGTAATCATAAGATGCGGCAGAATGGACAGCGCCATATCTTTAAACGCAATCGTCGCCCCATGAAACAGTTCCAGATAATAAGCCCCATCTGCATACACAAGCGGTGCGATTTCTTCCGTATCAAATTTGCTGTCATAAGCAGCCTGGATACAATCTTTTAATTCCTGTTCTGTAAAATCCGTAAGAAACTGCTTCATAACCGTATAAGCAGTTTCCTGATACGTCATCTGCGATAACTCCGACAGGCTTTTGTCAAGTGCCGGAATCTGATCTGGCACAAATAAACCGCCGTCGTCCGAAAGGCCTTTTAAAATTGCCTCGGAAGCGGTTGCCCTGCAATTGGCATTTCTCGTACTTGCATATGTGATCTGCATAATCTTGTCCTCTTTCCATTTTCGTTTTCTGATTTAGTATGGATTTCTTCTCTACTATTATAAACTAGATTCTGATTTTGACAAGTAGGTTTGCCAAGAAACTGCGCAAAGCGGGGCTGTTTCTGTAACCGTTCAAATAAGGTGCTGCATTTTGGGTGCGGGGACGCCGGATGAGGGCGCCAGAATGCCGGGCAAACCGTCTCTCCATGCGTCCGGCAAACAAACACATTTGTGTAAACTGCCTATATTTCTCTGTTTTCTTCCTTTCTGTTTTGTGCTGTCTGCTAAAATTTTAAAACACTATTGCAAAAAGTGCAAAAAGCATTTAGAATACTCCTAGATATTATTTTGACACAAAATATACACTATTAGATTGTAGCATACCGTATTGTTTTTAAAGATACTCTTCCCGATTGCATATTTTTAGATTTTCCAAGACCATTTTAATATCGGGCGCACTGCCTTTTTCGCAAATCAAGGTGGCGTCTTCTGTATCAACGATAATCAGTCCCTCCAGGCCGACGGCGGCGATTAGTTTTTTTCCGCCCTGGATAATGTTGTTTTTACTATGGATCGTAATAATATTTCCGGATACGACATTTCCGCTTTCATTTGATTTTCGGATTCTGTCTACCGCCAGCCAGGAACCCACGTCATCCCAGCCGAACACACCTGGAAGAATAAAAATATTCTGAGCTTTTTCCATGATCCCGTAATCAATGGATACGGACTCAAATTCCGGAAAAACCTTTTCCAGTACCATCTCCTGTTTTTCTGTTCCAAGCGTTTCCCCAATTTTTACAAGTCCCTCGTACAGATCCGGCAGCGCAGTACGTATATTATCCATAATCGTAGAAACTTTCCAGACAAACATACCGCTGTTCCATAAATATTCTTCGGTTTCCAAATATTCCTTTGCGGTTTCCACATCCGGTTTTTCCACAAAGCGCTCTACCGCATACGCATTGCCGTCTGATTCTTCCGGCCGGTATTTAATATAGCCATAGCCCGTTTCCGGATAATCCGGCGTAATTCCGATTGTCACAAGATTCGCTGCTTTTTGAGCAATGCCGCAGCCTTCTTTTAATACATTCAAAAACATCTGGTTGTATTTGATCAAATGGTCGGACGGCAGCACAATCATCAGCGCGTCGTCATAACGCTTTGCCATGTGTACGGCTGCAAGCCCGATGCACGGAGCCGTATTTCTGCCTACCGGTTCACACAAAATATTTTCCGGCAAAATTTCAGGCAATTGTTCCAAAACCAGTTCCCGATATACCCTGTTTGTAGAGATAAAAATATCTTCCATACGTACCAGCGGACGAATCCGTTCAATTGTAAGCTGAATCATGGTCTTTCCATCTTCTGTCAGCGATAGAAACTGTTTTGGCAGGCTTTTTCGGCTTTTCGGCCAAAAACGTTCTCCCCGTCCGCCCGCCATAATTAATGCGGTCTTTTTCATATGCAAAACCTCTCTTTGATTTTCCTCTTTGTTGACCTTGTCCCGGATTTTTGTACCGGTGCATTGATCCGCTGCATTGCGAACCTGATTTATCTATGTCACTTTTTATATTTAAAATATTGACTATAAGCAGTATTTTAAGGCATAAAAAACTCAGTTCTTTTATACAGCAAAGGTATCATACCATATAATACGGCACATGACAAGTAAACAGTATAAGATCCGATTTTGACAAGCAGGTACACAACGATTATAATAGAAACAGGCAGCAGCCACCAACCGCTGCCTTGGAAAGGGCCATGTTATGTTAACCGGAGTATTTCAGGCAGTAAAAAAAGACGGTACCCCTTATTACCGTTCCAATATTACTTACCACAGCAGGCATATCAGTCTCGGCAGCTTTGCTACCGAACAATTGGCGCACCAGGCTTATCTGGATGCAGGGCAGGTACTGTCGAACTATCAAATTACAATTGACAATATCCTGTTTTCGGATTATACGCTGCACTTTGAAAAACTTGTCACCCTGCTTAATTTTAGGGATCACAATATATATATTAAAAATCCGGTCTATCTGTTCCGGTCTTATTTTCATTATTATCTAACGCCGCAGGAGATTTATAAATTTGATATTGACGACCTGTTTTATTTTTCCGAACATAAGCTGCTAAAGCGCGGCGGACGGCTCTATGTCAATGATTACGGCATGCAGGTTACGATCCTCTCCCGTTACGGCATCCGCAATTTTGCAGTTGCGGGAAAGGATTATCTGTTTGCGAACCAAGATCCGTATGATTTTCGCTATGAAAACATTATTAATATTAACCCATTTCATGGAGTAAGAAGACGCTGCAAAAATGGAATGGTTTCTTATGATGTCTACATCCACATCAAAGGGGATTACCATATCGGAAACTATCCCTGCGTGCATGAAGCAGCCATTGCGTATAATAAAGCAGCGGATTTCGCACGCAACTATGGCGTCATGAAAAATTTTCCTACCAATTATCTGGCGGAACTGTCTGCGGATGCGTATGCGCAGGCATATGCGCAGGTAGAGATTTCCTCCAAATATAAAAAATATATACAGCAGCTTTTTTAACCCGCTTCCACAACCAACAGTTTTGGCGCAAAGCGGTCGACTGTACTGCAAACGGTAATGCAGCAGCCCTCATAGCTGTATTCCCCGAAAAAAATCTTCCCGCTTTGCAGCAAATTCGCGGCCTGCCTGTTTTCCGGCCGCTGTCCGGTCTCCGTCTCCTGCCATGCCGCAAGCTTTTGCCGGTCGGGAATGATTTTCGATTTCTGGCTGATATCAAATAAGTCGATCGGCAATGACATGCCAAGCCCTGTCATTTTTATAACGCTTTCTTTTCTCGTCCAATAGCGGCAGAATTGCTCGTCCCGCGTCTGTTTTTCGGCCTTTTCCAGACAAGCGTATTCATTTTCTGTAAAAAAGCGGCGCGCGATTTTGGGCTGATACATTCGAACCGCTTCAATATCGCATCCAATCGACAGCCCTGTTTCGATTTCTTCCAGACAGGTTTTTTCCCATATGCTTACAATAACAAAATGCTCCGTATGGGACAGATTGAAAACAGCCTGCCCGCAAACCGGCTTGCCATAGGAATTAAACGCAAGCAAGTAAGGACGCCTGATGCCAATCTGCTGCCCAAGCGCGTAATCTAACAGCAATCCGGCCCCAAAGCTTTGTTTCCTCGTTTCCAAATGTCTGATACGGTATATTTTTTCCACCCGGTCACGGGCAAGCGTATGCAGTTTTTCTGGCACGTCCAGCGGATCCGGCAAAGCGCTGCTGTCCATCAAATAGGTTTGAATCCTAGCGGTTTGGATCATAAATACTGTTCCTGTTCTTTTTGCGTTAACTGCGCCTGTTTCAATAAATCAGGCCTGCGCTTTACCGTGCGCAGAATAGACTGCTCTCTGCGCCATGCATCGACTTTCGCATGATCGCCGGACAAAAGGACAGGCGGTACTTTTTTGCCGTTCCACTCTTCTGGACGGGAATACTGCGGATATTCCAGCAGGCCGCTTTCCAGCGATTCCGTATGGCCGGACTGATCATTGGACAAAACACCCGGTACCATGCGGGCTACCGCGTCTGTTACTACCATCGCCGGAAGTTCTCCGCCAGTTAAGACATAATCCCCAATGGAAACATAATCTGTAACGATTTCCTCCAATACACGCTCGTCAATTCCCTCATAATGGCCGCAGAGTAAAATCAAATGCTGCTCTTTTGCAAACTCTTTCGCCATCGGCTGGCAAAAGACAGGCGCCTGCGGCGTCAAATAAACAGTACGCGCCCGATGCCCGATTTTTTGTACGACCGCCTCCCATGCGTCATACACCGGCTGCGCCTGCATCAAAAGCCCCGCGCCGCCCCCATATGGGTAATCATCCACCTTGTTATGTTTATCGACAGTATAATCTCTGATATTGACTGCCTCTACAGACAGAAAGCCGTTGCGTATGGCTCTGCCGATAATGCTTGTATGAAGCCCATCCATTATCATTTGCGGAAACAATGTCAAAATATGAAAATGCATGATCCCATTCTCCTTATCTAGGCTGCGTATATCTTGCGTGCGTTTCTTTTTTTTCATTCATTTCCCTAAGGCCGGGCAATAGCCGCACGGTCATCCTGCGTGCCGCTACATCGATTTCTTTCACACAGTCCCGAATCGCCGGAATTAACAGTTCCGTTCCATGTTCCGGACGGACAATGTAGACGTCATTGGCCCCGGTCTGGAGGACGTCACGAATCAACCCCAGTACTTCCCCTTCTTCTGTCTCTACACGCAGCCCGACCAGATCCGGAATAAAATACTCGTCCTGTTCAAGCGGTATCGCATGCTCTCTTGTCACATACAATTTCGCGCCTTTATATCGCAGGACATCATTTATATCGTCGATTCCTTTAAATTTTACAATCACCATATTTTTAAAAAACCGTACCGCGGCAATCGCCAGCGTATCCTGCTGTTTCCCTGTATCCGCTATTACCTCTTCCAAATCCTCGTAACGGGCCGGGTCCTCTGTCGTTGGAAATACCTTGACCTCGCCGCGCAGCCCATGCGTATTTGCAATCACGCCGACTTGTAATAACTCTTCCATCACTCCTGTATCCCTTTCTTTCCTTACGATACACATTTGTTTATACAATATA
>CAJUIH010000082.1 GCA_910586045.1 uncultured Eubacterium sp.
GAACGAGCACGAAAAGGAATTTGTATGGAGCCGTATCCCGTTCACATACCTGTATCAGTTATTTTGTGTCTGGTATACGGATACGCACTCTCAAAAGCCGCAATACAGTCTCAAAGGGTTTATCGACGATGTGGCGCTCTGGGCGGGCAAGTCGGAGGAGTTTGAGTTCCACCCACAGTCGTTCCGGCCATGCGGCTTTATGGATAATCCAGAGCCGCTGACAAAGAAGTACGGGCTTGGCTATCCGTGGGCGAAAGAGAATTTCCTTCAGAGATGGTATGACCGTGGTCAGCGCCCTCTCGAAGACTGTGTACCGCCGCGAAACAAAGATACGACATATAAAGAAAGCGGGCTTTTCCGAAAAGGCAGCAAGGGGACTTCTACCTACAGCGGGCGAAACTGGGATGAATCCGAATATAGTGTAACGCATCCGGCTACAGTACAGTATGTCACGACTGAGTATGTGGACGGGAAGACGAAAAAGTATAATCTCGATCCAATCGTAATCGAGAAGAAACATTTTATGATGAACGAACAGGAAGACTGTATCGTCCTTTCTCCTGTAAATATGGCAGACGCACAGGGCAACGTATGGCCGCTTGAAATCGACAAGAAGATGTACCATATCGAGTATACGAAAGCGGAACTCTGGTTAATACCCAAGAACAGGGTAATCAACGAAGACTGCCGCCCGATCCGGGAAGCGGTCGCCAATGTTACAGCTTATAATAGTGAAGATAACACTGATAAGCAACAGGACGGACAAGAGTAATTTTTGTTACTACAGGGATATATACGTTTGTGGGGAAGAAGAATATTTTTCCCCACATGTATCCCACAATCTGCTACGGTATGGAATGTTGTAAAATAAGGGCTGTTATGCTTTGAAATAAAGACTGATTAAATTTGGAGGTTATGGCTATGGCTAAATATACAATAATGATGAGCTGTGGGCATGAGGATACTTTAGAACTGTTCGGGAAGGTAAGGGACAGAGAAAGCAAAATAGAATATTTTAAGGCCAACGGATTATGCAAAGAATGTTATAAAAAGAAAATGGAAAAACAAGCAGAGGCGGAAGGACTTAATTTTCATGTATCTGTGCTGCCGTATATTGATAAAGAGGATGGCGGAATTTTATTATATGTATGGTTTAGTGGTAATACGAAAGCTCATAAAGATGATATTAAATCTTTGGGAGGATACAGTTGGAGTGAAAGAAAAGCCGCAGATGATTGGTTCTCATTAAAAAAAGTACCTTTGTGCTGGAACAAAATTATAAAGTCAGAGGATTTACAGGATGAAGTAACAAGTGCAATATCTATTGGGGCGAATAATACAATATCAGATCATGGATCGTTTGCAGGAATAAATTATCAAATTGCTTTAGAGAATCAAAAGAAATGGAAAGAAAAGAAAGATAAACTGGCAGCGATAAAAAGACCTGTTGTCCCTGATGTATTAAAAGGACATAGGTGGAATCGGAAAATTTATGGAAGATCTGGTAATTATTCTATATATCCAGATGGAGAAAAGACAGTAATTACTAATGAACAAGCACAAGAAATTGAAAACTATCTTGTTGCAGAAGAAAAATACTGGAAGAAAGTCAAGGAGATTGAAAATGCGTAGAAGCCATGAGGGATTGAGAGTTGTAGCAAAGAATAATTATCCGAGTTTGCCAGAAAAAAAGTCAAGACTTTTTAAATCCATAATGAAAGTAAATGAAAGGAGGGGGTTGACATGAATCCAGAACTGACAAAAGCTGTTTATGACGAACGCAGCCGCATTTACCATATCCTGACAGCGATTAAGGAAGCGGCCTTGGCGGAACCTAACATCAGCAATTCCTTCCTGCAGTATATTTCTGATATACAGCAGGAAGCCGAGTGGAGTTATATGCTTGTTTCACATGATATGCACGAAAACGAGAGCCATTTAGATGGGATGAACAAAACGGGAAGAGGTGATTTGATATGAGTGAGATACCAACAATCAATGCTTCTGAAAAGTTCCTGCTCACCTTTGACGAAGCAGCAGGCTATTTTGGGATTGGGAGGAACAAGCTTCGTAATATGGCGAGCTATGGCGAACCTCCTGACTGGGTGCTACATAACGGCAAAAAGACGTTAATCAAGCGGGTGCTTTTGGAGAAATATCTCTTGAACGCCGAAACAATTTAACAAAAACCAACAGGAGCCTTGCCGAGCAGCAGGGCTTTTGTTGAATAAAGAAAGGATGCTGTTATGGGGAAAAATAATGCAACAAAACGTACCGACACGAGGGGTAGAATCCTGCTGACGGGGGAAAGCCAGAGGAAGGATGGCAGGTACGCCTATAAGTACACCGGAACAGACGGAAAACCAAAATTTATCTATTCCTGGCGATTAAATGCGACTGACCCATTACCCAAGGGTAAGAAAGCCTGTATCCCCCTGCGGGAAATGAAAAAAGAAATCCAACGTGACCTGATGGACGGGATTGATTCATCCGGCGCAAAGCTGACCGTATGCGAGCTGTATAAGAAGCATACTGGTTTAAAATCCAACGTAAGGAAATCCACGCAGAAAGGAAGAAACCGGTTACTGCGGATCTTAGAAGGTGATAAAATAGGCTATATGCCAATCGAGAAAGTAAAGCCGAGCGATGCCAAGCAATGGGCAATACGGATGAAAGAAAAAGGGTTCGCCTTCCAGACCATCAACAACCACAAACGTTCACTGAAAGCCATCTTTTACACAGCGATAGAGGACGACTTGATACGGAAGAACCCTTTTAACTGGGACATGGAAGATGTGATTGAGAATGACACCGAACCCAAGACTGCATTGACCGACACACAGGCGGATTCGTTGCTGCACTTTTTGCGGACAGACTGCACGTATCAGAAACATTATCATGCCGTTATTGTCCTTTTAAACACGGGATTGCGTATCTCTGAGCTGTGTGGGCTTACCGCTGCTGACATTGACTTTGAGAACGGATATATCAATGTAAGCCACCAGCTTATCTTTGACGAAGGCAGTTACCGTATTGAACAGCCGAAAACAGACAGTGGCATCCGAAAAATCCCCATGAATGAATCCGTGAGCAGAGCATTAAAAAGTGAAATGCAAAGCAGGGAGAACGCACAGCCGGTGACAATAGACGGATATACGGATTTTATCTTCCTGAATAAAAAAGGACTGCCGATGTACGGTGCGGCATATTCCACAGACTTCTCAAACATGATCAGGAAGTACAGCAAGCACCACAAAGAGAAGCTTCCGAAAATCTCGCCGCATACACTGAGACATACCTTCTGCACAAACATGGCAAACAAGAACATGCCACCGAAAGCATTACAATACATTATGGGACATAAAGATATCACCACTACGCTCGGCTACTATGCACATGGTTCAGCGGAATCCGCTAAAATGGCGATGGAATCACTACTAAAATGACTGTTATCCCTACTACTTTTCTTACTACTTTAGAACGGTATTTTTTAACAAGGGATAAACAGATATGTGAAGCCACCGTACATAACTAAACCCTCGCAAGCCGCATAAAATCAGGGTTTGTGAGGGTTTGGAAATTTATAACAAGATATTGTGAAATTTATTTATAGTTTCTTAAAAATTAATTTTCTATTCTTGATCTTGGCACAATCGTGTACAATTATTTCTAAAATATGGAAAGGAAATAATTATTTATAAAAGAAGAAACCAAAGATACATCTCTGATCGATTGTATGTATGAAATTCCGGATCCGAGAGCACCATACAACCAGAGACACAAATTCCTCGACATTATCATTATAGCTATCACAGCAGCCCTTGCAGGGATGGATACCTGGAATAAGATTGTGGACTGGGCAGCCTGTAAAAAAGTTTATAAAACTTGCGTTTACCGTGCTCCGCCCTCCCCAAAGCCTAGTTATATGATACGTAGCCGTAAAAGGGTTGAAATGCTGGTAAACCTGATTAATATTTGATACTGCGCCATGAAATTATTACCGTATCTAGATGAGGCGTTTTATAAATATCAGACAGAAAGATACAAGAATTTCGGTTTACGCTAAGCGAACAGATCCGCCAGCAGGTATTTTATGCCATTTTCGTGGAAAAAGTCGAAACCAGAATAAAATCGAAAGTCATAAAATATACCTTAAAACATCTGATTCAGAAACAAGGGTATTGCTTGGAGGATTCTTCTCTACCGCAATCATGCTAAACGTATTTCTGAAAAATCAATCATAAAATCATCATAAATCCCAGCTTTCACTTTGTCAGAAAACGTATAATCCTCAATTTCATCATGCTCAAAATTATAAACCATGATACTTTCTTTCCTAGGATCAACGATCCAATATTCCCGAACACCCGCCGCCCTATATCTGAATAATTTGATATAATAATCCATCCGTTTACTCGACGGTGAAACAATTTCAATGATCCAGTCAGGAGCACCGCTGCACCCTTCGTCATTGAGTTTTGTTTTATCACAGATTACGCTTATATCTGGTTCAAGATAAATCTTATCATCTGCCTCCAAAAAAACTGCAAACGGGGACGGAAAAACTTCGCAATCCCCATTATTGCGCCTAACATAATCCTTGATAAGATAAGTAAACTCTGTTACTAATCTTTGATGTTTTGTGCCAGGCGCTGCCATCATGTATAGTTCGCCATCAATTAATTCTGCCCTTTGTCCATCTGGTAATGCATATAGATCTTCGATTGTATGATAGTCTAATTCCCTTGCCAATGCTCCCATTAGATCACCACCTATTCATTTATTTTATGATTATACCATTTTTACAATGGTTAGAAACCCTTAGTATTCTGCCTGACACCCTAAGGGGCGAAGCCAAGCGTCGCCTTTAGCCGCTGGCGTCAGCCAGGGCGAACTAGGCGCCGCGACCGGGGCAGGCCGATCCGTAAATGCAGAATACTGAGGGCTTCTTACCATTCCGGAGCCGGATCCGCAAGATAGGCCCGCGTCCCTTATCCGGCGTCCCCGCAGCCAAAATATAATACTTTCTCGAAGAAATGGATGTCAAGGCTGCGGCCATTCTTATCTAATACTGCCTGCGCAAAAACTCTCCCACATTCTCCACCGTCACTTTTGCATACGGTACATATACATACCTGCCCCGCTCCAGCGCGATCCCGTCCATGCCTTTCCCGGAAACAAGCGCATCCGCCAGCTTTGCCATCACCTGTGCCTGCCCCTCTTTGTCATTATATACGGTTGCGGACAGCTCCCCATCCACTACCGCCTGCAGGCCGACGTCCGTTCCATCGATACCGAAAAAAACAGGCAGGGCGGATTCCGTATAATTTAATTTTTTATACGCGTCCACAGCCCCCAGCGCCATATCGTCATTATTCGCCAGTACAAGCTCGATCCGGTTCTGATATTCGCTGATCATCTGCATCATCCGGTTTTGCGCCTGCGCGCGGTTCCAGTTTGCAATCCCGCAGCTTAGCTTTTCCAACATAACCCCGCGGTTAATCAGCGTATCGACGGCATCTTCTGTCCGTATGATCGCATCCTGGTGGCCTGGTTCCCCTTCTAAGATCACATACTGAATTTTGCCGTCCCTGTTGCGGTCGATCCGGCTGTCTGCCTCGATTACGTCGGCTGCCAGCGCCCCCTGCATCATACCGGACTGTTCGGCGTGCGCCCCGACATAGTACAGTCTGTCCCACTGCATCAGATCTTCCGCTACCGGTTCCCGGTTAAAAAAAATAATCGGTACGTCCGCTTCTCTCGCAAGATCAATGATTTCCGATGGATCCGCCCGGTCTACCAGATTGACGCACAGGACATTGCACCCCGCATCAATCAGTTCTTTCACCTGGTCATTCTGCGTACGCTGTGAACCGCACGCATCCCGGATCGTTATGGTAACCTCTGTCGCGTCATGTTCCAGTTCCTCCAGCTCTTCCCGGAAACATTCAATCATCTGTTCCAAAAATGTATCGCTCTGATTATAGCAGGTCAGCCCGACATGAACGGGTTCTTTCGTTTCCGTCCCGAGTTTTTCACAGGCGCACAGCAACTGCATGGCGATAAAAACAGCCGTTACGACTGCCCCTAGTCTTCTTCTTTCCATGAAACTCCTTTTGCTGTTTATTGACTCATCGTAAACAGCAGCTCCTGATTTTTTTTCGAAAACAGCTCTCTTCTGCGAATGACCGTATGGGAAACCGTCTGATCCTGCCCGTAGTAAAAATAAGAATGCAAATATTCCGCTGCCTGCGTCATACTCTGGTATCCCATGTAAAACGCGTCCGGTACTACCATACATTTTACAATCCCTGTGTCCAGATAATAAACCGCCTCCGTGGAATGTCCGATCCCATATACAAGCGCCCGGTGCAGATTATTTGCCGCCGCGTACTCCGCGGCCGCCGTCAGACTGCTGTCATCCAGCGCAAGTACCACATCGACCTTAGGCTGGGATTCCAGGGAATTTTGCGCAAACCAGCTTATGTGCGCCCCCGCATTCCGCAATATGTCCAAAACGCCTTTCTGCCGCTTCATGCCTGCTTCCGATCCGGCGTTTTCTGTTACGATACCAAAAGATTTGCCGTCAATTTTCCCATTGTAGTCTTTTAACAGTTCTTCGGCAATGGCCTTTCCCATCGCGTAATGATCCGGCTCTACGACCGGGAGCACAGACGCGTCACGCACTTTGATCGCTGCGCTTTCGACAAGCACGACCGGAACCCTTTGCTCCAGTTTTTTCAAAAGCGCCTGCGGATCGGTTCCAGCGGCAGGCTGCAGAATAACCGCGTCCGCGCCGCGGTCAATTTCGCGCTGCGCGATCTCCATCTCCTCTTCCAGATCCATCCCGTCCCCCGTACTGACGACAAACAGTTCCATCCCCTGATCCTGTGCCGCCATTTTCAGTCCGTAACGGAACGCGGACCACTGGCTGTCGTCCGAATTTTGTACAATGACGGAAACCAGGCGCGGCTCGTTCCATTTCTTTTCCAGAAACAGCAGCAGCGCCAGAATCAGTACCAGAACAGCCATGGACGCTTCCGTCACGATAAACCATTTTTTACTGTTCGTCATGCTTTTTATAATGCTTTTTTTCATGCTATGATTCCTGCACTTTCCCGCCGCCTTCCTTTTCTGCCGTCCGCCCTTTGCTTTGCGCGTCTTCCCCGGGCGCCGCTTCTTCCTCCTGGTACAAATGCCCTTCTTCCAGGATCTTTCGATTCTTTTCGTCATAAGGCACAGCCGGAATGCGGATGGATACCGTTGTTCCCTCATCCGGCTCGCTTTCCACGGTCAGCCCATACGCTTCTCCAAACAAAATCTGAATGCGGTTGTTCACATTAACCAGTCCGACGCCGGAACCGTGCTTATGGACCCGGTTGCTGTCGGTCAGAAGCAGCCGCACTTCTTCCTCAGACATGCCAACGCCGTTGTCCGATACCGAAAGGATAATCGTACCCTCCTCCATTTTGCCGGTTACGCGGATTTCTCCATCGTCGTCCATCGCATGCACGCCGTATTGAATCGCATTTTCCAAGATCGGCTGCAGCACCAGTTTTACCGTACAGCAGGACTCCACCGCCGGATCTACCGCAAATACCGCCGAAAAGAGGTTCTTATAGCGGATTTTTTGAATATTCAGATAACTTTTCGCATGCTGCAGCTCATCTTTGACACGGATTACGGTACGCCCTTTGGAAAGGCTGATCCGAAAAAGCTTTGCAAGCTCTGAGATCATAAAGGCCGCTTCTTCATTCCGTTCCCCTTCCACCATCCAAATGATAGAATCCAGCGTATTGTACAAAAAATGCGGGTTGATCTGGCTTTGCAGCGCATCCAGCTCGCTTTTCCTGCGTTCATTCTGCTCCCATACGATTTTGTGCATCAGCGTATCAATCTGTTCATACGAACGCTGGATCGACTGGCCAAGGTGTCTGATTTCCAAGGATCCGCCGATATAGATTTCCGGTTTTTCCCCTGCTTCATATTCCATAACCGAATGATTCAGCTTTAAAATCGGACTGGATATTTTGACCGAAACAATCCGGTTGATAAATGCCAGCATCATAACAAGCAGCAAAACGAGCATAATAATAAAATACTGGATATCAAACATGCCGTGCGTAAAGGCCGCATAAGGAATGACCCCTACCAGCTTCCAGCCGGTATAACTAATCGTATTCACAATGACTTTGCGGCGCTCCCCCTCAAATACTTCTTCGTAAACGCCATCCCTGGATTTTGCCGCCCGCACGCTGCTTTCGGCGGAAATTCCATTGCTGATTTGAATCTGGCGCATATGGCAGATAATCTGGCCGCTGCTGTCACAAAGATAATAATACTGTCCGTTATTTAATTTATTCATTTGTTTCATCATACGGAAAATGCTGGAATAATCCATATCCACAAGCAAAACCCCGTATTGCGGAACCCCATGATACGCCAGTTCCACCATACGGCTTAATGATATGACCCAATAGTACCGGCGGGCCGCATCGTCAAACAGGTTTTGGATATGCGGGGTGGAAAAATGCATATTTTCCATTTCACCTACCGCCTGCTGGTACCAGCCCTGTTTCGTTACATCCGGATCCTCTTTTTGGCGGGCGACCGGTTCTGCCGCCATCAGGCTTCCATAATTATTATATACGGCAATGCTGCGCAGATTATTTTTGTTCGCCTCATAAATCAGGTTCATCCCCTGCTGGATTTCATTACTCTGGCGTGAAACATCTTTTTCCTTGATTACATTATAATAAACCGCGTCCGAAATCTGGCGCATGCGGATCAGATAATCTTCCAGCGTTTCCCCTGTCTGTTCCATCAGTTTTTGCGTACTTTGTACAATTTCCTGCCGGGACAGCGCGGAAAACCGGATATACATCACGATTCCCAACACCATTAAAATAGAAATTGCAATCGCGGAAAATACAATCATAAGCATCGACTGCATCCCTCTTGGTTTTAACTTCTTCATATACCCCCAAACATTACATCCCACGATCTTCATGCTCCGTTCTGTATTTGGACGGAGACAAACCAAACCGCCTTTTAAACACGTAGCTAAAATAATTCGGATCCGTATATCCGACTTTTTTCGCAATCAGATAGCTTTTTTCATTTGTCTCAACCAACAGGCTCGAAGCCCGCTCCATACGGTAATCCGTCAGATAGCTGATAAAAGAACTGCCCGTTTCTTTTTTAAAAATCGTAGAAAAATACGAATTGGAAACCCCCAGCGCTTCACAGACCCGGTCGAGCGATAGCTCTTCGTCCGTATAATTTTGGCGCACATATTCCTTTGCTTTTTCCACGAACGATTTTGTAGAGTTGTTGCGCGCGATAATCAATTTATCGCGAAGCAAAAGACTCGTATCCAAAAGCCAAATCTTTAACGCATCCGGCTCCAGTCCAAGCAGCATGCCATACAGCCTGCGGATATCACCGGAAAAATCTTCCATCACAACATCGTTATTCGCTAAAAACCGGTAACAGGCACTAATCAGTTCCATAAGGTCAATCTGATGCTGGTGCAGTGATTTTTGTGGAAACGAGATATGGCCCAAATATTTATTTACCGCTGTCTCCACATCATGGACGTCGCCCAGGCAAATCATTTTAAACAAATAGGACAGTTCCGTATCATTTACGCAAGCCGCCCGCTCTGTTTCCCGCGGCACGATCTCTTTGCGGTTAATCGCGCGGGACGCGCCGAAAATAACCCGGTAAGATACGGCTTCCCTCGCGCTGCTGTACGACTGCGCCAAATCCAGAATACTGCGGCACACCTGCCCGACGCCCGCCGTAACAACCGCACCGATCATACGGCGGGCATATTTGCAGAAACGGTCGCATTCATCCGTCAGTTCAGATACCTCGTTTTCACTTTTCAACTGCGCGATCAAAACGGTATTGCCAAGGTAGGAAAAACACTTTGCCCGCCACTGATTTGCCAGACGTTCTTTTGCCTGCTTTTGCACTGCCGTAGATAAAAGCAGATGGTTCATATCTTCCGGCATCTGGCTGGCGGAAGTATGCAGCACCAGGCAGCAGAAAAACGGGCCTGGAAACGAAATCTGGTAATCAGAAAGATATTTCGCAATTTCCTGCGCGCCGATCCTGCCCTCCATCAGGGCGGAATAAAAATCCGCCTGCAGAAGCGGCAGGGATTCCAAATAATAATTCTGTAAAGTTTCCACATTTCGTTTTTCGCTGATTTCCTGATCCAGTTTCGTCTTTAACTGTGTAAATACATTAGTCAATTCTATGGAATTGACCGGCTTTAATATATATTCTTCCGCTTCGAGATGAACGGCTTCCCTTGCGTATTCAAACTCGTCAAACCCGGTAAAAAACAAGATTTTTGTTGCCGGATATTCTGCTTTGATGCGTCCAGCCAGCTCGATGCCGTCCATATAAGGCATTTTGATATCCGTCATGACCACGTCCGGCTGAAATTCTTCAACCATTTCAAACGCCTTGACGCCATTGCCGGCATGTCCGATCACCGAAAAACCCAGCCGTTCCCAGTCAATTTTTTTTCGGATCACTTGTATGACTTCTTCCTCGTCGTCTACCAAAAGCATCGTATAATGGTTCATATGTTTTCTCCGCTGTTTTTTATTCTTGCGAACTGTTTGCAACTTATTTCCTCTATAAGGAGTATACCACAATCTCGCGCTTTTGAATACCGGAACAAAAAAACAAAGGCTCCGGCATATAGATCTACGCCGAAGCCCCCGTTCCCATTTCTGTCATTTTGCCCGAAACTGCCATGCAGTTTATTTTCGCACATCCTTTGCAATGCAACGACGGATTTCTTATTTTTTCTGCACATACTTGAGACAGTCAAGCGTTACTGCCACAAGAATAATAATACCGGAAAATACAAACTGCAGGTTTGTATCAATACCAAGAATCGTCAAAGAATACGTCAGCGCCGTAAAAATAAACACACCGACCACTACGCCGGATATCTTACCGATCCCGCCGGTAAAAGATACGCCGCCGACTACGCAGGCTGCAATGGCATCCATTTCCCAGCCCTGCCCGTAAGCGGCGGATCCGGAACCAACCATTCTGGCACATTCCAGCCAGGAACCAAATCCGTATAAAATACCTGCCAATACAAACGCCCCGACCGTCACACGGAATACCGAGATACCGGAAACCGCTGCCGCTTCCGGATTTCCGCCGACCGCATACAGGTTTTTTCCAAATGTTGTTTTATTCCAGATAAACCATACGATCGCAATCGCCGCTGCTGCCCAAAGGATAATCGTCGGAAATCCGTTGATTTTTGGAATAATCATATTCGGAATCGTCTGCTCGATCGCACCGAACGATACCCCTTTCGTCGCATACGTAACAAGCCCGAAAATAACCAGCATATTAGCCATCGTCGAAATAAACGGATGCATTTTAAACTTCGCCGTAAAAAAACCTGCAATCGCGGTAAAAAACGTACATAATACGATACAGACAAAAAGCGCAAAGATCACCCGCACGCCCACTGGCAGCCCGGTAAAATCAAACACATGCCCAAACACCGATCCGGTATTTACGCCCTGGTGCATAATAATGGTTGCGGCCGTCATACCCATGCCGACCATACGCCCAATCGACAGATCCGTTCCGGTAAGGAGAATCAGCCCTGCTACGCCAAGCGCAAGAAACATACGCGGGGAAGCCTGCTGTAAAATATTCAAAACATTATTATAGGTCAGCAGCGGCGTTTTTTTCACGATTGGCGTAATGATACACAGCATAATAAAGACTAACATAATCGCGATATACAGGCCGTTCTGCAGCAAAAACGCCCTGCGGTTAAACGTATATTTATAATTTTCCCATTTTTGCGCCCTTGTCTCCATAAATGAAAACTTGGACATGCGCAGCAGATCAAGCAAATGATCTTTGTAAGTATAAGCTGCATGCCTGCGGTCTTTCACCTGCTGCAGATCTTTTTCCAGCTCCATTTTCGCGTCAAACAGCCGGTTTTTATGTACATATTTTTCATCCTTGATTTCCTGATGGTCGGAAAGTTTCGCAATCGCTGCCTGATGATCCTTTTCCAGCTTTTCAACATTTCTGCGGTATTTTTCCTTTGCCTGCTCTTTTTCGAGCATACAGCTAACTTTGACCGCCCGGTAATAATCATTCACAAAATGCTCTTTTAAATAAGCTTCCGCATCTGCGATCAATTTGGAAATCTCAGCCTGATTTTGCGATTCTACCGCTTTTGCTTTTTCCAGTTCCGCCCGGTCCTGCGCAAGTTTGGCATCCTTTTCCGCTTTGGAAAGGATACGGTCTTTCTTTACGGTGTCCATATGACTTTGCAGTGAAAGAACCCGGTCTGTCCCATCCGCCCTGAGACTGTCTATTTTTTTCTGAATGCCGCCGACATAATCCTCAATCGGCTGACGCAGTTTCTGTTCCTGCTGCACCGTAAGGATTGCACTGTTCCCGTTTGCCATATCTATTCATCTCCCTTTTATAGGTATTTTGCACTGAGTCTTAAAAGTTCTTCCTGATCCGTGTCCTTGGTATTTACAATTCCAGACAAATGTCCATTGGACATGACGCCAATACGGTTTGTAATGCCCAAAATTTCAGGCATTTCAGAAGAAACCACAATAATCGTCTTCCCCTGTTTCGCCATATTGATAATCAGTTCATAGATTTCATATTTCGCGCCGACGTCAATTCCCCTGGTCGGTTCGTCCATCATAAATACCTGCGGGCTGCGCTCCAGCCATTTCCCCATAATTACTTTCTGCTGGTTTCCGCCGGAAAGGCTCGAAATCATATCGTCCGGTCCCATACATTTTGTATGCATGATCTTGATTTCTTTTGCCGTCGCTTTGACCATTTTGGAATCAGAAAGCGCGATTCCGGACATATATTGGTCCAGATTTGCAATCGTCGTATTAAACGTAAGGTCCCCTTTCAAAAAAAGCCCGTTCGCCTTTCTCTCCTCCGTAATCATCGCAAATCCATGATCCATCGCTTCCCTGGCGCTGCTGAAATTCATTAGGGCGCCTTTAAAATAAACCCGCCCGGCAGCCCTTGTCCTTACACCGAAAATCGTTTCCAAAAGTTCTGTACGCCCGGCTCCGACCAGCCCGTACAAACCGAATATTTCACCCTCTTTGACATCAAACGTGATATCCTGCAGATGCGGTTCAAATTTCGTGGATAAATGCTGAATGGATAAAATAACGTCTTTTGGCGTATTGTCAACCGGAGGAAACCGGTTTTCTAAAGAACGGCCAACCATAGCCGCGATCAGTTCATTCATATTTGTATCCCGGCTGTTTTTTGTCATAACCAGATTGCCGTCACGCAGCACGGAAATTTCATCACAGATTTCAAAAATCTCATCCATTTTGTGGGAAATATAGATCAGTGCGATCCCCTGTTCTTTTAACATCCGCATCATCTGAAACAGCTTGTCGACCTCCTGCACGGTTAAGGAAGAGGTTGGTTCATCCAATACGATTACCTTGGAATTATAGGAAATTGCCTTGGCAATTTCACACATCTGCCTCTGTGATACCGACATATTGCGCATCGGCTGCGTCAGATTTACCGTCATACCCAGTTTTCGGAACAATTCGGAAGCTTCCTTCTTCATTCTGCCCTCGTCAATTATGCCAATGGAATTTACCGGATAACGTCCCAAAAACAGATTATCAATTACATTCCTCTCCAGACACTGGTTCAGTTCCTGGTGAACCATTGCGATCCCGTTTTCAAGCGCGTCTTTTGGTCCCGAAAAACTGACTTCCTTACCGTCCAGGAAGATATTCCCCTCATCTTTTTGATACGTTCCAAACAGGCACTTCATCATCGTGGATTTACCTGCGCCGTTTTCCCCCATCAGCCCCATAACCGTCCCGCGCTTTACATCCAATTGAATACGGTCCAGCACCCTGTTTCGGCCAAAGGATTTACTCATGCCGCGTATCGATAAGATGACATCATCTTTCTTATCTGCCATTTTTTTACTCCTATATCTGTAAATTGCTCTTTTACAATTAACGGATGCCATAAAGAATAAAAGAAAGTACGCGCCGCGGACTTTCCATTATCGTAAATCTAATCACCAACGGCCCAAAACCTGCGGCAGGACATGCTGTCCTGCTCTTTGCCGCAATCCCGCCGCAGGTTTTCATTCTGGTTCCGCGTGATGTTTTTATAGACTGCTTCCTACTGGTTTAATAATGCCGTGTAAGAAGCCGCATTATCTGTTTTTACCATATTAATTGCAAATGCGTCGTACTGGCCCGGATTGCCGAGACGGTTTGTAATATTGGATTCGGTCTGTCCGTCGCCGCCGATATAATCAACGTCCAGATTCAGAACATCATCATAATTCTGAAGCAGCGGCTGATAGGTAGAACTCAGGAAATTATCGGAAGCATTGTAAATATTCAGCCAAACTTTCTTGGACGGATGCGCGCTCTCATCAAGCTGTTTGGATACCGGGTCGTAAATCTTTGTCGAATCGGTGAAGTCCTGATAATTATCAGCCGTTACCGCAACGTTTAACGCATAATACGAACGTTCTTCTTCTCTGTATACATAAACATCTTCTGACAGTACATTGCCTGCTTCGTCCGCTGTGCCGATGCCGGTATCAATATCCACGCCGTCTAATGCGTTACGCAGAACACGCAGTGTCAGGTAAGCCTGTACATCCGCATGCTGGCTGATTGTTCCGCCGTAGCCTTCTGCAATGGCAGCGACCGCGTCACTATTTGCATCGTAGCCAAAGGTAGGTACGTTATTATCTTTGGACCATGCATTAAACATAGACATACCCATACCATCGTTATTGGATGCAATCACATCGATTTCTTCGCCGAACGAAGAAGACCAGGTACCGATCGCATTCCCTGCCGTAGCCGCATCCCAAGTAGCGCCTGCGGAGTTTTTCATTTCCTGGGAAGCCAGTTCACGAACTACATACTTCTTGCCGCCGACTTCAATCGATCCATCCTGTACGGCTGTCGCGGATCCGTCTGTATTCGTTCCGATCGGATCGCTGTTAATATCCCCGTCTTTTTCCACACCTGTGCCAAGCGCCTTACGGATGCCTCTGGTACGTGCAATAGAATCATTATGTCCAATATCGCCGATCGCAAGTACATAACCGATGACACCGTCGCCGTTGCGGTCAATTTTATCTATATTTGCCTCAATATAGTCTTTTACCATCGTTCCTTGCAGTTCCGCGCCCTGATTTGCGTCAAATCCTACATAATATGTATCTTCGTTAAAGGAAAGCGCTGTCATGTCCAGTTCTCCAGTAGAACTGTTGGACGGCTGACGGTTAAACCATACCAAAGGTTTGTCTTTATTTGCCACATCCCCGGAAGCTCCTTCGTCCGAAGCCCCCTCGTTAGAAGCATCCTGGCTATCACCCTCATCTCCCGCGTTATCGCCGGAAGTATCTTCTTGATTCGTTTGATCTTCCGTGGAAGTGCCGGAATCACCCGATTTGTCCGATCCGGAATCACCGGAGCCGCACGCAACTAGCGAAAGCCCCATCATTACCGCCAATGTCATGGAAATCATTTTTTTCTTCATATTTTTCTCCCTTCTGATCACATAATTACTCTGATCACTGATCTTATCATTGATACGTCATTCATACGCCATTGATACATCATTGATCTATGTACCCTTTGTTACTGTTGTCAGTATATCCAAATTACATGGAAGAAAACATAGAATATTTTTGACAAGTCATTGAAATTTTTATGATTTTATTGGTTGTATCTAACAATTTTCGACTATTTTATCTGAAATGATTGGTAACTTTTACTGTATGGAATCCCGATCGCGCAAAAAAGAGAACCGACATTGTGGTTCTCTTTTTTCGCTTTATTTCCGTTACCGTTCAGATAAGGTGTTGCATTTTGGCTAACCGGACGCTGAGAGAGACGGTTTGCCCGGCTTGCCGGCGGCCCTCCAGAATGGCAAGAATCCCTAAGCATTCTGCAATTTACGGATCGGCCTGCCCGGTCGCAGCGCCTAATTCGCCCTGGCTTGCGGCAACGTTGGAAGAATGGTTAGAAGCCCTTAGTATTCTGCCTGACACCCTAAGGGGCGAAGCCAAGCGGCGCCTTTAGCCACTGGCGACAGCCAGGGCGAACCAGGCGGCGCGTCCGGACAGGCCGATCCGTAAATGCAGAATACTTAGGGATTCTTAGCATTCGGGAGCCGGAGCCGCAAGCCAGGCCCGCATCCCTCATCCGGCGTCCGGCTAACGAAAATGTAACCCCTGATCGGAACGGTTACCCATTTCCATTTATCTCTTTAATCTGATTTTGCCGGATTTGATTTTTTCTATAATATTATTTTCAGCATCAAAAGCACGTTCAAATTCTATTTTAAACTCAATTTTTTTGATTTTGTTTATTGCAAATATTTCCTTAAAACTTTTGTCCACGACCAGTTCGAATACGGCATAACACTCGTCCAGGATCGGGTTGCTGTTCAAAGCAAGCATGCAGGAACCCAGATCGTAAGGTAAGTCGTTAACCGAACAATATTCAACCGACAAAATTTCAGCACAATATCATTTGTTTCTGGCCCGCCGTTTATCGGGTTTATTATGCAATATTCAATCACCGAATATATAGTTTACAATAATATTTTTATCTGCATAAA
>CAJUIH010000083.1 GCA_910586045.1 uncultured Eubacterium sp.
CCGGCTTGCTGGCGGCCCTCCAGAATGGCAAGAATCCCTAAGTATTCTGCATTTAAGGATCAGCCTGCCCCGGACGCGGCGCCTAATTCGCCCTGGCCCCGCCAGCAGCTAAAGGCGCCGCTTGGCTTCGCCCCTTAGGTAACCGGGCAGAATACTAAGGGCTTCTAACCATTCTGGAGCCGGAGCCGCAAGCCAGACCTGCGTCCCTCATCCGGCGTCCCCGCAGCCAAAATGCAACACATGATCTGAAGTGCTGCGCCATTTGGCTGAACTCCTTGACAGATTCTATCGGAAATGATACAACTTAATATAGATGCGGACTGTCACTATAGTGGAGCGCTATAGGCGCTGTTCATGGCACAGAGTTTTTTATTCCAATCACACAAATACCGCAAGAAAGGTGAACACTTATGATGAAAAAAACAAACCTCAGATGCCTCAAATGGCTCCCCGCCGCCGGTGCCGGAATCCTCTTGTCCGTATGCTGTCCCATGCTTGCATTTGCGGCGGAAGAAGCCGAAACATACACCCCCGACCTGTATGCGTCCTGCTGGGCACTGCTCCCTCCAGTCGTGGCTATTTTACTGGCTTTGATTACAAAAGAAGTATACAGTTCCCTGTTTGTGGGCATCCTGATCGGCGGAGTGTTCTATTCCGGCTTTACGTTTGAAAAAACCGTTACACACATATTCCAGGACGGGATTATCAGCGTTTTAGCTGACAAATACAATGTCGGCATACTTGTCTTTTTGGTGATCCTGGGAATCATGGTATGCATGATGAACCAGGCGGGAGGCTCCGCGGCATTCGGACGCTGGGCAAGCGAGCATATTAAAAGCCGCGTCGGGGCGCAGCTTGCAACGATCCTGCTGGGCGTGCTTATTTTTATCGACGATTATTTTAACTGCCTGACCGTTGGAAGCGTTATGCGCCCGGTCACCGATAAGCATAACGTATCCCGCGCAAAGCTTTCCTATCTGATCGACGCCACGGCTGCTCCCGTATGCATTATTGCCCCGATTTCTTCCTGGGCCGCGGCCGTAACCGGTTTTGTGGAAGGAGAAGACGGCCTGTCCATCTTTATCCGCGCAATCCCGTATAACTTTTACGCGCTGCTAACGATCGTAATGATGGTCGGCATGCTTCTTACGAAAGTAGAATTTGGCCCAATGAAGCGGCATGAGCAGAATGCAAAGGGCGGCGACCTGTACACCACGCCAGACCGGCCGTATGCAAACGCCAAAGAAAGAGATGAAATCGTAAAAACAAATGGCGGCGTGATTGATTTAATCTTTCCGATCCTTGTACTCATTGTCGGATGCGTCATCGGCATGCTCTATACCGGAGAATTTTTCAGCGGAAAAAGCTTTGTTACCGCGTTTTCAAACAGCGACGCTTCGGTAGGGCTGATGCTCGGCAGTTTTTTTGCATTTATTATTACCGTTGTATTTTATGCCGCGCGCAGGGTTTTAAATTTTAAAGATTCCATGGCATGCATCCCGGAGGGCTTTAAGGCAATGGTTCCTGCCATTTTAATCCTAACCCTCGCCTGGACCTTAAAATCCATGACAGACAGCCTGGGTGCCGCCCAGTTTGTAGCCGCTGTAATGGCTTCCAGCGCAGAAAAGCTGGTACGGTTTCTGCCCGCGATTATTTTCCTGGTCGGTTGTTTTCTCGCGTTCGCAACCGGAACCTCCTGGGGAACGTTTGGTATTTTAATTCCAATCGTAGTCGCCGTTTTTTCCGGAAGCGACGAAAACATGATGATTATGTCCATTTCAGCATGTATGGCGGGCGCTGTATGCGGTGACCACTGTTCCCCGATTTCGGATACAACCATTATGGCATCCGCGGGCGCGCAGTGCAACCATGTAAATCACGTTTCCACACAGCTCCCGTATGCTGTCACGGCCGCCGCCGTATCTTTCGTGACTTACATTCTGGCAGGATTTGTGCAGACCGCATGGATTGCCCTGCCGGCAGGGATTGTGCTGATGCTCGCAGTGCTTTTTGTAATAAAAATGATGGGCGGACAGACCAAAGAATAACTGCCTGCAGCAGATTGCGTTTGATGGAAATGCCAATCACAGCCTCCCGCATTCCGGTGACGGGAGGCTGGCCGCCCCCTCTATTGCGCATAGATGTTAGCTGCTGCATCATCTTCTTCTTTTTTCTCCGCGTTCTGTTTCCATTGTTTGATCTGTTCCAGACGGGCTTTGTATGTTGTTTCCATTCCCTGTCCCGTTGGCCGGTAATATTCCCTCCCAAGCAGGGAATCCGGCAGGCACTGCATCCGGGTCAGCCTGTCTTTCGCATCATGGGCATATTCATAGCCTTTTCCATAATCCAGTTCTTTCATTAGTTTTGTAGGCGCATTGCGGATTACAAGCGGCACCGGATCCGCCAACTGCGTAAGCGCGTCTTTTTTGGCATCCTCATAAGCCCGGTACAGGGCATTGGATTTCGCAGCCAAAGACAAGTATACGACTGCCTGCGTCAAATGCACCATACATTCCGGCATGCCAAGAAAATGACAGGCCTGATAAGCCGCTACCGCCTGTTCTAAAGCCCGCGGATCCGCCAGGCCTATATCCTCGCTGGCAAACCGGACTATGCGTCTTGCTACATAAAGCGGATCCTCCCCCGCTTCCAGCATCCGCGCCAGCCAGTATACGGCCGCGTCCGGGTCAGAATTGCGCATGGATTTATGCAGCGCAGAAATCAGGTTGTAATGCTCCTCGCCCTTTTTGTCATAAAGCAGGGATTTTCGAGAAGTACACTGCTCCAGTGTTTCTGCTGTTACGGTAACCGCTGTTCCATGAATATCTCCGTTTAAAACCGCCATTTCCAAAGTTGACAATGCGGTGCGTGCATCGCCGTTTGCAAAATTCGCGATCCGGTATAGCAGATCCGCGTTTATCTCTATCCGCTGATTGCCAAACCCCCGCGGATCCGTCAGCGCACGGGAAAGCAGCTTATGTAAATCCGCTGGATCCAAACCATGCAGGACAAAGACCCTGCAGCGGGAAAGCAGCGCCCCGTTAATCTCAAAAGACGGATTCTCCGTCGTCGCGCCAATTAAAATAATACTCCCTTTTTCCACAAACGGAAGAAACGCATCCTGCTGCGCCTTATTAAAACGGTGGATTTCATCCACGAACACAATGGTCTTTTCCCCGTATCTGCGGTTATTTTCCGCCTGCTGCATCACGGTACGAATCTCTTTCATGCCGCTTGTAACCGCGGAAAAATCAAGAAACGCCGCTTTGGTACAGTTTGCGATCACACGGGCAAGCGTAGTCTTTCCAACCCCTGGCGGACCCCAAAATATCATGGAAGAAATGCTGTCATTTTCGATAAATCGGCGCAGGACTTTCCCTTTTCCAAGCAAATGGGACTGCCCGACAAATTCATCCAGCGTCTGCGGCCGCAGCCTGGCAGCCAGGGGCGTGGCATCGATGTGTTCAAAAAGCGTGATCTGTTCCATTTCTGTTTCCTTTCCCAATTCATCCGGCTTTTGCTGTATTTTCCGCTATTATACCAGAAAAAAACTGTTTTGGACATCCTTTCTTTATCGTTCTGATCCAAAACCGGCCCGTCTAGAAGATTTTCAAAAACAGGTAGGAATTTTACTCCATATATGGTAAAATCTCTGTCAGAGCATTGATTAATTAAAGGAGTGTTTTGTGATGAAAAAATTTCATACAATGAAGCAGAAAATCATCTTTTATGTCATGTCTACCGCAATCCTGCTGACCGTACTGACTACGACGATCCTGTCAGCCGGAAATGTCCGTTCCACAAACACCGTGTTATTAGATAACATGCAGACAACGGCCCGCATCGCTGCGCAAAGCATCAGTTCCAATCTGCATCTGCTTACGGAACGTATGTACAATCTGTCACAGAATGTGATTTTAACGGATCCCTCGTCCACAGCCGATGCGAAAAAAGACTGCCTGGCAGATACGAAACTTCAAATCGAGTTCGTATGGCTGTCGGCTTATGACACGATGGGCAAAAAACTGTACGGCGACAGCAACGCACCGGATTCCATCGCTGACCAGGCCTATTATTCTTATTTAGGCCAAACCGGAAATATTGTAATCGGTGACCCTTATGAAGCGGACGGAATCCTGCAGCTTTGTGTGGGCATCCCAATCAAATCCGGGGAAGAGACTGCCGGATATCTGGTTGGAAGTTATAAATACGATGTCCTAAGCGACGTGTTAAGCATGCTGATCATAGGGAGCACCGGAAGCGCCTGCATCGTAAATCCGGAAGGATTGATGATCGCAAGCCGCGACACCTCGGATATTACACTGCACAAAAACATTTACGACCTTGCCTCCAGCGCTTCCGCGACGCAGGCCTTTCATAATATGCTGTCTTACCAGACCGGTTCTGACAAAATACAAATGGACGGCTGCAGGCAATACGCGGGATACGCGCCGATTCCCGGAACAAACTGGGCGCTGCTGATCCATGCCCCGCAGCGGGAATTTATGGGGACGGTACGATCCTCCCTTATCTTGTCTGTTTTATTTACTGTTTTCCTGCTGGTCGCTGCGACTATGGTCGTTACTTCCGTATCCAATAAAATTTCACGGTCCCTCTCATCCGCGACAAATCGCCTGCAGCTTTTGGCAGAGGGAAATTTAACGGACCCGGTCACGGCCGCGGAGACAAACGACGAAACAGCTGTTTTAACCGACGCATTGTCAAAAACGATCGCCGGCCTAAACGCCTACATCCAGGATATCCAAACCTGTCTGGGCGCTCTTTCCGACGGCGATTATACGATCCGCATACCGGATAATTTTGACGGGGATTTTTGTTCCATCCGGGACTCTTTGCACCATATCGCCGAATCGCTCAATCAGACCATGGTACGTATGAACCGGTCTTCACAGGCAGTAAACCAAAATTCGCAGGACGTATCCGCGAATGCCATGCGGCTGAAAGAAGGGGCTGTGTCGCAGGAAGAACTGCTGCATCAGCTTGCCGACAGCATGGAACTGATTACCTCTTCGATTGAGAAAAACCGGGACAACGTACTGCAAATCGAACAATGCGCCCAAAACGCAACCGACAAGACTTCCCTCGGCGGCAAACATATGGAAAACATGCTTTCTATGATGGCGGAAATCAACCAAGCGGTAGAAGAAATCTCCAAAATCAGCAAGTTTGTGGAAGACATTTCTTTCCAGACAAACCTGCTTGCCCTAAACGCTTCGATTGAAGCATCCAGAGCCGGGGAATCGGGTCGTGGATTCGCAGTAGTTGCCTCACAAATGAGCCAGCTATCCGAACAGACCACCGACGCACTGCAGCAAACCGCGGATATTATCCAAAGCTCTACCGATTTGATCCGCAAAGGCTTAACAACAGCGGATGAAACCGCTACCGCCTTTCAGGAGATCCAAACCGTAACCGAACAATACCGGGAAATTTCCGCGCAGCTTGCGGCGACCACCCAGGAACAGACAAACACGGTCGACTGCGTCGGTGAAAAACTGGATTCCTTAAAAGAGATCGCCGACCAAAACCGCGAACTTGCGGAAGAAGCAAACCAGGTAGCCGCCAATTCCCTGTCGCAGTCGGAAAGCCTGCATCAATATGTATCACAGGTAAAATTAAAAGAAAGTGAGGAAGAAACCGCATGCAGTCCTTTCACCAAATAAATACCAGACGTCCGCATCCCCTGCTGTTTTGCGTGCTCTTTTTGTGCATCTTTTTATGCGCACCCATTCTGAGCGGCTGCAGCAGCGAGAACCGTTTGAAAGACGGGTTTTATACCGCGGAAATGTCCGAATATTCCCATGGATGGAAAGAATACCTATGCATAATGGTAAAATCCGGCCAGATCGTATACGCCGAATTTAATGCCAAAGACCCGAGCGGCTACATCAAAGCATGGGATAACGCTTATATGCAGAATATGTCTGCTGTGGAGGGAACTTATCCAAACGAATATACCAGAAACTATACCGCACAGCTTATTGCGTCACAAAGCCCGGACGGCGTCGATGCGGTCAGCGGTGCCAGCCATTCCGGATCCAATTTTTTAAAATTATCCCAGGCCGTAATCGACCAGGCCGCCGACGGAGATCCGGAAACAGTTACCGTAGAGGCAGGCGGGGAATAAACAAACGGCCATCCGTTTTATAACCCCGCCATAACGAAGACACCACACGAAAATAAGGAGGAAACCCATGGATCATCGGATCGACAGTACCGTTCAAATCATCGGCTGCACACAAAAGCCGGACCAGATTACAGCAGCCGCTGCCCGGATTTCCACAACAACAGGCGATTGCCTGTCCATCTTTACACATTCCGTAGACACCCAAAAAAACCAGGCGCTTATCCAAAAAGTACTTGCCTCCGGCCACCGGACAATTATTGAACATATTTATTTCAATCTTGCCTTTCAAAATGTGTCTGCATATGCGGAACAGTTTATGCTGGAATTTAGACTTGCGTCATTTACCGTAAAATCCAGGCGCTATGTAGATTTCAGCAATATGGGGTTCGTAGTGCCCGCTTTTATAGGCCAAAACGACTCCCCGCTGCCGGACGCGGCAAAACTGGAAACCCGCTACCGGGAGCATATGTCCTTTCTCTTTCAAGAATATGAAGCCTTTTGCGAAGCAGGCATCCCAAAAGAGGATGCCCGGTTTTTGCTCCCTTACTGCTACCGGAGTAATTTCTACTGTACGGTCAACGCCCGGGAATTATACCATATCCTTTCTTCGATGCTGCATGGCAAAGGAAAGGACCACACGGAAATCCACGCACTGGGCATGCAGCTTTATAACCAGGCGGCCGATTTATGTCCGTACATTTTCCGCCCGCTGGCAGATGAAACGGACGGTACGGAGCAAAAATATGAAAAACTGGCACAACTGCTGCAAAAAACTACGCACGATCCCATACTGGCGCCGCGTACCGGCGGTATTTCCGTCGAACTGCTGTCCTATCCGAAAAACCCGGAATACGCAGCCGCCAAAGCCTGCCTGTGCGCATATACGAATATCGCGACCGAAAAAATCGACCGTATGTTAGAAAACAGGGAATTGACCGAACAGGTTATCACGGCCATCCTTGCCGACCGCCGTCCGCGGGAACTGGAACAGCTTTCGTATACATTCCGGATCAACGGTATTTCACTGGCCTGCGTGACCCACCTGACCAGACACCGGATGCAGTCGATTCTGATTCCGCCGTTTTACGATGTATGCGACTGCGAGCGGTATATGATACCGGAAACGGTCAAAGCTGACCCTGCGCAAAAGCAAAGATACCAAAACGCTTACCGCAAAACCAAGGAACTGTATGACCTGCTTACTTCTTATGGACTGCATAAGCAGGAAACCGCATATTTGTATTTAAGCGGCAGCGTGATTGATCTAACCACAACAATCAATGCACGCGAACTGCTTGTTTTCTTGAGCCTGCGCACCTGCAACCGGGCACAGTGGGAAACGCGCAATGTCGCTATGTTAATCCTTAACCGGCTAAGAGAGGTTTCCCCCGCGCTGTTTTGCCATTTCGGCCCAAGCTGCTTTGTAACCGGACGCTGCCCTGAGGGGAAGAAAACCTGCGGGCAGTTTCACGAAGTACAAAAACAATTTTCCGCACCAAACTGACAGCGGATCATACACATAAAATCACAGTAACCAGACCAGCACAAGAAATCAGGGAAAGAGGAGATCTGCATATGAAAATAGAAATGCACGTCCACACCAGCGAAAGCAGCCCGTGCGCGCAAGTAGACGCGCAGCGTATCGTTTCGGCATACAGCGAAGCAGGCTTTGACGCAATCGTAATCACCAATCATTTTGACCATGAACTGTTAAAAGAATTTGGGCATACAAAAGAAGAGCAAATCGAACGATACTTATTAGGATACCGAAAAGCAAAAGCAATGGAAGCCTCCTATCCGGTCAAAGTCATGCTCGGGATCGAAATCGGCCTGGTGCCGAATCCCGAAGAATATTTAATCTATGGCATTGACGAAGCATTTTTGCTGCAGTATCCGGATCTGTGTTTCTGGAAGCAAAAAGACCTGTACGAACGATGCCGTTCCTATGGCGCCGCAATGTTCCAGGCCCACCCATTCCGGGAACCCTGCCGCCCCAAGGACCCTGCGTATTTAGACGGCGTGGAGTTCAACCAGCGGCCAAACAGCGGCAATCACAATGAAAAGCTGACGGTATGGCTAAAAAACCATCCGAATCTCAAGCAGATTTCCGGCAGCGACTGCCATACGCTGGAACAGGTCGGATCCGGCGGAATTGAAACCAGCCAGCCGGTAAACGATGAAAAAGAACTTGCGAAACTGATTACCAATACACAAGTAAAACTAATCACGGCCTAAATCCATGCCAGAAACGGCTTTCCAAACGCCGGATGAAAAGAGTGCCAGAAAAATCAAGCAAACGGCAGGTTATTGACTGTTCCTAAGAAAATCCCCATGCCATACGAATATGGCACCACCAGTAATCAAAATGGCATGAGGATTACATCGTCTTGGCCCCTATGATTCCGAAAATGGGATGTTCTGATAAATAGCAAAACAGTCAAACGTCGCAAAATAATCTTTCGGCGTCTGCGCGCGCCGAATTAGCTGCGCCGTCCCGTCTTCCCGCAGCAGCACCTCCGCGGACCACAGCCTGCCGTTATAATTATAGCCCATCGCAAACCCATGCGCACCGGTATCGTGGATCACCAGATAATCTCCTTTTTCAATTTCCGGCAGCATACGGTCAACCGCAAACTTGTCATTATTTTCACAAAGCGAGCCGACGACATCGTATTTATGGTCGCATGGCGCGTCTTCCTTGCCCATAACCGTAATATGGTGATAGGCGCCGTACATTGCCGGACGCATCAGGTTTGCGGCGCACGCGTCTACGCCGATATAATCCTTGTAAGTATGCTTTTCATGCACCGCCTTTGTTACGAGACAGCCGTACGGCCCTGTCATAAACCGCCCCATTTCCGTATAAATCGCTGTATTTTCAAGTCCTGCGGGTACTAATATTTCATCAAATACTTTATGCACGCCTTCTCCGATCGCGGCAATGTCATTCGGCTCCTGGTCCGGCTGATAAGCAATGCCCACGCCGCCGGACAAATTAATGAAATCCAGCTTGATCCCAAGCTTTTGCTGTATTTCAACCGCCAATTCAAACAGAGTCTTTGCAAGCGCCGGATAATAATCATTGGTCACCGTATTGCTGACTAAGAACGAATGCAGCCCAAAATGCTTTGCACCCTTTTCTTTCAGCAGTTGATATCCTTCCAGCAACTGTTCTTTTGTGAATCCGTATTTGGCGTCACCTGGGTTGTCCATAATACCGTTGCTGATTTCGTATACACCGCCTGGATTATAACGGCAGCTAATCGTCTCCGGTATTTTTCCGATCGTCTGTTCCAGAAAATCGATATGCGTAAAATCGTCCAGATTAATCACCGCACCCAGCTTGTCTGCAAATACAAATTCCTCCGGCGGCGTATTATTGGAAGAAAACATAATCTGTTCCCCACGGATTCCCACGGCGTCAGACAACATCAGTTCGGTCAGGGAAGAACAGTCGCAGCCGCAACCGTATTCCTTTAAAATCTGGATAATAAATGGATTCGGCTCCGCCTTAACCGCAAAATATTCCCGAAATCCAGGATTCCACGCAAACGCATCCCTGACTGCCTGGACATTCGCACGGATTCCTTTTTCATCGTATAAATGAAACGGCGTCGGAAACTGTTTTACGATCTCCTGAAGCTGTTCGTTTGACACAAATGGTTGTTTTTTCATTACAGGCATTCCTCCTATTGTTTGTTTCGTCTTTTGCAAGTCTTAGGATCCCGCAAAAACGGTTTGTACAAGCAGCATATAGATTACAGTCCCGGCACCAATACTAAGCAGATTGCTCCGTTTCCAGACATGCAGTACGGATACGATCAGGATCGAAATCGCTTCTGGCGCGCCAAACGGGAAATTTGTAAGACTGACACCGCGCAGGCAGTAAACAACCAGCATCCCGATTACGGCCGGCGGCAGCACTTTCCCAAGATACTGCACAGTCGGGGGTATTTCTTTTCCCGGCGGAAAAAATAAAAACGGGATCAGCCTGGTAAAAAAAATAGTCAGCCCTGTCACCAATATAATAACAACAGACCTTGTAAAGCTCACAGGCATTTTCCAATCCTCCTGTATGACAGGCATCTGATTCATCTGATCCCGATTTGTCCGATCATACGATTCATTTGCCTGTACTTGCTGTAACGAATTATTTACAGTTTTTTTCCTTACATACTCTACAACACGGACGGACAAAAATCAAGTCGTTTTCCAAATAAAATACGCAAAAAGCAAACCTTTTCGTAACCGTCCAGACCGGGCGTTACATTTTGGCTGCAGCGACGCCGGATAAGGGCCGCCAGAAAGCCGGACAAACCGCCTCTCCGGGCGTGCACGCAGCCAAACTCCAATGCCCATGCAGGACGGATGACTTGCAGCACAAGAAAGTCAGTTTGGAATCCGCAAGATCTGTCCAATGCTCAGTGCGTCGCTTGTCAGCCCGTTCAGATTTTTAATCGCGCTGACCGTCGTTTGATACCGCTGCGCAATCGTCCAGAGGGAATCGCCCGCGCGCACGGTATATTCCGTATAACCGGACGGCGTGTTCTGCCCTGCCGGTATTTTCAGTGTCTGGCCGACCTTGATCAGATCGCCCGTTAATCCGTTTAGCTTTTGTATCGCGCTGACCGTCGTCTGATATTTTTGGGCAATCAGCCACAAGCTGTCCCCAGCCTGTACGACATACCGGATCTCTCCTCCGGACGGTACATTCTCTTCGATCCCGTGATAGGTTTCATACAACGCCTGCCAGGTCAAAGGCCCGACTACGCCGTCCGGCGTTAAACCGACGGTTTGCTGGAATGCTGTTACCGCCCGCTTGGTACCGCTTCCAAAAATACCGTCCTGCGCCGGAGCCGGGATTCCCGGGTGATAGATCGATACCATGTTAAGTAAATACTGCAGCGTGATTACATCCTGCCCCCTGGCGCCCTGGCGCAGGATACTGTCCGGCGGAACTGTCCCGATTCCAAGCGTATCGCCTTCGCTGTTTAACTCTGCCAGCCTTGTCACTGCCGTATAAATACTGGATAACTTATACCAGGTGCCTTTGCCGACAATTCCGTCCGGCGTCAGGTTAAAGATTCTTTGAAATGCTATTACGGCTGCCCTTGTGCTGCTGCCAAAGGTACCCGTACTGTCCGTAATCCTTGGAATGGCCGGATAATTCTTTCGGATCCTGTTTAAGTAAGTCTGGATGGTCTGGACATCCAGTCCGGTACTGCCGACTTTCAGCAGCGTACCCGGATAAGAGGAAATCTCTCCCGTAATCACGTCTGTCTGCGCAATTTCCACGTCCTTTGGATAATAAGAACGCAAAATCTGTAACGGCGAAAGCCCCTGGTTTGCAAGCGTTACCGTACCCCACTGGGACAATCCGCTGCACACCACAGTCGTCCCGTTGCAAAACGAGGTAAAATACGGCGCATTCTGTCCCTGCCTGCGGACATATTCATTGAAAATCTCATCCACAATCCTGCTGACCGAATCATAAATCGGCCGTCCATAAATAAAATACTGGTCATAGGCCGTACTGTTCGTAATGTCAAAGTCATAGCCCCTGCTGCGGTACCATTCTGTATAGACACGGTTGAGCGCAAACGTAATGATGGCATAAATATTTGCCCGAAGCGCAGCCTGCGGCCAGGTCGGGTAGATTTCACTGCTCGCTACATTTTTTATATAATCAATAAAAGATACCTGTACATTTTGCGCCCCTGTATCCGGACGGCCCAAATGCACGGTAATCGGATTCGGAATGACTACCTGGCGCAGGACATACGGGCTGCCTGTTGTCCCTTCCTGGCTGCGCCCCTCCGGTAAAGCAACGGCCGGGCGCCCAACCGTAATCTCCATACGTTCCGGGCTGCGCTGCATCTCCTGCATAGGTACAAGCACCAATGGCAGTACCGCGCGTACGCCGTCAAAAATAGGGATCTGCGAAACAAACAGGGTATTAAAACCAGCAGCCCGCGCCAATACGCTGTAGGTTAAAAACGGCTCTTCCGTATAATACTCATTCTGCGAAAACCCCTGATCCAGCGTTTCCAGCGGAATCAGCGGCGTCATCCCTTCCGCGTCCGTTACCAGTTCATACACACGGCTGCCTTCCGCGTCCAAAATGCTGATCTGTACGCCGCTTACCGGGACAGCCTGATGCGCGGTACGTGCCTCTATGGTTAAATAACCGATTGCCATAAACCTGATTTTCTCCTTTTTGCTTATCATATGCACAAAAGAGTCCGATGGTTACCAAAAAACGCGCATTCCCTATTCTTTTAAAGACTCCTCCTGCAGCCTGTCAAATTCCGCCATACATTCTTCTACCGTCGCCCCGCCCAGCAGCTTGCGGACAATCCGGCAGGTATTTCCCCATTGCTCTACTTTCATTCCCGCATTGGAGCCAAGTACGTATACATTCTCCTTAATCCGGTTATTCAAAGGCTCTAATGCCGGAATGCAGTCTACCTCCACATTTTTGGACGGCGAAATAACCTTATTCACCTGTGTATATTTTAAAAGCGCCTCATCAGAAAGTATGACTTCCAGAATATCCTTTGCATCTTCCAGATGTTCGGCATCCGCTCCAACCCCAAATCCTGTCACAGGAACGACCGGCATCTGGCCGCGGCTGCTTGGAAATCCGATTACCTGCATATGAAAATCCACTTTCCCATAAGCGGTATCCGCATTTGCCGCCGACCAGTATGCCATGACAATCGGTGTTTTCTGCGCCCTAAAATCCGGGCCTTCCGCTTCAATCGCTTCCGAAACAAGCGCGGTTTTTGCATCGATATACCCCCGGTCCATCAATTCTTTTAAATACATAAACGCAGGCCGCATATAATCACTGTATTTTCTTTCCCCTTTATTTAACGCCGCAATTTCCGCTTCGGTATTGCCTCCGTTATACAGGTCCGCATAGGCCTGGGCGAACACAATCGTTTCCAGCCACCAGCGGTTTGCGCCGATTGGCGTTTTAATTCCGTTTTCCTGAAATACCCTGCAGCATTCCAGCAGTTCCTCAGGCGTTTCCGGCAACGCAAGGCCATATTGGTCAAACATGTCTTGATTTACAAACAGGCCGTATGCCACAACCTCCTGCGGAATCGCGACCAGCTTGCCGTTTACGGTATTCGCCGTTTTTACAACCTCCCGTAAATTGCCGGCGCAGGAAAGATCCGACAAGTCCAGCAGCCGCTCTTCGGAACCAAGGATCTGGATCGTATCCGGATTTAACAGATACAGGTCATCCATCCCATTGCGCGCCCGCTCGAGCGCGACGTCATCGTATGTTTTCTCCTTGTAATTTTCCGCCGTATAAGAATGAAACTCCATGGTTACATCCAGCCTTTCTTCCGCCAAAGTAACCGTTTCCTCAAACGCCGTCCTTGCGGCATTTTTCGCTTCCGGATTCGATTTTTCCATAGGTGAGTACAGATTTACAATCTTTCTGTCATTCTTCTTCGTTTCCAGCAAATTTTTATCCATTTTATCCTGCCCGCAGGCTGAAAACGCCAGGGCCGTTATGCATGCCGCGCATACCCGTATTATTTTTCTGCTACTCTTTTTCATTCCCCGCCCCTTTCTCCCGCAAGCACTGCCGGATCACTTTCTTTAATAAATCGATTTCTACCGGTTTTGACAAATGCACATCCATCCCCGCTTCCAGAGCTTCTTTTTCATCCTCCGCAAACGCGTTCGCTGTCATCGCTATAATCAAAATCTCGCCCGCATCCTTTCGTGCTAATGCCCGGATCGCCTTGGTCGCGTCATAACCGTTCATAACCGGCATCTGGACATCCATTAATATGGCGTCAAATTTCCCTTCCGGCGCATCGCGGAACCGCTCGAACGCCAACTGGCCGTTTTCTACAATCTCGCAGCTCGCCCCTTCAATCGACAAAATCTCTTTTAAAATTTCCGAATTAATCTCATTATCTTCCGCCGCAAGAAAATGCAGCCCTGTCAGGTTTTCTGCCGCCGTCTCCTCTTTTGTTTGCTTCCCATGCTCCGCCGCCATTTCCAGCAGCTTTTCCTTAAAAGAAGAGACAAAAAACGGTTTCGCCAAAATTCCTGTCTCTTCGATCGAAAACGCCTCTTGTGTCCCTTCCGCGTCATAAGCTGTCAAAAACAAAACCGGAACGGCCGTTAATCCCGTCTCGCGCAGCTTTTGTACTGCCTGCGCGCCATTTCTGCCTGTAAGCTCCCAATCAAGTAAAACGATGTCATAATACGGTTTTTCCGGCGTAGGATGGATACGTATGGTTTCCAGAGCTTCTTCCATCGTAAGCGACGTATCCACCAGTACCCCGGTTTCTTTCATCAACGACTGTATACTGCCGCATACCTGTTGATCACGATCCACCGCCAAGATTCTGTGAATGCCGCTTTTTTCCCAAAACTGCAGATCCGCCTGCCCCTCCGGTATCCGAAATTCGATTTCCACCCGAAACCTGGTCCCTTTCCCGACTTCGCTGGACACCTCGATCGTCCCGCCCATCAGTTCTACTACATTTTTTGCAATGGCCATGCCAAGGCCCGTACCCTGCACCTTGTTTGTCGTACTGTTTTCCGCCCTTGTAAACGGTTCGAAAATAACCTTTACATATTCCGGCGTCATCCCATAACCGTCGTCCTCCACTTCAATCCGAATATGCTCGTACTGCGGGGAGCGCTGTTTTAACCCGATGATCCGCAGCCAGATATTCCCTCCCTGCTGCGTATATTTTACGGCATTGGAAAGAAGATTAATAAAGATCTGGTTCATCCGCATTTCATCGCCCATCAGGTATTCATGCCCGATATTCGTGATCTCCACATGGAACGCCTGTTTTTTCTCTTTGGCCATCGGGCGTATGATCGCATCTACGGATGCCACAAGATCTTTAATCGTAAACTCTTCGATATTCAGTACTACTTTTCCGCTTTCTATTTTGGAGACATCCAATACATCATTAATCAGATTCAGCAGATGATGGCCGGACGCCTTGATCTTTTTTGTATATTCCCTGACTTTCACCGGATTTTCCGCGTCCAGGGCAAGCAGGGACGTAAATCCCAAAACCGCGTTCATCGGCGTACGGATATCGTGCGACATATTGGATAAAAACGTAGTTTTAGAATTGCTCGCTACCTGTGCGGCCTGCAGCGCTTCCGCAAGCCGCTGGTTATGGATCTCCCGTTCCGCTTCCCGCTCTTTGCGGACTTTATTCTGCTGTCGCTGCGTAAAATAGTACAGCACGCAGCAAATAAAAAATGCAGCCAGCATAACGGCAACCACAATGAAAATATTCTGATTTACGGCCCTGCCCTCCCGCTGGATAGCTTCGATCGGCACATATCCAATCAGGTAATGTGATCCCCCGTTTACCGCCCACATATAATTCAGCGAATTTTTATTTCGTATATTGTGATAAAATAATACATGGTCCCCATGCGCAACACACCGGGCCACTTCATCCCGAATTTTTTCCTCTACAATCCTGTTTGCCCGGTAAAAATCCTCCAGATTCAGATGTCCCGCATCCCGTTCCCCGATCCCTCTCGGATTCAGCACAAGCCTTTCATTTTCTGCATCCATAATATACAGCATGGCCTTTCCGTCATAAAACCCTCTCGGAAGCGACTCCCCGATCGCATCATAAATATATTCGACATATAACTGCGCAATCTCCTCTCCATCCTGTACCACCGGACATTTCATGGTATACGCCCATGCCCCCATATAATTCACATAAGATTCGGATATGGCCAGGCCATTGACCCGATTTCCCGCAGAAAAGTCCAGTTCCTTTGGCTCAAATACATCCTCCAGATTTGATATCCCCTGCTCCTCTCCGCTCCAAACCAACGCGATTTTTACCATAGTCTGATTTTTATTATAAGAACGGATCAATTGCTCCGGTTCCTCCACCATCACAATTTCTTTCGCAATCATCTGCTGAAACTCTGCTTCTTTTAATAAAATAGCCTCAATCGTCCCTTTCATCAAATCCAGGCTTTCACTCAGATTCTGGATCGCCGACGCAGACATTTCCGCTGATAGCTTTCGTGACATTGCAAACACAAAGCCCCCTAAAATTCCAAATACCAATATAATGGAAAGAAATAATGGGATTCCTTTGTCCTTTTTGCTTTTCATCCGTTTTCTAATCATTCTAAAATCTCCATACTGCTGCCTGCGGCAGATGACATCCCGATATCAGTTTGAACCAATTATAACCCTGATGCATTTTTGTGTCAACAATCTTTCCGCAAACACGTGATGCACCTGGCATCCCATCATAACAATTGAAACCGGGTGTTACATTTTTGCCCGCCGGACGCTGGAAGAGACGGTTTGCCCGGCTTGCTGGCGGCCCTCCAGAATGGCAAG
>CAJUIH010000084.1 GCA_910586045.1 uncultured Eubacterium sp.
CTTGTCAAGATTTACATTTTCTTTGATTCACTTTTAAACTTTACAAGGCACTAGTACACCATAAAATATAACCAGTTATTTATTTTACGGTGTACTAGGAAAGGCATATTTTGCTGGTAAAACGGGGCATCCCGTATGTACCGCTAAGTATGTCTTTCTGATGTAGAGTTAGAGAAAACCAGCCGGACTTTCGTCCCTCATCCGGCGTCCCCACAGCCATAAAGTAAGCTCTTGAAAATACCAGCTAATTTGATAGAATGTATATAACAAACAAGGATATCGAATGATTTTGCAACTGCGTATTACAGCCAAACGGCAGAAAGAACAAAACAGACAATGAATAAAAAAAAGAAACAAAAACAATTTACCATCGGCCAATTTGCCGCCCTGCACGGCATTCATAAAAAAACACTGATGTGGTATGATGAAATCGGCCTGTTCCGGCCCGCCGCCATAGACCCTGCCAATGGATACCGTTATTATAATTACCAGCAAAGCCCCATCTTAGAAACGATCCTGCTGCTGCGGGAACTGGACGTGCCTATAACGGAAATCCAGCGGTTTATGAAAAACCGTTCCGCCCAAAACATGAAACTCCTTTTGGAACAGAAAATGACAGACCTCGATTTGCAGATCATGCACTTGCAGGCAGTCAGAAAAATGCTGTACAGCCACGTTTCCAACATGGATACCCTGCTGACCTTAGATCTGTCCGAGATCAGCATTGTGGAAAAAAAGGAACGCAGCCTGATCACCGTTGCCATTGACCGGGACACGACCTTTGAACAAGAAGCGGAACTGATTATACAAGAAACGGCCAAATACCAGCTTGGCCGCCTGCATAATGCCTCCTACGGCTCTATGATCCCGGCGGCCAGCCTGAAAAACGGCGATTTTGACGATTATACGGCATTGTTTATCGAAATGCCTTTGCTCAAACACAAACCCGGTCTGCATATCCAGCCGCAAGGAACGTATATCCGGGCGTTCCATAAAGGCGACTGGGACGGTATTCCCGCACGGTATGAAGAAATCCTGGCCTATGCCGGCCAAAAAGGGCTGTCGCTATACGGCTATTCTTATGAAAAAGGAATTAATGAAACGGTGATCGAACAGGTTGCGGATTATATTGTACAAATCGAAATTCCTGTCAGGAACCGTATGTAAACCGGTTATTCACATACAGCCCTTAATACCCATACCGCTTTTTATATTTGAAAAATAAAAAACCGGACAAAGCAAGCGCCATCAGCTCCGCTGCAGGCGTAGCCAGCCAGATCCCGTTCACGCCAAAAATCCGCGGAAGCACCAGCATCGTAATCAGCATAAATACAAAAGATCTGGAAAACGCCAGTGCCGCTGAAACTATGCCGTTAGACAGCGCGGTAAACATCCCGCTGGCAAAAATATTAAAGCCAATGAAAAGCAGCGCGATCGTACAAATCCGGTTTCCGGCCACTGCCAAAGCATATACCGGGTGGTTCGGGCGGGCAAACACCGAAACCAGAGGCCCCGTCAGCACAAATGACGCCGCCGCCGTTGCCAGGGAAATCCCCGCGATTACCCGCAGGCTGGCCGATACCAGTTTTTTCAGCTTCCCATAGTTGTGCTGCCCATAGTAGTAGCTGAGCATCGGCGCAACCCCATAGGAATAGCCCGTATACAAAGAGCTTGCAAACATCAGTACATACATAATAATCGTAACGGCCGCGATACCGTCCTCCCCGACATAACGCAGCATCGTCCAGTTGAACATCATCGTAATAATTCCGGTTACAAGCGCCGTCGCCATTTCCGAACATCCGTTTGACGCCGCGTTTACAAGAACCGGAAACCGGAATACCGGTTTTTTAAAGTGCAGAAAGTTCTTTTTCTGGCAGAAAACAAACAGGCCCACAACCGCCGTCACCGAATAGCCCAAACCGGTTGCAATTGCCGCGCCGCTAATCCCCATGCCGCATCCGGCAATCAGCACATAATCAAGCGCCATATTCAATATACCGCCCGTTACGGAACAAATCAGGGAAAGCGTCGCCTTTTCGCTCGCAATCATATAAAGCGTAAAGTTGTTCATCAAAAGAATCGGCACTGTAAACACCAGATAGCGGCTGATATACTCCACACAATACCGTTCCACTTCCGCTGAAAGCCGCATGCCTGCAAACACGGGGCCGATTGCCAGATACGAGACGATGCATAAAACCGCCCCGGCCAGCACATTTACCAGGATCAAACATGTAAAGTCCTCTTTTGCTTCCTCTGTTTTTTGTTCCCCCATTTTTTTCATAATGACCGCGCTGCCGCCGGTGGCAAGCATAGTGGAAATGGCTGTAACAAGCTGGACCACCGGAGCCGTCAGGTTGATCGCGGAAAGCGCGTCTGTGCCGATTAAGTTTGACACAAACAGCCCGTCAACCATCGTATAAAAAGACATAAATACGCTCATCGCAATCGTCGGCACAGCGAATTTGAAAATATTTTTCAGTGTGACGGGTTTTTCGTATACAGTTGTATGTTCCATAAGCGTCTCCTCCATTTACCTAATCTGTTTTCTGGTAAACAGTATCATAAACCATCCAGTAACTGTATAGTCAAGCCTATAAATAAATTTTTTTTGCTGTATATTTTTCGGTTTCAGCTTTCGATTTATTTTTCTAAAATCCCACACCGCGATAATAGGAAATCTGGCCTCCACACGTTTTCCTTATTTTTCATTTTTCCGTTTCCTTTCCTGCGATTCATAATTTTTAATCGCAATCTGCTGCACCAGATTTTTTAATTTATACTCCAACTGTGAAATGCGCACGGACATAGAAAATACTTTATAAAGTAAAATAAATATCATAGCCAGAAACACAAAATTAACCGGCGCGCCAATCCCCATTAATTCTGAAACCGTATAGGCAATCCCCGGAAATATACTGACGATCACAAGCAGGGCAGAAATAATGATCCAAAAAACGGAATCTTCTATCTGCATCTGCGATTTTCGTATTTTATGCAGGGTATAGAAGCAGGTCAAAAGACATGCCAAAATCAAAACTGTCTTTAGTACAGCCGTCATTTCCGCTCCTCCTTTTTGCGAAATCCCTGAATGAAAACAATAGACATACACATATGCAGCATATACTGCATGGAACGCTTGAAACTCAAATAGCTTTCCCCTGTTTCCCGCTCTTTCATTTCTACCGGTGCCTCCTCCACCCTGTAGCCGCAGCGGATTAAATAGGAAATGGTATCCGGCTCCGGTCCATAATTCATTGTATAGGCAAATTTTTTCATCATGTCCCGGTTAAATAAACGCATGCCGGAAGTCGGATCCTGAATGTTCTTTCCGGTTGTTATACGGATCACCGCCTGTATGATCCTGCTGCCTGCCATACGAAGGCTCCTTGGTTTTTCCTGTCCCACAAACCGGGAACCGATTACAATATCCGCCCCATACTCTGCCATCTGCCTGCACATCCGTTCAATATACTCCGGCTGGTGCTGCCCGTCACCGTCAAACTGCAGGGCACATTCATACCCTTTTTCATATGCGTATTGAAAACCTGCCTGCATTACGCCTGCCAGACCGATATTAACCGGAAGATCCAGCATCGGATATCCGTTTTCCCTGCAGATCGAACCCGTAGCATCCCTGGAACCGTCGTTGATTACGATGTAATCATATTGCGGAAATCCATCTGCCAGGCTTTCTACTACTTTCTGAATGCTTCCTTCTTCGTTATAAGCCGGTATGATAACCAAAGTTTTCAAACTGGTCTTCCTCCTTTGCTGCTGTTTATTGGCTGTATCAGCTTTTCCCCATCAAAACAATTCCTGTTACAATGCAGATACAGCCGATCCATGCGCCTGCCGTAAATTTCTCATGAAACAAAACGATGCCCATGATAAAAACAAAAATATTTACAATCCCTCCCAGCACCGGCACCAGACGGCTTAATTCAAATTTTGTAATAAGTACCGTATAGATCAAAAAGCTGGCAATATACAGACAATACCCGCTGATAGATTGTACCGTAAACTTCATATGCAAAATATGAAAAAGAACTTTTTTGTCTTCCATGCTGCCCAGTTTCATAAAAGCCAGTCCTGAAAGAGAACAAATCAGATACACCAAACATAATATATATTTCATTTCCCGTTCTCCATTTCTCTGCGAATGCTGTCTTTTTCTTAGAAACTGTCCCGAAATAACTTACCGATAGTCCGCAGGATTTTTTTTCGGGAGTACCACTCAAAAATCAGGCGCATAGCGGGCTATGTAACTGATTTTTGAGTGGCGCTCTCGGAGAAAAAGACAAGGAATATGGTAAGTTATTTTGGGACAGTTCCTTAGATCCAATACCTTACAAGCAGTATCATGCTGGTAAGCGCCGCGCTTTGGATCACCAATATCTCACTGCACAAAGCGCCTGTCTGCCGGCATATTCTGTCGCAATTTTCTTTCCCTGCCAGTAATCCGTTCAGAAACGGGAAACACAGATAGATAAATAACGGAATAAAATATCTGCCCTGCACCCCGCTCACAACATCCGCGCCAACCCCGAGCACAATCGGCGTCCACTCCAGGTACATGTTAAGAAAGATCCCCGAAATACATACCAGTACAAGCAGACTGTCCACGATCCTGATTTTCTTTGGTATTGGTTTCGTAACCGAACAAACTTCTCCTGCCAATATAAATAGAAACAGGCCATAAAAAAAACACATAACAGGCAGTGGGAAATTGGTATCAAGCTGGCCCAATTTTCCATAAAAGCTCTGTAAATAAAATGATCCAAACATTTGGAGCGTCTGTACCGCTATGATTGGAATTTTTCCGATATGTGAGAATACATACGCTCTGTGCGCAGCAGCCTGTTCATTTGCGTTTACCGAAAACTCCCCCAGAATGGCCTGCAGACAGGTCTGATAACCAAAATAGGAAACAAGCCCGGTCGCCAGCGTTAAACACACACACCCGATATATTTTCTATGCGTTCCAAATTTCTCTCTTGGAACCAAAAGCAGCAGCAATAAAAAAGGGGCATAGGCTGTCTTTATTCCAACCATAAAAAGCGTGCAGAGTCCTGTGATAAAAATGTCTGTTTTACAAACCATTCGTTCTAAAACAAGCAATCCCATAGTATTTGCAAAAAACAGGCTGCAAACCGGGATCAAAATCGCATCGTATGAAACCGAAACTCCTAAAAACAGGCTCATAGGCATTGTCAGGATGACTAACATCGACTTTTTTAAAAACGGCGCTTTTTTCAAAGCATAATAACAAGTCACGGCATAAAACAGCAGATGAAAAAATCTGGCGAACAGCAGCAGATTGTAAGGGGTGTCATAGCCGCCGCAAACAGATCCGCAAAGCAACCGCCCCGTCCATATCCCGGCGCCCGAAACCAGATAACCAATCGGATTAATCGCCGCCAATTGCCCCATGTTCCAAAAAACCAGCTCCCCGTTTTCATTCGGAAGAAAACTGGACAAATACTGTTTAGAAAAATCATATTTCTCTTCCAAATCCACGGCTTGTTCCATATGGGAAGAAATAAAGTCAGAAACTGCCTGCGGAATAAACCGCCCCATTTCCCCCTCCTGCCATTCCGGGAAAAAATCACCGTTTGCAAATGCATATGCATTTAAAAAGTGCGTATTTTCATCCGGCGTGCACATGGGCGGCGTCAGCAATAAGATAAGCGGCCCAAAAATGACTACAATAAACAGAAAGATCTTTTCTTCCGCCAGATTTTTAAAGATCATTTTATCCTCCCTGTATTTGTTTTACATTTCGTACATCCGCACAATCTCCCCCACAATCCTCCCCCATTCCCGTTCCGCGGCCGTACGCAGCCCGTTTTCATACAGCCGTTCCCGCAGCGGCGCGTCATTTGAAATGCGCGCAATCGCATCCGACGCCGTTTTAAGATCCGCATGTGTATAAAACAGGCAGTTCACCCCGTCCGCCAAATATTCCACATTCCCCTCATTCGGCGCCGCTACCACATATCCGCCCGTTGCCATCATTTCCAACGGCGGATAGGAAAAACTTTCTAAAAGGCTGGACTTTAATAAAATGTCGCAGGAACGATAGACATCCGCCACTTCTTCATATGGGACTTTATGAAAAAACCGGTCTACATGGTATTCTTTTTTCGGTTCTCCCTGATAAGACAGAAACCAGATTTCATAAACTTCCAGATCCAGCAGGTTTACAATCCGAAAGCTTTCATCTACATTTTTGTAAAAATCTGCGCTGCTTCCTTCTACCAGAATACGTATTTTACGTCCGCTCCAATCTCTTTTTACCGGATAAAACTGCCGGGTGTCCAACCCGTTTTGTACATATCCCGCGGACTGTCCGTATTGCTGTTTCAACCATTGGCAGCACCACTTGGAAACGGTTAGATACTGTACGGGTATCGTGGAACAATAGGTCCTGTTCGCCGCTATGCGCGATCCGTTGCCTACCGGGCTAAAATCTGTTTCATATCCTTGCACCAGATAATATCTGCGTGCGATTTTTGCGTAGATTTCAAAAAAACGGTAGGTTGTCCATAAAGTGGCTACCGCCCGGTCAATGGATACTGCAATGCTGGTATGGTTAAAATTAATCACGCCGATGTTTACGCCGTCTTTTTCTATGTATGTTTTCTTTTCAAATCCTTGGTTTATAATGGCTACGTCGTATCCGGCCTTTTTCAATACGGTACAGTGTTTTAAAATGACCGCCAGGCCGCCGCTGATTTGCAGGACGGGCACGATAAATACAAGGTTGGGGTGCATCAGCCTGCGGATTTCATTCGCAAAAGGAACGGCTGTATAAATAGTGGTGCGATGCTTTCTGCAGTAGGTATATGCATTGTTTCCGATTTGCGTGCGCAGCTCTTCATTTTCAATCAAAAGACGCAGGGCCTCTTCCCATTCTTGCGGCGAAGCACACAGCATACCGTTGCTGCCATGCGTGATGCTGTGCGCAAAAGCGCCTACACGGCTTGCAATCGTCGGTACCTTTACCAGAGCGGCTTCTACCCACTTATTTTCAGATTTTGCTTCGTTAAATAGGTTGTCTGTTAATGGGGCAAGATTGATGTCCGCGCGCGCAATCATGCCTGGAAGCTTCCTCCAGTCCCCAAAAGGGATATATTCGATCCGGTCTTTCCATGCCTGCAGATTTTCGGGAAGGTCCAGTTCTCCCGCAAGCAGCAGCTCCAAATTGGGATAACATGCCATCAGCTTAGAAACTACGGGCAGGATCAGATCAAAGTCGTCGTTATGGGTAATGCTTCCGCTAAAATACCCAAGCCGCACTTTTCCTTCCGCTCTTTTTTCTGTCTCCTGTGCCTTTTCAGACAGATACAGCATTTCCTCAGAGGCGGTATTGCGGTTGATATATACATAGGGTACATATTTTTTTAATTCTTCCGCCAGACGTTCGGTCGTCGTTATTGCGCCGTCGCAAAGTTCCAGCGTGCAGCGGTTGCGCAAAAGCCCCTCATAATAGGCTTCCTGCTCCTCCTTTGGCAGTGTATCCAGATAAGCGATGGATTTTGTATAGGCAGCGTCAATGACCAAATCGTCTACATCATACAGCACCGTCTTATGTTCCTCCCTGGCCGCCTGGATAAACTGTCCAATGGTATCGGTATACGGGCACCGGAAAAAGATAAAAACGCGGTAAAGCCTGACTAAGTCCAGTGTCAGATCGGCAAAATTCACCTCGTTGCTGGATAAATCCGCCGCCAAAAGCTGTTCCCGCTGGTGGGTCACACGGTATCTCGGCGGATGCGGCAGCAGGCAGCCGTTAATAAACAGCACATCGGCAAATGTCCTGTCTGCATTTTCCCTGGTTTTCCGATCTTCCCGCAATGCAGCGTACTTTTTTGCTTTCTGCATCCATACGCCGGGTCCGTCTGTTTTTATCGTTTCAATTGATTTTTCTAGCAGTATTCGCAACTCACCCATGGTTTTCTCCCGCTTCCGTATAATACTGAATAATCTTTGGATCCATCTTGCTCCAATCGTGTTCGGATGCCGTCTGTTGTGCGTTTCTAAGCAGGCGTTTCCGGTAATCTTCTTCTTCCGAAATCCTGCGGATACATGCTGCTGCTTCTTCGACATTCCCCGGCGCATAAAGCGCGCAGTTGCCGCCGTCCGATAAGAATAGGCGGTTGGCCGCTTCACGCGCCGCGACGACGGCTCCTCCTGCAGCCATCATGTCCAGGATCTGTGCCTGCGCGCAGATCCCTGTTGCTGTTAGCAGCAGGATTTCGCACTCGCCATACATCTGCCATACTTCCTGCTGGCTTTTACAGCGGTATTGTATTCCCCGCGGATATTTTCTTTCAAATTCTTCCTCTACATCCGGCCTTTCATGGTAAAAATAGCTGCAGATCTGGTACCGCTGCGGATCCAGCAGGTCGGCAATCTGAAATGCCTCCCTAAGATGTTCCGCTTCCAATGCGCCGCTGGCCGCGAGCAATACCTTTCGTTTCTGATTTTGAAATTTCTGCAGACGGGCCGGTATGGTATGCAGCATTTCAAATGCAGTCCCCTCCTGCAGGACCTGTGCGGACTGTCCATAGTTGTCCGCCAGCCATGACTGGCACCACTGGCATGGGGCAGCAAACTGCATCGGTACATGGGGCGTATACATCTGGTTTGCTTTTAGCCGGATAATATTGCCAGGCGGATAATAATCGGTTTCAAAACCGCGTACCATATAATACCTGACGCCCGCATTTGCATAATCCTGCATCCATTGTGCGGACTGCCAGTCAAAAGCCGCCATCCGGTCAAAATAACGGTAGGAATAGATCGTATCCCTGGAGACAACCGGCAGGTTTTCTCCATCAAATATGATATTTTCTGCTTTTTGCCCGGTTGTAAGCAGCAGCACGTCAACGCCCCGCTTTTTTAACAGCGCAGCATGGTGGCACGCAACCCACCCCACACCGCCAAATGACAGTTCCGATACCAAAAACGCGATGTTTCCGCGCATCTTTTGTCTGACAAACCGGGCCAGTGCATCCCCGGTCTTTACCGTACAATGATGTTCCATCACATCCCTATATGCCGTTTCCGCAATTTGTTTACGCAGTTTTTCCTGTGCCAGGAATTTCCAAAACGCACAAGCGTCTCCTGCCGCAATATTTTGCCCTGCCCGAAAAAAGGAACTGCCGCGTTCGGATCCGCAGTCCGTCTTTTGCAAAAGAAAACACGGCACTTTGACAAACGACGCGTAAATCCAGTAAGGCAGCAGGTCTTCCCATCCATAATCCAGCAGCAGTACCACATCCGTCTGCGCGTACCTGCGCACCAGGTCCGCTTTTGTTTGATCCCGCCAAAATAAGATCCGCTCCCTGAACGGTTCCAGTTTGGACTGCAGATTTTCGTTTTCCAAAACTTTACCGTCCGTTTCTGCGCCGGCCTCTATGGCCAGTTTCCATTGTTCCCATTCCATAGCAGACGCATCAAGCAGCTCCCATAAATCCGCCGCTTCCCGGCCGGACAAACGCTTCTGAAAATACCCGATCCTTGTTCCGTCCTGTGCATGCTCCCTGTTTTGCTGCAAGGCCCGGTTATAATTGACGAGTTCTTCTTCCGTTAAATCCCGCTTATCCAAAAACGGCAGGACTTCCCGGTCATAAACGGCCCAGGACGCATATTTGAGTAATTCTTCCGCGACCGAAAGCGGGCTTACAAACGTCTGCCAGCCTTTCTTTTGATAGGTTTGCGCAAGCTCATAACTGGAAACAAGGACTGCGCTGCAGCACTGCTTTGCCTCTGTTATGGATAAAAGGGATTTCTGCGGATCTTCTTTTTGCTGCCCGTGCGAACATCCGCTGAAATCAAACAGGACAGTTTTATGATATTCTTTGACATAGCGGAAAAAATCCCGCATTTTGGGCGAATCCTTGCAGTTTACACAAATAAACAGCCGGTAAAGCCGCACCATATCCAAATCCAGCGCGTCGGCGCAAATCTCATTTGTCGGTACGGCGCCAGCAACCAACTGTTCCCTTTGGTTTGTTACCCGCCACCCATAAGCATCCGAACGATCCTCTCCATAAATAAACAGCACGTCGGACAGATTACGCAAAACATCGGATGCCTGCTGGTACCCGCTTGTTTCTTCCTGCGTCGGATTCATGTACTCCTGGTATTTGTCACAGACATATTTTGTTTCCCCCTGCATCTTTACGCGCCCGTTTTCCAGCCATATCACACGGCTGCACATTTCCCGGACCTGGGCGATGCTGTGTGAAACGAACAATACGGTCGTTCCGCCGCCCATCAGTTCGAGCATTTTTCGTCTGCTCTTTTTTTGAAACGCTTCGTCCCCGACTGCCAATATCTCATCCACAATCAATATTTCCGGCTGCACGATAGTCGCAATCGAAAAGGCCAGACGCATCATCATCCCTGAGGAATAGTTGCGGATCGGTGTTTCGATGAACGCCCCCAACTCAGAAAATGCCACGATCTGCGCATACTTTTCCCGTAAAAACGACTCGCTGCAGCCTAAAATCGAACCGTTTAGGAAAATATTTTCCCTGCCTGTTAATTCAAAGTCAAACCCCGATCCAAGCTCCAGCATCGGCACCACCCTGCCTGCGAGCGTAACTTTCCCCGCGGTTGGCGATAGAATCCCGGAAATGATTTTTAAAAGCGTGCTCTTGCCCGCTCCATTCCGGCCGATAATTCCTACAACCTCTCCTTTTTTCACCTCAAAACTGATATCCCGAAATACCCAAAAATCCTTGTATTTCAAACGACGCCTGGCTGCGGCAATCGCAAACTCTTTCAGGCTGTTTACATTGTCATGATTCATTCTGAATTTCATAGATACATTTTCTACTTTTATCATATAAACCCCGCCTATAAATACAGTACAAATTTCTTTTCAAAATGACAAAACAGTGCCGCCCCAGCCGCGCAAAAGACAGCGGAAAACAAAAAACATACCGCATATTCCGCCATCTGCGGCGACTCATGCCCCAGCAGAATCGTCCGGAAAAACTGAATGTAATGATACATAGGATTTAGGTCCAGCACCAGATGGAAACGCTTCGGTATGATTTCCTGCGGATAAAACATAGGTGTCGCATACATCCACAGCAGGCTGATAATTCCCCATAAAAACTGCATGTCCCTGAAAAACACCATAAACGCCGACAGGGCAAGCGCCATGCCCGTGCAAAATAAAATCAAACAGAACACCACATAAGGGATCAAAACATAAGCGCCTGTGATTTCTTCTCCCGTCACCAGAATGACAACAAACAGGGGAATCATCGAAATCAGCAGATTGATCGCGGTAGACAGCACCTTTGTCGCCGGATAAATGTATTTGGGGACATATACTTTCGTAATCAAAGACGCGTTGCCGACGATCGACAAAAGCCCTCCTCCGACCGATTCGGTAAAATAATTAAATAAAATCGACGCGCTTAAAAGATACACCGGATAATTCTCAATACTGCTGCGGAATATGGTAGAAAACACAACATACTGCACGGCCATCGTAAGCAGCGGATTTAAAAGGCTCCAAAACGCCCCAAGCACGGAACGCTTGTATTTTGTCTTAAAATCCCTGGATACAAGCTGCTTCACTAAAAACCGGTAGGTATCAAGCGTCTTACCCACCGTATGCAGCATACACTTTCTGCCCGCCTGCTCCTGTTTCTTTTGGTTTGCATAAAACAACAGGATCCCGCCTGCCGCAAGGCACACATAAAGCCAATAAAATCTGGCGCCTGCCCGTTCTCTGCCGCCGGAAACAGCCATCACAAGCTGCCGGCCTGCCGCAGCCTGTTCACCGCCCACGGTCAGTATCGTTTCTTTTTCATATTCCGCCGTACCTGTATAAAGGGTCACGGCATTGTCTTCATAGCAGCCCTCGCTCCAAAACTCCAGACGATAGCGCCCGCCTGCTTTTGGGGATTCACTGTCTTTCGGCAGGCGGATACCCATTTCCATTACAAGCCATGCGTTATCCTCCATCTGCGCGATATCATACTTTGATTTCCAAAGGACGCCGCCCGCGGCATCTTTAAAAGCCACATGCAGCAGCCCTGTATTTTCCCTTGCATAAGTGCCAATTTGAACACAGACCGTATGCAGATAATCTCCGTCATATATAAAAGACTGTTCCACTGTACGCACATCCGTCACCGCGCCAAGCGTGCCGTCAAAAGGCAGCGCTTCCACATCATGCTGCGCATAGCGGATCTGGCGGCCTGCGGACAGGAAAAAAAGAAGTGCGGCCACAAAAAATGCCGCTAACAGTTTAAAAATCCATGTGCCGGTTAAATAATGCTTTTCCATTTCTTAGCTCCTGTATCAAATCCTGCAGCGATCCATAATGTCCCTGCTTATGAATTGTCCTCTGCGTTTTTGTTCTATGCCTTTGATTCTTCGATAGATTCCGCAAAATACAGAGAATGGAAGACATGCGTTCATGATGCGCAGCACATATGTCCTGGTTTTGAGCCTGCCGTACGGCAGGCGGCTTTGCAGCCCTGCTTTTTTGCGGTAATATCGATAGGCCAGGCAATAAGGATGGCCGCTGCCCGCATACCACGGCCTTAGGTACAGTTCATTGAGATAATGAACGATCACCGGACGGTATCTTGCCTGCAAAATCTCCCGGTTTGCATAATAACCGCCCTGCACGCCGTACAGCCGCATCAATTGTGCCGCGTCCCATAACAGCATTCCGGACATCAAATTATAACGCGGGTGCAGCACCAGCAGCCGCTTTCTGCATATAAAATTGACGACGCCCTCACTCAGCATCGGCGGCCTGCCCTTTTTGGCATAAATATAATCTACGCAGCGCTGCCCGCAGCATTGTTCCCGCCATTGCTTTAGATGCAGCATTAAAATACCGTCACATACATAGGTATCTGCGGGATCCAGACCCAGCCGCCGTTTTTGTATATCCGAATAGGGCATAGCGACACCAGCCGCCCATGCATTTTTAAACTCCATGTCCCACAGCGGCAGCAAAGAATCCAGGATTACCGTATCGCTGTCCAAATACAGGATGCGGTCTGCACCGCAGATCCGGTCAAGGAATAATTTTGCGTAAATCGTCAGCGGATGCCTGCTGTTTTGAAGAGAAAGTACCTGTTTCAATTCCCCAAGCAGGCGATCTAAAGAAACAACTTTAAGCCGCGCGCCATACGCTGCCGCCGTCCTGCGGGCCATTTCTATCCAAAATGGCTTGACGTGGTCTGCAATGAAATACAGTACAATCTGCTGCGTACGGTTATGTTCCAATAAAGACACCATAGATACGATGGTCTGTTCCATATAACAGGTATTGCAGGCATATGCGATATGAAGTTTCATTTCTCTTTCGTTCCTCCTTTCCTGTCGGCCTGATGCCTGTTCTTTTGCATCTTTTTCACAGCCCGTCGTATATCCTGCGTATTCCGGTCTGATAGTCCGGCAAGTCTACAATGGATACATTCCTGCACAGCGCTTCCTGAAATGATGTATAAGCAGCCCGCTCCCACAGCAGCCGTTTTGCCTTTCTATACATTTCTTCCTCTGAATGGCACAAAGCTTCGGGAAAACGCGCAAATATTGTTTTTAATCCTCCAGAAGCCATCGCAAGCACCGGCGTGCCAAGCGCAATGGCTTCCGCCGCGGCAATCCCGTAGCCTTCCCAGTCCGAAGTAACCAGCAGTATCCTTGCCCGCCGGATATATGGGTATGGGTTTTCGCAAAAACCAAGCAGGCGGACGTATCCAGAAAGCCCGGTTCGACGCACCATCTGCCTGCATTCCGTTTCCAGTTCCCCGCAGCCGAGCATAACCGCCGAAACACGTTGTCGCCGCCCGCGGGCCAGCCTGCTTACTACACGGATAAAACGCTGCGGATTTTTTTGCTTGGTCAAACGCCCGACGAACAAGAGGTCTATGTTATTAGTATTTTTTGTATTTGCCGTACCTGGCTGAAATTCCTCCGCCCGTTTCCGTATCCTTGCTGTATCCACTGGATTGCTGACTACAAAAATCCCTTTTCTTCTGCGCAGAAACACCGCCTCTTTTCGAATTTCATCGGAAACGGTCAAAATCCGGTCCATCTTTCCCGCCGTCATGGCATACGCGCACGACCGAGCACTCCATGATCGGATCCAAGGCGGGTTATTATGCAGGTGTGAGATCAGACGGTATCCATTTTTTAATACTACGCAAAATACCGAAGCCGAATAATCATGCGCATGCACAATATCGGGACGAAATTCCTGTAATACCCTTTTTACCTCCGCAATGGAAAACTGCCGCATAGGATAAAACTCGAGTCCCGCGCCGCGCACACACCACGCAATCGGCCCATCTACGGACGCATATGCCGTTTTATATGGTGTACCAAGTCCATTACATATCGTAATTGCCGCATTTTCCGCTCCGGCATATCTGCTTGATTTGAGTACATGCAATACCCTGATCATTTTTTATTCTTCTTTCCCATTCTTGAGGTTTCTTTCCTGTTTTGCTTGCGTTCCATCGCGCCTGTGTCCGATTCCTGCTCCGAGAAAAATCGGTATAAATTCGACGCATCCGCTCTTCCACGACCGGCAGGGCATAATGTTTTATTTTTTCCCGGTTCCGTTCCCCACAGGCATACCGCAGACTGCCGCTTTGTAAAAGCACCTGAAGCGCCTGCGCGAAACATTTCGGATCGTTGACCGGAACACGGATGCCGCCCGCATCCTTAATCGCCCGCCATGCTGACAAGCCCCTGCCGCCATCCGGCCTTTCTGCGATCAATTCCCTGTTGCCCCGGATATCGGATACGACACAGGGCAGTCCGGCCGCCATTGCTTCCATAAGCGCAACCGGCATACCCTCCTGTTTGGATGGAAAAACAAAAATATCCGCATTTCGATACCATTGGTTTAAATATTCCTGATAACCGACCAGCCGCAGCCTGCCAGAAATCCCTTTTTTTTCTGCATACGACCGTAAAGCGTCCCCATATGCACCCTGGCCGCAAACTACATAATAGACATCCGGCCTTGCAAGTTCCGCCAAAGCAGACAATACCATCCGGTGATTTTTGCGCCGGCTCAGCTCTCCGACAGACAGCAGGACAAACGCCTGCTCCGGTATCCGGTATTTCCTGCGAAACTCCCGTTTTGCACCATCTTTTAGCAGCGCCTTTTTTGCCGCAAAATATACCGGGTCCACACCGACGCCGGGAATATACACGATCTTTTGCGCACGCAGGTTTCTTTGCGCAAAATGGCAGTCTTCCTTATTTACCGTAATCAACATATCGGTCCAATAAGACAGCAGCTTTTCCACCGGATAATACAGCAGCCAATTTAGCAGCGGAGCGCCCCGGTAAAAATGAAACCCATGCGCCGTATAAACTACCCGAATCCCTTTGCTGTGCGCCGCAATGCGGGCCAACGCTCCTCCAATCGGAGAATGGCAGTGCAGCCAGGTATATTCCTTTCTGGAAAGAAGCGCCAGCAACTGCCGGTAAGCAGCCATACATCTGCCCGGCGGATACAGGCTTCTTGGACAATCCCATTGATACTGCGCTACGTGCATCTGCCTCAGCCGTTTTTGCAGCTTTTGCAGCCGCATGCCCCCGCATGTATTTCCCTCCGCAAAATTACACGCCACATGCACCTGGTATCCCATGTCCTGGAGCAGCCGGATATTCGACAAATTAAACTGGTCAATCATAGATGCCACAGACGCCACCAACAAGACCCTGCCCTTATACTTCATTCATAATCTCCGCTACAGACTTCATAATCTTTACATACATGGCATAACTATCCGTATCTGCCGTCCCTGTTTGTGCTCCAAGGCTCCCGTCATTTTCGTCATTGCTGCCCATCGTCCCCCAAAGATGCTTGAAAAAGTCTGACGGGCGCGCAACACCCCACAGCAGTTCATCCGCGGATGCCCCCAGCGCGCAGCAGATGCCTGCAAATGTATCCAGGCTCATAATCCTGCTGCCCCGTTCAATATGGCCTAAAAAGGACATACTGATGCCTGCCTCTTTGGCAAGCATATGCTGTGTCCACCCTTTCGCCTTTCTGGTCTGGCGGATCCGCATTCCCATTTTTGTATAATCCAATTTCCTCATCGCTTCCCTCCTTGCAGACGGCTGTGGATAGAAAACAGCCGAACCTGGCAGGATGCCTGCCGCATCTTTATAACTACACATATATTGCATAACTTTTTATAACAAATTGTTATGCAAATATTGGGGGCAGGATTATAGAGAAAAACCTG
>CAJUIH010000085.1 GCA_910586045.1 uncultured Eubacterium sp.
TTACGCTGTCGGGTTTTTTGTGGGAAAGCATTACAACCGTCTCCACATGCACCGTCTGACAAAACTGATCCACCCCCTGCACCCGCTCCATCACATACCCCCGTTCACACAAATACCGCAAATCCCTCGCCAGCGTAGCCGAATCACAACTCACATACACAACCCGCTTTGCCCTAACTTCCACAATCGTCTCCAGCAGTTTTTCCCCGCACCCTTTCCGCGGTGGATCCACTACTACGACCTGCGGCTGCAGCAAACCGTCTTCCCGCGCTTCCTTTGTTGCATTTCCATCGATCTCCCCGGTTTCTATTTTTTCTTCCCTGCGCAATTGTTCCAACACATCCTGCGCATCCCCGTTTAAAAACACCGCATTTCCAATCCCATTGCGTTCGGCATTGCGTCTGGCATCGGCAACTGCCTGCGGAATGATCTCAATTCCATAGACTTTCATTGCTTTTTGTGCCAAAAATAAAGAGATCGTTCCGATCCCGCAATACAAATCCCAAACAATCTCATTCCCGGTCAGCCCGGCATATTCCATCACTTTTTGGTATAATACTTCTGTCTGTACCGGATTGACCTGATAAAACGACAGTGGGGATATCTGAAATCGAATGTTTCCAATCAGGTCTTCTATCGCATCTTTCCCCCACAGCGTTTGGATATGGTTTCCCATGATTACATTATTCCGCTCTTTATTTATGCTGACCGACAGGCTGGCCATACCCTTGATTTCCTGCAGACTGTCCGCCAGTTTTTCTGCGTTTGGAAGCGATTTGCCATTGATCACCAGACAAACCATTAGCTGCCCTGTACGAAATCCATACCGTACTAATACATGCCGTACCAGCCCTCTTCCGGTTTTTTCGTCGTATGGCTCCGTACCGGTCTGCTCCATCCATGCCAGCACGCGATCCATAACCGCCTGGTTAACCGGCACACCAAGACAGCAGTTTGCGACCGGTATCATATCGTGCGTATGGGCCGCGTAAAACCCTGCCGCCAGTTTTCCGTTTTTGTCCCGGCCCACCGGAAACTGTGCCTTGTTACGGTAGGAAAACGGATGGGCCATACCGATTATTGGTTCCATTGGAATTTCTTCTGGTGCAAAGCCGCCGATGCGCTGCAGATTGTTTTTTATTTTATTCTGTTTATATTCCAATTGTTTTTCGTACGAAAGCGCCTGGATCTGGCATCCGCCGCACTGGCGGTGCAGAGGGCACTTGGGTTGTATTCGGTATGGAGACGGCCTGCATATTTCTTCCAGACGGGCATAGCCGTATGTTTTTTTTAGTTTCATAATCTTTGCGCGAACCGTATCCCCGATCAGGGCGTCTTTCACAAAAAATGTCATTCCGCCCACCTTGCCTACGCCGGCGCCGTCCGCGCTAAAATCTTCAATGGTCAGTTCTATTTTATCATTTTTCTTCATTTCTCATCTCCGGATTTTCCCCGCTCGTACAGCAGTCCGCAATTGCTGTACGAGATACTATATAAACGGCGTAAAATTTCAGCACAATATCATTTGCTTCTGGCCCGCCGTTTATCGGGTTTATTGTGCAGTATTCAATCACCGAATATAGAGATACTCGATTTTCTGATATTGGAATCAAACGAACGGTTAAATCCTACCCAGTCGGTATTTCCGTCCGGTACATTCGAAAATGCTTCTTCCATTGCCTCCATTTTGGCGTCTACATTGTCCGCAAATGTCAGCGCCACGGCCTCCGCAAGCGCTGGTTTTTTTGGGGATCCGTACTCGAGTTCGCCATGATGTGCCAGGATGCAGTGGATTAGTTCGTTTTCCAGTTTTTTCGGGAAATCCGGGATCGCCGCAATCCGTTCCGCCAGCATCTGCGCCCCGATTACAATGTGCCCGAGCAATTGTCCCTCGTCGGTATAATCGTTTTCCGGAAATCTGGATATTTCTTTCAGCTTGCCCGCGTCATGGAAAATGGCCGCGGTCACCAGCAGGTCACGGTTTAGAATGCCGTATTGGGCCGAAAATTTTTCGCATAGCTTCGCGACCCCAAGCGTATGCTGCAGCAGACCCCCGACAAATCCGTGATGCATAGTCTTTGCCGCGGAGTGAAATTTAAACTGTTCGGCAAATTCCGCGTTTTCAAAAAAACTGACGGATAGCTGTTTCAGGTATGGATTTTGCGTTTTTTTGATGATTTCCAATAATTGCGCATACATCTGGTCAATGTTGTATTTACTGACCGGGAGGTATTCTGTCTGATTGTATTCCCCCTGTTTTGCCTTTCGCACACGCTTGATATTTAACTGCAGGGCACCCTGGAAACTGGTCACATCGCCTACGACATTCAGGTAATCCAGTTTTTCAAAATCGTCGATGCCATTACAGCCCGGATCCCATATTTTCGCGTCCAGCGTGCCTGTCTTATCCTGCAGGATCACCGATACATAGGGCTTTCCTGCCTTTGTTACGGATGGCTGTTTATTTTTACATAAATAAATTTCATTGATACGCTCGCCTTCGCGCAAAGTCTCTATATAACGCATAGCTGCTTATGCCTCCATTCTTATTGTACCCAAGCTGTCCTGCCGCCGGTCTTTTCCTGTTGGACGGCCGCCGATTGGGCTTTTGTTTTTAACGTAAAACGCCGACTTCTATAGTACTTGTAAATTTTTTATAGCCTTTTGTCTGCTGCCTATGTGCTGTGATTTTTATTTTATCCCCTTTTTGAAACGTCATCAGTTTTTCCTGGTAATCATCCATTGTCATCACCTGCGTCCCATCCATCGCCACAATCACATCCCCGTTCTGCAGGCCTGCCGTCATAGCCGGGGAATTAACAACGGCTTCTTTTATATATACGCCTTTTGGAATATCATATTCTTCGGAAATAGCTTCTGTCACGGTACTGCCCTTGATCCCGATGTAAGGAACCGGTACGCCATTCGAAAGCAGTTCGATGATTTCCTGAAGCTCTGAAATGGAAACCGCAGTCAGCGTGTTCTGTTCTTTTTGAATCGCAGAGGATTTCAAATACAGGCCGATCACTTCCCCGTCCGTATTGACCAGAACGCCGTTTCCTTTCGCGTTTGTGACAATATTGGTTGTAAATACGGTATAATTGCGGTCTTCGGTTGTAATGGTATTTGTTACAGACGTAATATTCCCGGTCAGAATGGAATAGCTGGTACCCAACGGGCTACCAAGCGCAACCACCATCCTGCCCTGCCGCAGATTTGTAGAATTGCCCAATACCGCAATTTCTACCTGATCCATCGTCTGTTGTGCAATTTTTTCCAACGGCACGCTTAACACGGCAATGCCGGTATTTCGGTCGTACCTTTTTAGTTTTGCGTTCTGTGTGTCATTATTGATAAATGTAACACGAATGGATTTTACATCCGCGATGACATCGTATTCGGTCAGTACGAGCAGGTCTTTGCTGCTTTTGCCGATAATCAGGCCGGATGCCTCCCCGGTCGCTTCATAAGAAGAATCAAAAATATCTTTCCCTTCTTTTACCCCTGTTACGGTTACAACCGATTTGTTTACTTCGTTCCCAATCCGATAAAGCTGGTTTTGCAAAAGCTGGTAATCTTCCAGTGTCATAGATTGTTTTTCTGTAATATAGACCGTCTTGTTTTCCTGTTCCTTTTTCTCATTGACATCCGGCTGCGTTTCCTGCTCTTTCTCTTGGTCTGCAAGCGTATCCCCCGTTTCCGGTTCCTGTTTTGGCGTATCTTTCCCAATTCCGATCCATGGTTCCTGTTTTGGTTCAAACAGCGGCTCCACGATCGGTTTCAATCCACAAAAAACAAGGCATGAAACGATTCCAAATAAAATCGCATATCCAATCGTTGCAGTGCCTTTCCCTAAAAGCTTTTTCTTATTCAGCGGCTTGTCTTTGATCTTTTCCGTTATAAAATGCTGCTCTTCTTTTTGTGGCATGGAAAAACCCCCTCTTTTAACCCCTGATACTTTTTGTTTTTCGATACCTTATTAAGATTATACGAGGATTTTTGGGATTTTTCAAGAAGATAGTGATTTTTCTGCAATATTTCCTCGATATTTACTTTCCACCAGCCGAAATATAGGTTAGAATAATAGAAGAGCGTGTTTTTTCGAACGCCCACTATTTTGAAACACGCCCTGACGGAATAGAAAAAGAAAGGGTTTTATTATGAATCAAAAAGTCCTAAAGACTCTGGAATACGATAAAATAACGCAGCAGCTCGCAGACCAGGCCTCTTCCGATTGGGCCAAGGAACACTGCCTGCATTTAAAGCCAATGACGGACAAAGCCAAAATCGAACAGGCCCAGGCCGAAACCGCCGCCGCGCTTTCCCGTCTATACCGAAACGGAACGGTTTCATTCAGCGGCATCCATAAAATCGGCACCTCCCTCAAACGGCTGGAAATCGGCGGCGTTCTAAGCATTCTGGAACTGCTGCATACCGCTTCCCTGCTGGATGTCGCCAAACGTGCAAAGGCTTACGGCCGCCGTGAACGCGAAGATACCCCCTCCGACACCTTAGACGCCATGTTCCAGGCGATTGAGCCGCTGACGCCGCTTTCTGAGGAAATCAGGCGCTGTATCCTTTCCGAAGACGAAATCGCAGATGATGCCAGCGTGCAGCTAAAGTCGATCCGGCGCAGTATCCGCGGCATGAATGACCGCATCCACAATCAGATGACGAAAATCCTGAACAATTCGACAACCCGCACATACCTGCAGGATGCCGTGATTACAATGCGCGGGGATCGTTATTGTCTGCCGGTCAAAGCCGAATATAAAAACCAGGTATCCGGCATGATCCATGACCAGTCTTCATCCGGTTCCACGCTGTTTATCGAACCCGCGGGCGTCGTAAACCTGAATAACGAACTGAAAGAATTGTTTTTAAAAGAGCAGGATGAAATTGATAAAATTATCGCCGGATTGAGCAATGCGGTTGCGGCAAACAGCGAAGCGCTGTTAAATGACTACAAGCTGCTGACCACGCTGGATTTTATTTTTGCCAAAGGAAAGCTTGCGCTCGCGCAGGACGGCACGGCGCCGGAATTTAATACACGGGGACAAATCCATATTCGGCGGGGCCGTCATCCGCTTCTGCAGAAAAAAACCGTAGTACCGATTGACGTCACCCTCGGGGATGATTTTGAACTCCTGGTTGTCACCGGGCCGAATACCGGCGGTAAAACGGTTTCATTAAAAACGGTCGGCCTTTTAACGCTGATGGGACAGGCAGGCCTGCATGTCCCGGCAGGCGACCGCACGCAGCTTGCTATTTTTGAACAGGTTTTCGCGGATATCGGGGATGAACAGAGCATTGAGCAAAGCCTGAGCACATTTTCTTCCCATATGACCAATATTATCACGATATTGAAAAAGGTAACGCCAAATTCCCTCGTATTATTCGACGAGCTTTGTTCCGGCACCGACCCGACGGAGGGCGCCGCGCTGGCGATCTCCATTCTGACCAAGCTGCACGAACAGGGGGTCCGTACGATGGCAACCACCCATTACAGCGAATTGAAAGTGTTTGCCCTTAGTACCGAAGGCGTCCAAAACGCCTGCTGTGAATTTGATGTAGAATCCCTAAGTCCGACGTACCGCCTGTTAATCGGGATTCCGGGCAAGAGCAACGCGTTCGCGATCTCCGGTAAACTTGGCCTGCCGGATGATATTATTGCGGACGCCCGCACACGCATCGCGTCTAACGAACAAAATTTTGAAGACCTGATCGCGGACTTAGAAACCAGCCGCTTGACGATCGAAAAGGAACGCGCGGAAATCGAACAGTTCAAACGCGAAATCGAACAGCTCCATGCACGCGCGGAAAGCAAACAGGAAAAGCTAGACAGCCGCCGGGACAAGATTATACAGGAAGCAAATGAACAGGCACTCGCGATCTTAAAAGAAGCAAAAGACGCGGCGGACGCAAGTATCCGGGCTTTTCAAAAATTCGGCACCACAAACCCGACCGCAAGCGAGCTGGAAAAGGAACGCAGCGCAATCCGAAACAAAATGAACGATACCGAAGCCAGGATCGCAAAAAAACAAAAACAGCCTGCCGCAAACAACAAAGTACCAAAAGACCTCCGTCCAGGGGATTCGGTCAAAGTATTGAGCCTAAACCAGCGCGGCATTGTATCGACAAAGCCAAATGCCAAGGGCAACCTGTTTGTACAGATGGGTATTCTGCGTACCGAAGTCAATATCAAAGATCTGGTACGGATCGAAGAAGAACCTGTCTTCTCTTCCAAAAAAGCGCCGAAAACAAGCGCCGGAAAGATGAAGCTGTCAAAATCCGCCCATATTTCCGCGGAAATTATGCTGATCGGAAAGACGGTCGACGAAGCCCTGATCGAATTGGACAAGTATCTGGATGATGCCTACCTGACCCATCTGACGCGTGTACGAGTCGTACACGGCAAAGGCACCGGTGCATTGCGAAACGCCGTCCACACGCACCTGAAACGCGTAAAATATGTGGATTCGTTTCATCTCGGAGAATTTGGAGAGGGCGATTCCGGCGTTACCATTGTAGAATTTAAATAACCGCGCACTTTTTAAGGAGACACAGGCTATGAAACAGAAAATCTTAATTGTAGACGACGATGTCAATATCGCGGAATTGATTTCCCTTTATCTGACAAAAGAATGTTTTGAAACGAAAATTGTCAATGATGGGGAAGAAGCCCTGGCCGCCTACCAGCAATTCGATCCAAACCTGATTCTGCTGGACCTGATGCTGCCTGGCATCGACGGCTATCAGGTCTGCCGCGAAATCCGCACAAGGAGCAACGTCCCGATTATTATGCTCTCTGCAAAAGGGGAAATCTTTGACAAAGTACTTGGCCTGGAACTCGGCGCTGATGATTATATTATGAAACCGTTTGACTCAAAGGAAATGGTTGCCCGCGTAAAAGCCGTGCTCCGCCGCTACCAGCCTGCCAAACCGGCCGCCCCGGCCCTTTCCTCAAAGATCGTTGAATATCCGGGGCTGACCGTAAACCTTTCTAATTACAGCGTCGAATACAACGGCCAGATGCTGGACATGCCGCCTAAAGAGCTGGAACTGCTGTATTTTCTCGCGGCTTCTCCCAATCAGGTATTTACGAGAGAACAGCTTTTGGACAATATATGGGGATACGAATATATCGGCGATACACGCACGGTAGACGTCCATATTAAACGGCTGCGGGAAAAGATCCGGGACACCAGCCATTGGAACATTGCCACGGTATGGGGAATCGGATATAAATTTTTAGTAAAATAACTAGGAAGGATCCGCTTTCGTTGAAAAAGACACTTTATCTAAAATTTTTAATGGGCTACCTGATCTTTGGGGTGCTCGGATTCATACTGGTTTCTACATTGACCCAGTATGGCCTGCAGGATCAGGTACAGTCCAGAGAATCCCGTACACTCTATACAGAATGTACGGAAATCGCATCCCGTTACGCTGCCAATTACTACAACCGCAGCATGAAACTGGCGGAACTGCATAACCATCTGGAGACAATCAGCAGTTACCTGCACACGAAAATCAAAGTCATCAGCGTTTCCGGCCGGGTTATTGTAGACTCGGACAATTCGGACGCTTTTTCCAGCCAAAGTGTGATTGAGGGATTTGATATTAACGATTTTGGAAGCCAGTACTATGTTGTCAATGATTTTTATCATACCTTTTCGGAAGACTACTTAACCGTATTTGCCCCTGTAACCTCAAATTATAAAGTACGCGGGTATGTACTGATCCATAAACCGATTACGGAAATCTCCAGTTACAGTTACGAATTGCTCAATGTCGCCTATATTACACTGCTGATTTTGTTTCTGTTGTCTTTTATTTTCCTGTTCCTGTTTTCAAAACTGGCGTACCGCCCGCTCAGCAGGATGATGCAGGCCGCCGACGCTTATATTAACGGAGATTTTACAAAAAAAATAAATATCCATACAGAGGATGAAATCGGGCATTTGGCCGCTACCATCGACTATATGGCAAACGAACTGAACACGCTGGAAGACGACCAGCGCAAATTTGTTTCCAATGTATCGCACGATTTCCGTTCCCCGTTAACTTCCATCAAAGGATATATCGAAGCCATCCTGGACGGTACCATTCCTTATGAAATGCAGGACAAATACCTGAATATCATTTTATTTGAAACAGAACGGCTCAACAAACTAACAAGCAGCCTGCTGGAATTAAACAAATTTGGTTCGCACGGCAAAACGATCCTGTATATGAACCGTTTTGATATTAACTATATTATCCGCATGACCGCGCTGGCTTTTGAGGGCCTATGCAGCGAAAAACATATTTCCATTGAACTGATCCTGTCCGGGCAAAACCTGTACGTTACCGCTGATCTGGCCAAAATCCAGCAGGTGATCTACAATCTGACTGATAACGCCATTAAATTCAGCCATCCGGATACGTCGATTACGATTGAAACTACCGAAAAAGGCGACAAAGTATTTGTATCTGTCCGTGACTCCGGCGTCGGCATCCCAAAAGACAGTCTCAAGAAAATATGGGAACGCTTTTATAAAACCGACCAGTCCCGCGGCAAAGACAAACGCGGCACCGGACTAGGATTATCTATCGTAAAAGAAATCATTCAGGCGCATAATGAAAACATTAATGTAATCAGCACCGAAGGAGTAGGGACAGAGTTTATATTTACACTGCCCCTGTCAAAAGAATAACAAAAGCTGCCGGAAAAGTAATCTTACATTACTCTTCCGGCAGCTTTTCTACCGATAATAACTACAAAAATTATACCAATTCAATAATTACCTGCAATGCACCGTCGCCTTTACGCTGGCCAATCTTCACAATCCTTGTGTAGCCTCCGTTACGGTCAGCATATTTTGGCGCTATTTCCTCAAACATCTTAGCCGGCAGGTCGATCTCTTTCTTGTCCTTACGCTTATTGGATGTTACGAGCTTGCCGTCTTTTCTTACTGTTTCGGAACTTGTTACAGGATAGAGGACTTTGAGCATCTGTCTTCTTGCATTCAGACGTGACGGCAGATCTTTCTTTATCGTCTTGTCTACTTCATCGTAAACGGTACGTTTCTTACCGTCCACTACTTCTTTGACCCTTTTTCCATTTTCATCTTTGCGAGCAACTTTTGCCTTTACCGTGACTTCTTCATAATTATCTTTTTCACGGACAGCCATTGCAATCAGCTTTTCTGCAATTTTACGGATTTCTTTTGCCCTTGCTTCTGTTGTCACAATCTTGCCGTGATACAAAAGCTGCGTTACCTGATTTCTCAGCAGCGCTTTTCTCTGCGCAGAAGATTTCCCTAATTTTCTATACATTGCCATTTTAGATTTCCTCCAAATTCGTGGTACATTCGGCAGCACTCTTTGGAATTATCTGCCGGATGCTGATCCATTTCCTGTTGTCAATTCGCCACTTTTCCATATGATTTCGACCATATGCCCGGCAAAGGCTGGCTAACCCCTGCCAGAAGACCGGGCTGCGCACATACGGGCTTATCTGCCCCGCCTTTTTATATTTTATTCATCTCCCGGGTTCAACTGAAGCCCTAACTCTTTCAGTTTTGCCAATACCTCTTCTAAAGACTTGCGTCCAAGGTTACGAACTTTCATCATATCATCCGGCGTACGGTTTGTCAATTCTTCTACCGTATTGATCCCTGCTCGTTTGAGACAGTTGTACGAACGTACGGATAATTCCAGCTCGTCAATGTTCATTTCCAGGACTTTTTCCTTTGCATTATCTTCCTTTTCAACCATAACCTCTGCTGTCTTCGCATTTTCGGACAGATCGATAAACAGGTTCAAATGCTCGCTTAACACCTTAGCCGCAAGGCTTACCGCCTCATCCGGCTCTAACGTTCCATTTGTAAATACTTCCAGTGTTAATTTATCATAATCGGTAATCTGGCCGACACGCGTATTCTCCACGGCCAGATTTACACGCTCTACCGGTGTATAAATGGAATCCACCGCAATTACCCCAATCGGTAATTCCGGATTCTTGTTTTTTTCTGCGCTGATATAACCACGGCCCTTGGTAATCGTCAGTTCCATATACAGCTTGGAATCCGCACCGCCGTTTAAATGCGCGATTTCCAGCTCCGGATTTAAGATTACGATATCCGAATCTACCTGGATATCCCCGGCCGTAACTACGCCTTCCCCTTCAAATTCAATGTAAGCAACTTTAGACTCGTTTGTACTGCTGGTATTTTTCAATGCCAGATTCTTTATGTTCATAATGATTTCAGCCACATCTTCCTTTACGCCCGGAATGGAACTGAACTCATGCAAAACACCATCTATTTTCACCTGACTTACGGCAACACCCGGTAAGGAAGACAGCATGATTCTCCTAAGAGAATTACCGAGTGTCGTGCCATAGCCCCGTTCCAGAGGCTCTACTACAAACCGGCCGTATTTTTTGTCATCGAAAATTTCTGCAATTTCAATGTTGGGTCTTTCAAAATCGAACACTACCAAGTCCCTCCTTTTCGGATCAAGTGCGTTACATTATTTATTTCGAATATAACTCGACAATCAGCATTTCATCTACCGGCACATCGATCATTTCACGGGAAGGGAGTTCTTTTACAGTTCCCTGCAATGTTTCCAGATTCACATCCATCCATTCCGGTACAAGCCGTCCGGCTGTCACTTCCGTGATATCTTTCATTCTCTGAATGCCTTTTTTGCTTTCCTTGATTTCTATTATATCACCGGCTTTTACGCGATAAGACGGGATTTTTACCTGTTTTCCATTCACCAGTACAAACTTATGCCCTACGACCTGCCTTGCTTCCCTGCGGGTTCTGGCAAAGCCCATACGGTACACGACATTATCCAGACGGGATTCGAGTATCCGCATCAGGTTATCACCTGTCATGCCTTTCATCTTGTCTGCTTTTTCATAATAATTGTGGAATGGTTTTTCCAACACGCCATAGATAAATTTTGCTTTCTGTTTTTCCCTAAGCTGCAGGCCGTACTCAGATACTTTTTTGTTTGTTCTCTGCGTACTTCTCCTGGATTTTTTATCATATCCCAAAAAACTTGGATCCAGACCAAGTGCTCTACATCTTTTCAGTACAGGTACTCTATTCACTGCCATCTTCTTCTATCCCTCCTAACTAAACTCTTCTGCGTTTTGGCGGACGGCATCCATTATGAGGTACCGGTGTTACGTCCCTGATCGAAGTAACTTCCAGACCGCATGCAGAAAGTGCACGGATTGCTGCTTCCCTGCCGGAACCAGGCCCTTTTACCATAACGTCAACGGTTTTCAACCCGTGGATAAGAGCTGCCTTTGTCGCTGTCTCTGCTGCCATCTGTGCAGCATACGGAGTAGATTTCTTTGAACCTCTAAATCCAAGGCCGCCTGCGCTTGCCCAGGATAAGGCATTTCCTTCAGTATCTGTAATCGTAACAATCGTATTGTTAAAAGATGACTGAATATGTGCCTGACCACGTTCAACGTTTTTCTTTACACGCTTTTTTGTTACTTTTTTTGCAACTTTTTTAGCCATTTCTAAACTAACCTACTTTCTGTATTCTTTCTGATTGGTTTCCACTATTTCTTCTTATTTGCAACCGTTCTCTTAGGACCTTTTCTTGTTCTGGCATTGGTCTTTGTCTTCTGTCCGCGCACCGGAAGCCCTTTTCTGTGACGGATCCCGCGATAGCATCCGATTTCCTGCAGCCTCTTAATATTGAGCGCGATTTCCCTGCGCAGATCGCCTTCTACGGTCTGTGATTCGTCGATCACCGCACTGATTCTCCTTACCTCATCGTCGGTAAGATCCCTGCATCTGGTATCCGGGCTTACTTTTGCTTCCGCAAGAATACGGTTCGAACTGGATCTGCCGATTCCGTAAATATAAGTCAAACCGATTTCCACACGTTTCTCCCTTGGTAAATCTACACCTGCGATACGTGCCATGTGTATTACACCTCCATAATTTCTTAAATTCGTATAATTTTTGCTTTTCAAGTATATCCAAAATAACCCATGCAGCTCCGGAACCCCGGCCTGAAATGTGTGCATACGCTGTTTTTGAATATGGAAATAGCCCCTGCCTGTATCCATGGGGCCGATACTTTCCGCCGATACCTTCTCGGTACAAAAGATACCGGCTGCAGCAGTATCCGCTGTTTATTATGAATCAGCAGGACAAACCCGCTGACAGCCGCACATAATAACTGTATCCCTGTAATTCCCGCGGTCCGGCTTCAGACACCGGACACAAAAAAAGAATTTTCCGCCGGCCGGCATGTCCCGCCTGCCGACAGCCGGATTAACCCTGACGCTGTTTATGCTTTGGATTTTCGCAGATAATCCGGATACTTCCTTTTCTTTTAATTACCTTGCATTTGTCGCACATTGGCTTAACTGATGATCTTACTTTCACAGCAAATCCTCCTTTCTCTACACCTCGCGGACACCGGACCATAGAACAGCCGGATCTTTTGCCTATGCCCCGATGATTTCAAGGCTCTTTCCAAAAGCGTCCGGCTAATATTATATCATGGCGTTGCGCAAATTGCAACCAGTAAAATTGTAAAAAAGCGGAAAGAAAACGGCCTGTTCATTGGGTATATTTTTCACGCCTCCTTTAAGGCAATCCCCAATTCCCGTATCCGGTCAAGCACCCGGCCAAATATATGCTGCAGTTGTTCATTCCCTTTTCCGGCAGCCAGTTTATGAAACGCTTCCTGATCAAATACCAGATTTGTGTAATCTTTGTATTTGAACGCCAGCTCCCTGACCGTTTCTTTTGTATGAAACATCTGGCTGAGCGTGTCGCGGGCGTCACATTGAAAATAATCCGCCACAAGCGCGCAGTTTAAATCAAATAACGGCGCCATCTGTTCAATTTTTCCGGTCTTATTATTCATCAAAAACCCGTAGTTTTGCGTATGCCTGTCTGTATTCATAATAATATAATCCAACACCGGGATGCAGGCGAACTGGCTGCCCCATCGTTCAAGGCAATAGTCCCGAAACGCGATCCCGCTGCGTTCACAGTATTCCATAACTTCACAGGCTTCTACAAACGAATACTCTTCCCCAATAAAATTCCTGCAGATCGAAACATATGCCGTCCCGTTTGCCGTATCCTTAATATCGCTCAGATATACGATACTGTCGATCCGGTTTTCAAAACATTCCAGTATCTCAGACGCAAGCACTTCCATTCTTGTATTCACATATTCCGCTGTTTTATCCGATTTTAACAGATACAGGCTGTCTCCTAAAAAAATCCATCCTTTCCGAAACAGCCCTTTTGTCGTCAGCTCCGGGCAGATCGCGTTCGTCGTAATCGAAGGGCTGAAGCCGCTGAGCGAAATGTCAATAATCTCATACAACTCATTCTGGCGGATATTGACATTTTCCCATTTGATTTGTTCTTCGTCGCCTTTGACCCAATAGCTGTCCTCAATCGATACGCCTTTGCACCCGATACAGATATTGACCCTGTTTTCCGTCGTCTCAATCTGCGGGATATGAAAGGCCTCGTAAATCTGTTTCGCGTTGTCCCGTGATAAAGACAATACCCTGCTGCTTAAATAACTTTTTACCGCCTGAATATTATGCAAAATATCTTCTTTTTTTGCAGCCGGCCGGATCGTTACCCGCAGGCCATAGGGAAGCAGGTCTTCCCGAATCACTTCCACAACCTCGTCTGCCAGGTCAAAATATAAAACCTGCGTATCTTTTAACATAATATACATTGCTCGTTCACCACTTTAAATCATTATTTTCTCTTTTTCTGCTTTCTTTCCGGGACGCCCTGTTTTTTTATTTTTACGTCCTCTTTATTTTTTTTGCTTTTCGCTGCATCGTCCTCTTTTTTTGATTTTTTTATCTTCTTATATCCATTGATATCATACTTTTCCTCATATTCTTCAAAATACTCTTCAAACGAAGTATTATTGCGCTCCCGGACTTTTTTTAAATAATCGTGTGTATCAAATTCGGAATAGGCAAGCTCAATCATAGCCACCGCCACATTGGAACAGTGCGCGCCGATTCGTTCCAAATTCGCCAAAAGGTCGTTAAACGCAAATCCCTGCTTTAACTCGCATTTTCCATGCTGCAGCCGTTTGATATGACGCATTTTCAGTTCATCACACAAAATGCCGATCAGTACACGCAGCGGTTCTACCCTAAGCGCCGTCTGGTTGTCATCCTCCTGAAACGCTTCTATCGTAATGTCTACAATTTCAGATACGGCGGACTCCAGTACACTCAGCTCATACTGCCCTTCTTTGGTGAATGTGATTTTTTTCTCATTCAGCTCATTTGCCACTTTGGAAATATTGCTGGCATGATCCCCCAGCCGCTCAAAATCGCTGAGCGTATGTAAAAACTTGGATACTTCCGTATTCTGCGCCGCCGTCATTTCCCGCCCGGTCAAAAGCAGCAGATAACTGCCAAGTTTATCTTCATATTTGTCAATCAGGTTTTCTTTTTCCTGTACTTTATGATACGTTTCTTCTGAATATTCCCACAACAGCCCCAGAGAACTTCTGATATTTTTACGTACCTTATTTGCCATTCCATCCATCGCCTGACGGCTTTGCGCGATTGCTAACGGCGGATACGCCAGGAACCGTTCCTCCAGCAGGTCAAAGTCCGCCTGGTCTTCCCGGTCTTCTTCGCTGTCCTTAACCAGCATAAAGACGAGCTTTTCAATGAATTTAATAAACGGGCTTAACACCAGAATCGTCGCCATGCGGAATACCGTATTCATCAGCGCAATCCAAACCGGATTCATCCCCACGCCCATAAAAGAAAAATGCACAAAAGCATTCACCGAATAAAATACAACCGACCAAAACAGCATGCCGAATAAATCATTTAACAGGTAAATCAATGCCGTACGCCTGCCGTTTTTATTCGTACCAATCGAAGAAAGCAGTACCGGGCACGCGGCGCCGACGCCGATCCCCATCGTAATCGGCAGCGCAGCCGCAAACGTAATGCCGCCTGTCACGGATAACGCCTGCAGAATACCGACAGACGCCGAAGCACTCTGTAAAACAGCCGTAAACAAAATGCCGACCACAATCCCCATAAACGGATTGGAAAACATCGTCAGCGCATTTACAAAATGCGCGTTGCTTTTCAGCGGGGACACCGCACTGCTCATCATCTGCATCCCGGTCATTAAAATGGAAAACCCAAGCATAATATCGCCCACATTATGATAAGACGCTTTTTTTAAAAACATCTTAAAAATAATGCCGATCACCGCAACAACCGCCGAAATTGTCGCGGTAGATAAAAGCTGCGCGATTCCGCCCGTGCCTTCGATATAAGACAGGCAGAGAATCCAGCCGGTAATGCTGGTTCCGATATTGGCGCCCATAATAATCCCGATCGCCTGCGACACTTTCATCATTCCCGCATTCACAAATCCAACAACCATAACCGTCGTTGCGGAAGACGACTGGATAATGGCCGTAACGGCTGTTCCAAGCAGGATGCCTTTTAACGGGGTATTGGTCAGACGGTACAAAATCAGTTCCAATTTCTCCCCCGCTGCTTTCTTCAGCCCGTCCCCCATCAGGGACATTCCATACAAAAACAGGGCGACGCCGCTCAGCAGTGACAGTATCAGTGTAAATCCTTCCATATTCGTATTTTCCTCTTCATCCGTGTGTGTCCAGCATGGCACTCCATTTTGCGGACATTATTAAAGGTTTGGTTCCTGGTAAAAGAGCGCCTGGTACGATAATCTTTTACATTCTATCATACCTGTGGCAGAAATGGAAGAAAAATGTTACGGCATCCTGGACGCTTGGGGAGGGATCGTAACGGTTCGGATAAGGGGTACGTTTTGGCTGCGGAGACGCCGGATGAGGGGCGCAGGCCTGGCTTGCGGCTCCGGCTCCAGAATGCTTAGGGATGCTTGACATTCTGGAGGGCCGCCAGCAAGCCGGGCAAACCGTCTCTCCCAGCGTCTCCGCAGCCAAACTGTAACCCCCTGTTATGAAAGCAGCACGAAGCGTGCCTTTGAAATGACTGCGCGTTCTTTTCCCTGATATTCTGCCAGATGGTTTTGCGCCAGATAGTCGTCCATCT
>CAJUIH010000086.1 GCA_910586045.1 uncultured Eubacterium sp.
TATGACAGGCAACCAGAGTAATTTTAGGTCAGTACAAAAGGGTAGCAACAGCATTAGTTATTGGTGAAGCAAGTTTGCGTAAATTCAAGATACATTCATAAATGCAAATCAAAGCTTATAAGTTTATGGAGCGTGTGACATGGAGAACAAGATAATTATAACAGAAACGGAAAGGTTAATTTTAAGAAGATACAAAAAAGAAGATGTGCAGGATTTATTTGAATATTTATCTGATGAGGAGGTTGTTAAGTATGAGCCATATAAACCGCAAACCTTTGATGAAACAAAAGAAAATCTTGAATGGCGCATTGGTACAGACGAAATGATTGCTGTTGAATTGAAAAATTCTCATAAAATGATTGGAAATGTATATATGGGCAAGTGTGACTTTGAAGCAATAGAAATGGGATATGTATTTAATCGAAATTATTGGGGATATGGTTATGCTGCTGAAAGTTGCAAAGCTTTAATTGCGCAGGCATTTTCTGATGGCGTACATAGAATATATGCAGAATGTGATCCCAATAACAGGCGTTCATGGAAACTGCTTGAAGCTTTAGGATTTCAACGGGAAGCTCATTTTAGAAAAAACGTGTTTTTTTGGAAAGATAATGCTGGACGAGCAATTTGGAAAGATACCTATGTATATGCAAAATTAAAGGAATGAAGAAAGCTGGGTTTCGCAAAGTGTTGAAAAGTAGGTGCATCCATCAGCCCCGCCCTGTGCAGTGCCCTATGATAAAACCGCTTTATGAAAGAAGCAGTTCAACTGCATCAGGGCTGTTTTTTTAGTCAGAGGCTGTTGTTGGATCCTGTTGCATGGGTAGCGTTTATTGCGTCAAATGCTTTGACAGATAGGATGCGCCATAATAATGTTGAATAGCGTGCGCAACATATGCGGAACAGCCTTTTCCAAATTGGCGATCGGTTATTTCTGCAAGTTTTTCATTTTGCAAATATTCTTTTGCCAAATCGAGCAGGATATTTCTCGCATTATCAAGCGCAAACATGGTCTTATAATTTTTGGCAAGCTTTTCAACAGCAGAATGTGCCAGATCCATATCGTCAGCTTTTTTTGCGGTCATAAACTGTTTATAGATTTTGGCATTTTCCTCTTGCTCCCCCATGATTTCTTTGGTATTCCCGGTTGCCTGCATGACTGCGTCGACTGCTTTTTCTTTGCTGCCGTACCATTTCAATAAGTCCGTGACCGCCTGTTCGTTAGCAAAGCCGGATATCAAATATTCTCTGTATTTTTCTATGTTTCCGTATTTTTGTATTTGTTTGTCAAGATTTTCTTTTGACATACATGCTAAAGTATGGTTTACCATGTTCTGTACTTCTTCATTGTTAAATGCTCCGAAACTCATAGTATTGACTCCTTTCATTACATCTGTTATTAACTCGATCATCCCATTTAGCCGATTTCGTTTCTGTTCTAATAGAGACTTTTGGGCCAATAAAGCCTGTTCTTTATCATAATTAGGATGATCCATGATTTTTTTGATGTCCATCAATGGGACTTCTAATTCTCTAAAGAACATAATTTCCTGCAGCTTTTCCAACGCTTTGTTGTCATATAGCCGATAACCGGCTTCTGTTAATGCCGTTGGTTTTAGCAAACCAATTTCGTCATAATATCTTAATGTCCGGATACTTACTCCGGTTATTTGCGATACGTCTTTTACGGTTTTCATTAGTTCCTCCTTTCGGTTTGATCATAAACGGTTACGCTGCGAGAGAGTCAATACTGAATTTGAATTTTTTTGTTATATTATAAATCATTTTTCGTGTGATAGGAACAAGCTGTGCTTGACATTTAAATCTTACTAGTGTAATATTTGAGAATAATATTTTTATATTTTTACAATTAAATCTTACATTAGTAATAATTTGGCGGATACTAAGATTTCAAAAACAGTTGCAGAAAATAGTAAAGGTTAGCATTTACATTTCAATGGGAGGGTTTTACATGAGGAAACGGAGAAACAGGCGCAGAAGAAAACGGGCCGGAAAACGTTTACGGCTGGCAGCTATTGTTTTCACCATAATGGCTCTTGGCGGCGCAGCCTGTATTTTACTTAGGGCGGAGAAAGAAGCTTCTTTCGAACCGCCGGATGAATTATTAGCCCGGTATATGGGCTGCATTCCGAAGAAAAAATATAAAGAAATGTATCAGATGATTGATGCCGGGGCTTATGGACAGATCAGTGAAAAAGATTTTGTAAAGCGCAATTCTGCGATTTATGAAGGAATGGAAGTCAAGGACGTCGCAGTAAAAAATATGGTTTACAACGAAGAACAAAATAGTGTGCAGTACCAGATGTCATTCGATACTGTCGCAGGAAAGGTTTCGTTTGAAAATCAGGCTTTTTTTGTGAAAAAGGACGATGGTTACAAGCTGTTATGGACGGATGCTGTGATTTATCCGCAACTAACGGCCAAGGACCGGATCCGGGTATCTGCTGCACAGGCGAAACGGGGAGAAATTTTTGACAGGAATGGGCGGCTGCTTGCGGGAAAAGGCGCTGCCTCTTCGGTGGGAATTGTCCCGGGAAAATTAAAAGAGCGGGTGCGTTCCATAAAACGGATTGCGGATATATTAGAAATAAAGACGGAAGATATCGAAAAGGAGTTGTCGGCCAAATGGGTCAGGGAAGATTCGTTTGTGCCTTTGAAAACCGTTAAAAAAATAGGAGCACTGGATCGGATGGCCTTGGAACCGGACGCGGAAATTTTGGAAGAGTTTGAAAGGCAGAGGGAACTGTTGGAAATACCGGGAATTATGATTTCGGATACAAAAATCAGAACGTATCCGTACAAAGAAGCGGCGGCACATCTGGTTGGCTATGTGCAGAATGTAACTGCGGAGGATTTGGAAAAACATGCCGGCGAAGGATATACGGCAAACAGTGTGATTGGCAGAAGCGGGGCGGAGGGGCTATATGAGCGTGAATTGAAAGGGCAAAATGGTTACCGGATTTATTTGGCTGATTCGGATGGCAATGAAAAAAAAGAGATTGCCTGCCGTGCGGCAGAGGATGGCAAAGATATCAAATTGACAATCGACGCGGAACTTCAAAAGATTTTTTATGAGCAGTATGGCAAAGATAAAAGCTGTTCGGCAGCGCTGGATCCTTATACGGGGGAGGTATTGGCACTGGTGAGTACGCCGTCATTTGACAGCAATGATTTTGTCATGGGATTTTCCTCACAGGATTGGGCAGCGCTGAATGAAGAGGAAACAAAGCCGCTGTATAACCGCTTTCGGCAGGTATGGTGCCCGGGTTCCGCGTTTAAGCCGATCATCGCGGCGATCGGTTTGGAATCCGGGGCGGTGGATCCGCAGGAGGATTATGGAAATGTGGGGCTGAGCTGGCAGAAAGATGCTTCCTGGGGTTCTTATTTTGTAACGACGCTTCATGCTTATGAGCCTGTGGATTTGGAACATGCATTGATTTATTCGGATAATATTTATTTTGCAAAGGCGGCGTTACAAATTGGAGCGGATGAAATGGAAAGATCGCTGCTGCGCCTGGGATTTCAGGAAGAACTGCCGTTTGCTATTGTCATGGCCCAGTCGCAATATTCGAATACCGAACATATTGAAACGGAAATCCAACTGGCGGACAGCGGATACGGACAGGGGCAGATATTAATCAATCCATTGCATATGGCGTGTCTTTATACCGCGTTCTGCAATGATGGAAATGTGGTACAGCCATATTTACGATACCGCAGAGAAGCAGAGCCGCGGTATTGGATTTCACATGCGTTTTCGAAAGAACATTCGAATCAGGTTTTAGAGGGGTTGAAAAAGGTGGTGAATGATGCGAATGGGACCGGATATGCGGCGCACCGGGAAGATCTCCTGCTGGCGGGAAAAACCGGGACGGCAGAAATCAAGGTGTCAAAAGAAGATGCTTTTGGGACGGAACTTGGATGGTTTGCCGTTTTTACGGCAGAAAAAACAGCGGGCCGCCCGATTTTAATGATCAGTATGGTGGAGGATGTAAAAGAAAGGGGAGGAAGCGGCTATGTGGTGGAAAAGGAGCGGGCGGTTATCGAACAATGGATGCGGCTTTCCTCCCCGGGCTGACAGTCGCAGCATGCACGACCAAAAAAACTGTGTGAATCTATGGGGCATTTATGGCCATAGATCCAGGTCTGCCAGCACAGCCTTTGTGATTTCCGCCGCTTTGCTGCCATTTGCGTTGGAACTGCTTTGTATATGCGTGGCAAAAAAGTATGGATCATCAAAGACCTCTATATAGCCGATAAACCAGCCGTTTACATCTCTTCCGTCTACGCGCCCGGTTCCGGTTTTTCCATAAAAGCGCCTGTCTTTTGAGGAGAACAGGCAGATCGAATTTTTTACGGCGTCTATATTTTCCGGTGAAAACGCAAACCGGTTATCGTACAGGTCTCGCAGAAGCAAAACCTGTTCTACGGGTGAAATCTTCAGCGCGGACTGCATCCAGTAGGAGGTGCGGTTTGTGGGGATACAGGTGTTTCCATATCCGATTTTGCGGATATAGCGCCGTATAGCGGACAGGCCGAGCTGGCGGTCGATTTCCTGGAAATACCAGTTTACGGAATAACGCATCGCGGAATATAAGTCCTGGTCCGCATTCCATGCTTCGATTGGATATGCGGTTTGGTTCCAGGCCATAAAAGATTGATCCGCGGTAATGATATGTTCTTCTAATCCAAACAGCGCGTCATAAATTTTATACGTTGAATCCGGAGAGGTTCGTAAGGTGGCCTGGTCTGGATCATAAATACGCCAAATACCGTTTTTGTAGTCATATAATACAAAACTGCCCTCGTATTTATTGAAATGGGCGTGGACTGCAGGGGAAGAATCCACAGTCAACAGGGTTACTTGTTCCGTGGTGTTCCAGTGATAATGCTGCGGCGGTGCCGCGTAGGCTGACAGCATAGGGGAAAGCCCGATGAGTACGATGGCAAGCAGGCTCCAAACGGCGCAGCCTTTTATTTTTTGCCGGACGGACGGTTTTTGATAAGAGGAAATATGGAGGATCCGTTTGCGCATCTGTTTTTTGGTGCTGCTGATTCCGGCGGAAAAAGGAAATGACGCATGCGAAATTTTTTCTGCGAAATTTAGCAATGTATGCCCGTAAGCTTCGTATTCATTTTCGTCCAGCAGTTCCAGAACCGAAGCGTCGCAGGCAATTTCCCGGTCACTGCGCATTTCGTTCCGTGCATACCGCAGCAGGGGATTGTACCAGTACAGAATGCCGGCCAGATGTATCAGACAGCCTGTCAGGGCGTCTTTTCGCTTGTAATGCTGCAATTCATGCAGCAGCATATACCGCAGGTCTGTGGTATGGAAATGGCTGGCTTCTGTGTTTGTATGCAAATCTGACAGCAGGTGGATGGGCAGATAAATACATGGCCTGCATAATCCGGTAATAATCGGGGATTTTAAAAAAGCAGTACTGTAAATCGGGAGATTTCTTTTTATGTGCAGTTCACGTAAACAGTTGCGGTACAGCAGGCGGACATGGTTATTCTGCAAAGGAAGCGCGGATTTTTTTAAAGCATGGAAGCGGAATGCGGATTGGACGGAGCCAAAAAGCAGGGCCAGGACACCGCACAGCCAGATCCAAAACAGCGCAAGGCCAATTGCGGCGGGCGTTTTGCCGCTGACGGATAGGGCAAAGTCGTAAATCTGTTCTGCCGCGGCGGATGTGCCGGATGCTGTTTTGCCGGCCGCGGCGGGCAGGCTTGGCGAAACAGCGGATGTTAATTGGTCAAGCCATAGGGGCATTTGAGGTAAACGGGCTGGGAGGAACGGCAAAAAAGGAACGGCCAGGACCGCAAGCAGCGGAAACCACAAAGAAAACTGCGCGCGGCTGGTCAGGTGGCGGCGCAGCGCGTATTTTACCGCAAGCAGTATGCCGGTTGCCACACAAATCAAAATATTGCATAAAAAGAAGCGGATGCCAAATTCTGCCATATTAATCCCTCCCGGTTTTTGTATGATGCGTCAGCATTGCGCGCAGGGAGTCTATTTCGGATTCGGAAAGCTTCGCGTCTTCCATATAGGCGGAAAGCATGGCAGTCAGATCCCCATTAAAATAGCGTTTGAGAAACGAATGGCTTTTTTGGCCGATATAGTCCTTTTCGCTGATTAGAGGCGTATAAACGAATACACGGCTTTCCTTTTCGTAAGAGAGTGCTCCTTTTGCTGTCAGACGGCGGATTAATGTCTGTATAGTTTTCGGGCTCCATTGGGTCGTTTTGGTTAATTGGTTTGTGATCTCATTGGTATCCACGGGCGCGTGTTTCCATATGAATTTCATTACTTCATATTCTGCTTCAGAAATCTGCGGCAGAGGCTGCTTTTTCATGTTATGTCCTCCTTTAATCTTACAAATGTAATATACATATTATAGCTGGGGCGGCGGGAAAAGTCAATGAAAATGTGCGGTTTCTAAAAACTCAACGTCCGGTTGAATTTAACAAAAAACTCCCGCTTCCGGTTATTGACCAGGTATGGAAACGTAGGCTATGCTATACTTATGAGCGGTAAAGTTTACCATATGATGCAGGATAACAGCGCTCGTAAGGGGTTATTTGGAAAATTTTAGTGTGCAGGAGTATAAAATGAAAACGGAGAAAATGGGTATGCTTAACAGTATAAAAATTGGCAATTTTATTATGGACAAGCGCAAAGCGCTTGGGTACACACAGCAGCAGCTTGCGGAGCAGTTGGATGTTTCTTTTCAGGCAATCTCGAAATGGGAAAATGGGACGACGTATCCCAATATTGAGCTTTTAAAGAACCTCGCGACGGTGCTGCATGTTTCGGTAGATGAAATTTTGGACGGCAGTGAAAAAGACGCGGACGGTTTATCTTACAGCAAGGCGGGCATTGATATTGCCTATACCGATACGATTAAGAAAGAAATGGCGCAGCATTTGGGCGGAAGTGACCATCGTGTGTTAAATGGACTTGGGCCGTTTGCCTCTTTGTATGATTTTCATTTTCCGAATATGAAGCATCCGGTTTTGGTGCTGAAAGCAGAAGAACCTGGTTCCAAACAAAAACTTGCGATGGAATATGGGTATACAGAGTCTATTTGTTATGATATGATAAATCATCTGGTAAATGATATCGCGGTTATGGGAGCCAGGCCTTTGGCGGTGTTAGATACCATTGTATGCGCGCAAGCGCAAAAGGATACGATCCGTACGTTGGTCAAGAGCCTTTCCGAGGCCTGCAGGCAGAATGAATGCTCTTTGGTAGGAGGGGAAACGTCCATCCAGCCGCTGGTAATGGAGCCTGGTGTTTATGTGCTTACTTCCAGCATTGCCGGTGTTGTGGAAAAGGACCGGGTGATTGACGGTTCCGCGATTGCGCAAGGGGACGCCGTTTTAGCGGCAGCTTCGAATGGCCTGCATACAAACGGATATTCACTGGTCCGTCTGCTGATGGATAAAATGCCGCAGATTAAGCTGGATAAAATAGACGGGCTTACATTTATCGAGCAAGTTATGAAGCCGCACACGGCTTATTATCCATCCATCAAAGGACTGTTTGATAAAAATCTTGTACATGGAATGGCCCATATTACGGGCGGCGGGATCGAAGGGAACCTGTGCAGGATCGTCCCGGATGGCTTCTGCGCGGAAATTGATTTGGCAAAAATCAAAACACTGCCGTTGTTTGCGTATATCCGCAATTGCGGAAATATCAATGACGAAGAAATGCTGCGTACTTTTAATTGCGGGGTTGGTTTGATTGTAGTAACGCCGCAGGAAGCAAAAGAGCAGGTGATCCGCCAGATCAGCCGGTTCCATGACTGTTATGAAGTGGGAATTATGCGCAGGGGAGATCAGAAAATAGCGCTGAAAAACCGTCTGCGCTGGCTGTAAAATTTGTAAGAAAAATGGAAAAAATAAGGAGAAAATGATGTTATTGTTGCAATACCCGAAATGTTCTACCTGCCAAAAGGCAAAAAAGTGGCTGGAAGCAAATCATATTGCGTATACGGACCGCCATATCGTAGATGACAATCCGTCTCTTGAGGAATTAAAACAATGGTATGAAAAAAGCGGCCTGCCGTTAAAGAAGTTTTTTAATACAAGCGGAAAGGTGTATAGGGAAATGCAGTTAAAGGACAAGCTGCCGGATCTGGATGAGGAAGAACAGTTAAAAATGCTTGCGTCAAATGGCATGCTTGTAAAGCGGCCGCTCGTGATCGACGATACGAATATCCTGGTAGGATTTCAGCAAGTGCAGTGGGAGGAAGCTTTGCTGCGGTAAATGCATCGCACGCGGGATATTTTGTTTCACGGAAGGCTCTCTTTTTTGTGCACAGAAAGAGAGGATTTTTGTAACGGTACATGCTACGATGATTGTGTGCGAAAGGAGTGAATGGAAGAATGGAATGGATAGAAAGGCTGAACAGGGCGATCGTCTATATCGAAGAAAATCTTACGGGAGAGATCGATTATGGGCAGCTTGCGCGGATTGCCTGCTGTTCGGCGTATCATTTTCAAAGAATGTTTTCTTATATGGCCGGTATGCCGTTGTCCGAATATATCCGCAGGAGAAAAATGTCACTGGCCGCTGTGGACCTGCAGGGGGATGATGTAAAAATTATTGATGTGGCAGCGAAATATGGGTACCAGTCTCCAACCGCGTTTAACAGGGCATTTCAGTCGATTCACGGGTTTGCGCCGTCTGTAGCAAAAGCAGGCGGTGTATCGGTCAAGTCCTTTCCGCCGATTACTTTTAAAATCACAGTCAAAGGAGTGGAAGAAATGAATTATCGGATTGAAACAAAAGACGCATTTCGTATTGTTGGTGTATCCGTGCCGCTGGAAAAAGAAATCGAAAAGAATTTTGCGGTGATTCCGTCCAAATGGCAGGAGGTTTCTGCGGACGGCACATTGGAAAAGCTGATCAAGATGATGGATCAAGAGCCAATGGGGGTGCTGGGGGTCAGCAGATGCAACGGGGAAGAGCCATGGCGGTATTATATAGCGGTTTCCACCGCAAAGCAGGCAGAGGGAATGGAAGAATATGTGGTGCCTGCGGCGACATGGGCCGTTTTTCCAGGAACCGGAACGAACCAGTCTATTCAGGAACTCGAACAGCGTATTGTGACGGAGTGGCTTCCGGCTTCCGGATATGAATATGCGGATGCGCCGGACCTGGAAGTTTATCTGAATCCGGATCCGCAAAATGCCAAGTATGAAGTCTGGATTCCGGTGACAAAAAAACGGGGCAAATGAATAAGTATTTACAAATGACACTATGGGAACTATAATGAAATAACTTGTGATATCGCTTGCTTGTATGGCATGGAGCACAGGTTATTTACATATAGTTCCTATTTTTTAGTATACGGAAAGGAAATGGCTATGAAATTTCTGCATATTTCAGACCTGCATATCGGAAAACGCGTACATGAATTTTCTATGATAGAAGACCAAAAATATATTTTGGCCCAGATTTTGGATATCGCCGACGCACAGCAGGCGGACGGCGTGCTGATTGCCGGGGACATTTATGATAAGGCGGTGCCGTCGGCGGAAGCGGTGCAAGTATTCGACTGGTTTTTAACACAGCTTGCAGACCGCGGGATCCGGGTATTTGCAGTCAGCGGCAACCATGACTGTGCGGAACGGATTGCATTTGGCGCACAGCTTATGAGCAGCAGGGAAGTATATGTGTCTTTGGTATATGATGGATCCATACGCAAAATTACGCTGACCGACGCGTATGGGGAACTGGATCTTTATCTGATGCCGTTTTTAAAGCCTGCGGCGGTACGGCGTGTCCTGGAAAAAGAAACGGATCCGGCGGATGACGCGTTGCCGGAAAGTTATCACGACGCGGTAAAAACGGTTGTGGAGCGTATGGGCGTCGATCCCGCGAAACGCAGCCTGCTGGTTGCCCATCAGTTTGTGACGGGCGCCGGACGTTGTGATTCGGAAGAAGTATCGGTGGGCGGGCTGGACAATGTGGATGCAGAGGTTTTTGACGCGTTTGATTATGTAGCGCTTGGCCATATCCACAGTCCGCAGCAGATGGAACGGGAAACAGTGCGTTACTGCGGTACGCCGCTGAAATATTCCTTTTCGGAAGCGGAGCAGGAAAAGTCGGTTACGGTCGTGGAATGCAGAGGCAAAGGAGAGATCCTGCTTTCTGCGGTTGCGTTAAAACCGCTTCATGACCTGCGCAAAATCCGCGGAACTTATCTGGAGGTTACGGCCCGTTCATTTTATCAGGATACGGATACCCAAGATTACCTGCAGGTTACGCTGACGGATGAGGAAGATATTCCGGACGGGATCCAAAAGCTGCGGGTGATTTATCCGAATCTGATGCGCCTTGTGTATGATAACAGCCGGACGCAGCAAAACCGTCTGGTGGAAAGTATCGAAGATATGGAGCAAAAATCAGAGCTTGAATTATTCGAGGAGTTTTATGAAATCCAAAATAACCAGCCGATGGGGGAAGAACAAAAAGATTTTATCCGGCATTTATTAGAAACCGGATGTAAATAACCGGCGACGGATGTGGCCGTTTTTTAAACAAGGCCGGATAGCTGCAATAAAACCTTAGGAGAAAACATATGAAGCCAGTAAAACTTACAATCAGTGCCTTTGGGCCTTATGCGGGAAAAGAGGAGATTGATTTTGAACGTTTGGGCGGACACGGGCTGGTTCTGATTACCGGGGATACCGGAGCGGGAAAGACAACGATTTTTGACGCGATTGCGTTTGCCTTGTACGGGGAAGCAAGCGGCGATGTACGCAGGGCGGAAATGTTCCGCAGTAAATATGCCGGGGAAGATGTGCCTACCTATGTGTCCTTTGTATTTATGTATCGCGGCAAACGCTACCAGGTAAAACGGAATCCGGAATATTTGCGTCCAAAGGGCCGGGGAAGCGGGTATACGATGCAGAAAGCCGAAGCCGAATTGGTGTTTCCGGATGAGCGGGAGCCGGTCACAAAGGCGAAAGAAGTAACGAAAGCGGTTACGGAACTGATAGGCCTGGACCGCAGGCAGTTTACGCAGATTGCCATGATTGCGCAGGGGGACTTTCAAAAGCTGCTTTTGGCAGGAACCGAGGAACGCAGCGGGATCTTTCGCCAGATTTTTAAGACAGGCATTTACCAGAGACTGCAGGAGCAGTTAAAGGCGGCGGTAAAGGTACAGGGAAAGGCATATGAGGAATTAAAGCGCAGTATCAATCAATATATGGACGGGATTCTCTGTCAGACGGATACTTCTTTGGCCGTACAGATCCGGGCGCTGCAAAAAGAAAAATTTGAGGGCCGCATCGCGGAAGGGCTGATGCTGTTAGAACAGTTGTGCCGGGAAGAGAAAGAAGCGGAAAAAGGACTGAATCAAAAAATAGAGGATTTGGACCGGCAGATACAAAAGGAAGATCAGTTGATCGGAAATATCCATAAAATAAATGAACAGCGGGAAAAACTCCGGGAAAATACGGAACAAAGAAAAGCCGCAGAGCCGGCATTGGAACAGGCGCAGGCGCGTTTGCGCAAAGCGCAGGAGGATGCGGCCGAATGCGGAGCACTGACTCTTCAGATCAAAGAACAGCAGGATCATCTGCGGTTGTTTGACAGGCTGCGGCAGGAAAAAGAGATGCAAAAGGCCGATGGACGATTGCTAGAAGAAGAACTGGAAAGGCAAAAAAAGCGGAAAAAGCAAAAGGAAGAACAGGAACAAACACTGCAGGCGGATACGGCGTGTTTGGACCAGCTTGCTTTTACGGGAGAAGAAAAACAACGGCTGCTGCAGCAGCAAAGCGCCGCCAAGCAGCATAGGGATCTGCTGCGCCAGCAGCGGGAACGGCTGAAACAGGAAGCGGCCCGCCAGCAGGAAGTACAACTGCGGATGGAAACGGAACAGAAAAATGAAGCGGAGATGGAGCGGCAGATTGTAACGATACAGACGCAGGCAGAAGAACTGGCAGACCGTGATCGGATTTTTCAGGAAGCGCAGGAACTCCAAAAGAAGCTGCAGGAGCAGGCGGAACTGTTAGGGCAGGGGAAAACGGAACGGGCAAAACTGCAGGAACGAATCGATCAGCGGTCTGATACGATCCAGGAATTACTTGTCAGAGAGCAGGCCTGTGATAAGGAAGCGGCACAGCGTGCCGTAAAACTGGAACAGTTAAAAAACGCAAAAGAGACAGAAATGCAGTGGATCCATAAAACAAATCAGGAAGAAGAAAAATTAGCGGTGTTTTTGGAACAGGCGGAAAGCCTGGCGGGGTTACAGGAGGAGGCAGAACGATGCAAAAAAGACTGTGAGCAGGCACAGATCCAGGAGGAAACACTGCAAAAGCAGCAGGAACAATGGAAAGCAGAAATAGACAGCCTGGGGGATACACAGGCAAAGCGATGGAAGCTGGAACAGGAAAAACAAGAACTGGAAGCGCGCATGCGCATGCAAAAGGATCTGGCAAAACAGATTGCCGGATGGGAAAAATGGCAGGAGAAGCTGCTTTTTGCGCAGGACGCGTATCGTAAGGCAGCTAGGGAAAAAGAGGAAGCCGGGGCTTGCTGCCGGAAAAAGGAACAGCTTTTTTTGGATGCGCAGGCCGGGATTCTTGCAAGCGGCTTAAAGGACGGCGTATGCTGTCCGGTATGCGGTTCCAAACAGCACCCGTCTCCGGCGCGGATGCCGGACGCCGTACCGGAAAAAGAAGAGCTGGAACAGGAGAAAGCACATTTTGCGCAAGTGCAGGAAAAAGCGCAGCAGTGCAGCATGCAGGCGGGCCATATGGCGCAGCGTCTTTTAGAACAGGAGCAAACCGTTGCCGAAACGGCCGAAAAACTATTTGGGCCGCAGGAGGACTTTGCGGCAAAGCTGCCGGAACCATTAAAAATCAGGCTTGCAAACGATAAAAAAGAGGGGAAAGCAAAAGAAAAAGAATTAACCCGGGCAGTCCAAGAAGCGGAAAAAGAAAAAATCAGAAAGGCCGAATTGGAGTCCTGCTTGCAAGCCGCGCAAGCGGACTATAAAAAAAGCAATCGCCTGCTGCAGAAAAAAAACCAGGATTATGCGGCGGCTCTTGGCAAATTAGAAGAAAAAACGAGGCAGTGGGAAAGTATGGCAGCAGGACTGCGCGTTCCAAAAACAGCCGGCGGCAGTATCGAAGAAATACAAAGATACCTGGAACAAAATCTGGAACAGTGCAGGGCGCAGCTACGGCAGGCACAGCAGGACCGCGGGCAGTTACAAATGCTGGAACAGGAAGCAAAAGAGGGGGAAGCGGCCAAGCAAAAGCTGCGGCAGCAAATTACTGGGCAGCAGGAGCAAAAAGCGCAGCTTTGCGGGCAGGTACAGACGCTGGACGTACAGACTGCAAAGGAAATGAGAAAAGCGGAGCAGACCGTTGCGGCGGCTTTGCGGCATTTGGATTATTGGGAAAAGCGGGTGCAGCCAGATCGGTTGGATGGGCAACAACAGCCGAAACCCATAGAAGCATGGAATGCGGGGGATCAGGCGCAGAACGGAGAGGACACGTTGCTATGCGGTTTGTTCGATGGTATGCTCGATGCGGTGCAGGACAGTTGGAATCAACTGTCCGTACATATGAAAAAGGTTTCCGATGACATGAAAAAACGGGAATATCTCGAACAGCAGAAACAGCAAAAACAGGAATTACTTACTGCGAGCCGGGAGCGGCTGGCCGATCTGGAAAAGCAGCAGGAAGGGATTCGTGGCCTAAGAGGTGAAAAAGCGGCGCAGCTTTTGGAAAGCCTCCGGGGATGCCTGCCGGGGCGCAGTGAACAGGACCTGCTGGAAGCCGGTCGATCCGAAGAAGCATTGCAGGCGCTTGCTATGCGCTCACAAACGGAATTGGAGGGGACAATCGCGGCGCTGCGGGCACAGATAAAAGAAAACCAGGAAAAATTACAAAAGAAGCAGGAACTGGAGCAGAAGATTCCGCAGGTGCGCCAGCAGGTGCAAAAGCTTGGGCTTCAAATGCAAAAATCAGAAATTCTGCTGGCGGAAAAGAAAGCCGAATGCAGTGCGCGGGAACAAAAAATTGCGGAATTAAAAGAACAATTGGGGCTGGAACAAAAAGAAGAAGCAGAAGAAAAAATCCGTTTGCTGGGGAACCGGAAAGCGGAATTGGAAAACGCCTTGGCGGATGCACAGCAGCAGTATACCGCCTGCAGGACACAGGAGGAACGTTTGGCGGCAACAGCCGAGACATTGAAAAGCCAGATCGAGGACGCGGGGGAAGCCGGAACCGTCAGCGAAGCGGAGGTCCTTGCGAGAAGAACAGACTGGCAGCGGGAAAAAAAGGAACTGCATGCGGTACGTGACCGCAGGCATATGGCTTATGAGACCAATAAAAATATTTTAAAGAAGGTGCAGGCAAAGCAGGAAGATATTGCGTTGGTAGAAAAGAAATATATTTGGATGAAAGCGCTCGCGGATACGGCGAACGGTACGTTAAGCGGCAAGCCGAAAATAGAACTGGAAACCTATATCCAAATGGCCTATTTTGACCGTATTTTAAGACGTGCCAACCTGCGCCTGCTTACTATGAGCAGCGGGCAGTATGAACTAAAGCGGGCGGAAGATCCAGGCAGCCTGAAAGGAAAAGCGGGACTGGAATTAAGCGTAATCGACCACTACAATGCCACCGAACGGAGTGTCAAAACATTGTCCGGCGGGGAATCTTTTGAAGCGGCTCTTTCTTTGGCGCTTGGCCTGTCGGATGAAATCCAGTCCTATGCCGGCGGGATCCAGATGGATTCCATGTTTGTCGACGAGGGGTTTGGATCCCTGGATGAAGATGCATTGAGCCAGGCGGTCAAGGCGCTGGCGCGGCTTACGGAGGGCAACCGCCTGGTAGGGATTATTTCCCATGTGTCGGAGTTAAAAGAGCAGATTGAGCAAAAAATCGTTGTGACGAAATGCCGGGGGCAAAACGGGGTCAGCAGCAGGGTAGAAGTATCTTGCTAAAGAATCGTTTCGAGCAATTTCTCCAGTTTTCCGTAATCTTTTTCCGGATTTTTTTGTTCCGCAATCCTTACTAATTTTAATCCAAGTACTTGATACATATGCCGGTCCTGCGCGCACAGGCAGTCCAGATGTTTTTGTACAGTTTCGATATCGTTGCGTTCGATTGGCCCGGTTAATGCCTGGATGCAGTCATTTTGCATAATATTTTCTATATTTTGCCGCACCAGTTCTTTGGATGCGAAGACAGCCTCCTCCCTCGTAAAGCCGCAGTCTTGCAGCAGGCGGTATCCGGTATCAAGTACGGCTGTTACCTGGTTGCTCAATATACTTGCGGCTGCATGGTATTTTGGTTTGCATGTACCGGAGATTTTGCAGACCGTGTTCCCGAGCTTTGTAAACAAGTCGGAAACGGCAGCTACAGCGGGATCCTGGCCCTCAATTGTAAAAAAAGCATGGGTAAGCTGCTGATAGGACGAAAACCGATGGCTGAACGGCAGCATAGGATGAAAGGAACAGCAGGAGGCTCCGGTTTCCTCGATTCCAACAAGGGAAGCAGACGGCAGGGCGCCGCTGCAGTGGCAGATGATTTTGCCGTTTAGCGGATACCGCCGCAGTTCATCCCAGACAGACAGGATGACGCCGTCCGGAGTGGTCAGAAACAGCAGGTCGCTTTCCGCGGCCAGATCTTTTAACGGGCCAAAACACTTGGACGCGGTAAACGAAGCGGCGCTTTCGGCCGCCTCCAGGGAGCTGTCATAATATCCGGCGAGGGACAGGCCGGCTTCTTTTAGATATTTTCCAAGGGAGCAGCCGACACGGCCTGCCCCCGCAAAACCTATGTTCATACAGGGTCCTTTCTATGCGGTAATAGAGAGTTTCGCAACATGAATTTTTTAAAAGCGGCAATGTTATTTGGTATTATAGCATATAGGCAAACAAAATGATAGTGCTTTGCCGTTTCTCGATTATGGTCTTCCTTTCTATGCGTAACAGTTCAGATCA
>CAJUIH010000087.1:0-1893 GCA_910586045.1 uncultured Eubacterium sp.
TTAACATTGCTGATCGAACGTGTTTCAAATCTTCTGAAAGCAGCACTTTGGAAACTGTTGAGAAATAACAACAACGCGATCGGAGAAAAAGACAGGCAATATAAAAAGTTATTTCCGAGCAGTTCTTTAAGAACTGTTCAGAAATAACCGCATGATTTGTTATTTTATTTTTATACTGTTCTTCCAACGCACCTGCCCAGTAATAATATCCAGCAAACAGCCGTGTCCCGGTGTCCGCAGTTGTTTGATTAATTTATCCAGAGCAGCTTTTGTCATCGACTTCATACTTACTTCATAAGTCGTAACTTTCGCGTCTATAAATCCGGGCGGAACAAAATTGTCAAAACCGATCACGGACACATCCTGCGGCACCCGGTATCCTTGCGCCTCCAGCTTTGCGATCAGTACACCCGCCGTCAGATCGCAGTTGCAGACAAAGGCTTGCGGCATGCGTTTTGGCAGTGCAACATCAATCCGCCCCATAGCATCCCGGTCTTCGATCAGCCACTCCGGCGGAAGATTTTTGTGATGCCTGGTCATTGCTTTCATAAATCCAAAATATCGGTCCATAATACTGCCCGTCGCATAAATAGAACCGACAAAAGCAAGCTTTTCGATTCCCTGTTCAAATAAAAGCTCCGTCATCTGGTACATTCCATAATAATTATCCGCAATCACACAGTCTCTTGCGATCCGGCTGTCATAAAAATCCAGGAATACTACCGGAACCCCGGCATGTTCCTGCAGTTTTTTGATATAGCGCATCGTAATCTCACCGATGACAATGATACCGTCTACATGCTCTTCCCGCAGGGCTTTTGGAAGCTCCATCGTATGCATCTGCGTTTCCTGTTTCAATACCTCGATCATTGTATAACAGTGCCGTTGCGTTGCCATCAGCGCAAGCTCCTGATACATTTTCCAGTAATAAGTCGCATACTGCGCCAGATAGTTTTCCGCAATCAATACACTGATTTTCCAGGCTTGTGCTACTTCCTTTTTCTTTTTGGAAACCGTATTGGACTCATATCCCATTTCCTTTGCCGTTTGTATAATCCGCTCCCGCATCTGGTTACTGACGCCTTTTCTTCCGCACAGCGCATTGTGTACAGTTACCGTACTGACATCGAGCTTTTGGGCAATGTCGATCAATCTGACTCTCTGCAATTACCCCCCCCCTTTCCGCAAAACCGCTGATTTACCGCTAAAATACTTTGTTTTTTTATTTAGTTTTCTTATTAATTTAATTTTTTTGTTATAAAATTAGCTAATTTAATTTTACTTTACTATTTTGACTGTGTCAATTATCACTTTATGTTTGATGCAAAATATTACTTTTTATAAAACAAAATCATGGTAATGGTTCAGAGATGTTGTTACAAATCATGCATGGAATTGCATCATAAAATGAAATACTTCTTGCTTTTAGTCCCACAGATATGCTATATTAGACACTAAGAAAAATAAAAAACGCGGAAGTGCAAATATACACGCTATCTCATTTCATCATTTTCATTTTGTTCCAATCATTCGCATTCATTACGACATGCCAATTCATCGAACACAGAAATTTCCTTATGATCCAAGCTTCCAAACAGCAGCAAAGCACCTTGACAATTCAATAGACTTTATACTCTGGATGTGGTATACTACCAACAACCGTTAACACTTCTAAAGGGAGAGTGATACAATGACAGATAACGAATTATTATGCGCTATATCAGATATGATGGATAAAAAACTTGATGATCTTTTACATCCTATTAATCATCGGCTCGATAAAATGGATGATCATTTTAAACAATTAGACGACCGCCTTGACAACATGGACAGCCGTCTTGATAAAATGGATGATCGTTTCATTCAATTGGACAACCGCCTTGATAAAATGGA
>CAJUIH010000087.1:1993-15946 GCA_910586045.1 uncultured Eubacterium sp.
TTGATAAAATGGATGATCGTTTCATTCAATTGGACAACCGCCTTGATAAAATGGACAGCCGCCTTGACAACATGGACAACCGCCTTGATAAAATGGATGATCGGCTCGATACACTCAAATTCAACCAGGAACATATAGCAGAAAAGCTAAAAGGCATTGAAGTGACCATGAACTATAACCATTACCATTTAAGCCACGACATGAAAAAATTACAAGAAGATGTGCGTACGATTACAGAAATATTAAAAATAAATAATATGATCCCAGTTGCAAAATAATCATACATCTAAAACAAACGGAAACAACCTATTACAGACCAGAGTGTAAAGCCTATTGAAATGCCAAGACTTTACACTTTTATTTTACCGCTGTTTCTTTACACTGCGCTTATTATCTGATCAGGTGATATCCTAATTTGCTTTTCCGGTTTTTCTTTTTCCGTCCCTGCTCACCATCCGGTTCCCATATCCGGCAAAAATCCCGGTCAGCAGCAGGCAGAACACCGCCGCTGCAGCGATTCCCTTTCCCTGCTGGTTTAGAAATTTCAGTAATTCTGTTTCCGTCCAAAGCACCGAGGTCAGGTTGGATGCCATATGCGCGGCCGCGGCTGTCGCAATGCTGCCTGTTTTACATACAATCACGGCTAACAGCAGGCCAAGCACAAATCCATACACCCCCTGCACCAGGTTCAAATGAAAGAATCCAAACAGCAGAGCGGACAGCAGGACAGCCACATGGTCACTTGTCTCTGCCCGCAGACGCCGCAATACAAATCCGCGGTAAACAAGTTCTTCCGCCGCAGGGCCAAGCACGCACAGCACGCAGATTTCCAGCCAAAGACCATTCCCGTAAAAAATCTCAGAAACGTGCCGATATCCCTGTGATACCGTTTTCAAACCTGTAAAATAAATCAGGTAATTGCAGGCAATGCCGCACAAAACAACGGATGCCGTATAACAAAACGCGGCAGGATAACGGTAAATGCCCTTTGTCTGACCTGCCGTATAAAAAACGCTTTCCTGTACGGCGCGCCAGACAAAGTACGCAAGACACACCGCCAGAGCGATCCCCTGCGGCAAAATGCCCGACATCTTAGGCTGTACCGATCTAAGCAGGCTGTACACGGCGTTCGAAAGGGCTGTATACAAAAGCGCAGGGACCGCTGCATGCAAAAGCGCCTGTACGTCCGGAAATTTTTTGACCGGTGCTGTCCGCGGATCTGCCGTCTGTGCTTTCTGCGGATTTGCCGCCAGGTTTCTTTGCCGTTTTTGACCGTCAGACATCTTTTTGTACCAGGCTTTCATACATCTGCCCAACCGTCTTTTGCAAAAGCGGATGGAAATACCACGGTGCAATCTCATGCAGCGGCTTTAATACAAACATCCGGTTATGCAGATCCGGATGCGGGATTGTAAGCTGCGGTGTATGCACGATTTGTGAATCATAAAACAGGATATCCAAATCCAGCGTGCGCGGGCCCCAATGAATATCCCGTGTTCTCCCCGCATGCGCTTCAATACTATGCAGCTCTTCCAACAACTGCTGCGAATTTAAAATCGTTTCGATGTGAACGGCACAGTTTAAAAACGGGCCTTGTTCCACATCCCCATACGGCTCTGTCTCTATCACCTGTGACTGTTCGCATACCTTACAAGAGGAAAGCGCGTCCAGCTCCTGGATCCCCTGGCGGATATAGGCCATCCGGTCGCCCATATTCGAACCAAGGGACAGGTAGGCATTGTGACGGGCGCGGTCGACACTGACACAGACGTTTTTAATGGGCAGGCCAATCGGCGCCCACGGCTTCTTTACCTTGATCCGGATGCGATTTACCTGTGCATACTGCATTAACAGTTCCTGCGCAAGATGCTCCGCCGCAGATTCTACCAGCTTGTACGTATGTTCCTGCATATATCTGGTAATAAAATGACAGACTGCGCCGTAATCAATCGTGCGAGACAGATCGTCCGCCTGCCCTGCCCGTAACAAATCCAGATCCATGTAGACCGATACAAGAAACTGTTGTCCCAAAATATTTTCTTCCGTATATACGCCGTGTTTCGCATAAATACTCAAATCCTGAATAATAATCTGATCCATAATATTCTCCCCTTGTAAAATCGATCGGCTGTCACACCGTATTAACCGAAAACATGCAGCTCGCGCCGATCTGCTTTCGCAAAATCGTACCTTTTATACATGTCTTTACATCCGCTGGTACAAAATTTCCTCTGCCATACGCACCGCCCTTGCATTTTCCTTTACATCATGCACCCTGACAAACGCACACCGTGCAAGCACTGCAAATACCGTCGTCACCAGCGTCCCCTCTACGCGTTCCGTAACCGGCAGGTCAAGTGCGGTTCCGATTACGGATTTGCGGGATGTCCCAAGCAGCAGCGGGTAGCCAAGCGCGTGAAGCTGATCAAGGTTTCGAATTGCTTCTAAATTGTTCTCGTATGTTTTGGCAAATCCAATGCCTGGATCAAGCAGGATCCGATCGTTTCGGATGCCCGCTTTCTGCGCAATCTGTACGGTTTCTTTCAGGTCCGCGGTCATATCCCGCAAAAAATTGCCGTACCGCATATCCGTGCGGTTATGCATCAGACAGCAGAAAACCCCGGCCTGCGCAATCACCTTTGCCATATCCGCATCATACTTTAACCCCCAGATATCATTGATCAAATCGGCCCCCACATCGATGGCCGCTTTTGCCACCCTGCTTTTATAAGTGTCCACGGACACCGGTATGTCATACGTTTCTTTTATTTTCGTAAGCACCGGGAGGATCCTGCTTATTTCTTCCTCTTCTGCTATTTGCGTATGCCCCGGCCTGGTCGATTCACCGCCGATATCTATGACATCGGCACCGTCGCGGATCATTTCCCCGACATGGTGCACCGCCGCATCCGTCGTAAGCCATTTTCCGCCGTCAGAAAACGAATCCGGCGTGATATTCAAAATACCCATCAGATACGTTTTGTGATGCAGGTCAAATTCATGTGTCCCTATTTTCATCATGGTTTTGCTTTCCTCTTTGCTGATCCTCTCTTTGGCCTTCTCATGGACTGGCTGCTCTAACGATCATACGATCCGGTTTTGCCGGTGCACAGCCGTTAATGATTCGTATCATTTGTTCTTATACCGGCTATTTTTGAACCATCTGGAAAAAACGGTCCTGCAGCGCTTCTTGATCCGCAAATACCCCCCGCACCGCAAACGTAACGGTTGTACTGCCCGGCTGACGTACGCCCCGCATGGTCATGCACATATGCTCCGCTTCCAGCATTACCATCGCCCCTTTCGGCCTGAGATATGTCATCAACGCGTCCGCAATCTGCACGGTCATGCGCTCCTGAAGCTGCAGCCTGCGCGCGTAGATCGACACCGTACGTGCCAGCTTGCTTAATCCCGCGACCTTTCCGTCCGGGATATACGCCACATGCGCCTTTCCATAAAACGGCAGCAAATGGTGCTCACAGGTAGAATAAAATGTAATATCCCGTTCCAAAACCATGTCGGTATTATCCGTTTGAAACGTTTTTGCTAAAGGATCGGACGCCTGCTGCACCATTCCGCCGTAAATCTCCCGGTACATTCTGGCGATCCGCCGGGGCGTCTCCACAAGCCCTTCGCGGGTCGGGTCTTCCCCGATCCCTTCCAGCAGCAGGCGCACGCCTTCCATGATTTTTTGTTCGTCAAAGGTCTGTCCATCCATCGGCTCCCTGTCCTTTGGCTGATTTTCATTTACCATATTCCGTCCCTCACCGCCTGTCTTAATTCCCCTAAATAAGAAAACGACCCAAAAGCAAGCACCACGCCGTCTGCCCCGGCCGCTTTTGCCGCGCATGCCGCTGCCTGCGGTATGCGCGCCGCATAAGTAACCGCCGGATGAAACCGTCCGGCCTTTTTGGCAAGCGCCTGTCCATCCAGTGCGCGCGGATGGTCCGGCGTCACGGTAAATACCCGCGCCGCATACGGCAGGGTCAGTTCCAGTACTTTCTCATATTCTTTATCCGCAAATACCCCAATGATATAGACAAGCCTGCGGCCCGCAAAACAATTCCGAACCGTCTCGCGCAGGCAGTACGCGGCTGCTTCATTGTGCGCGCCGTCGATATAAAAATCAGGCTGGCGCGCGATTTGTTCCATACGGCCCGGCAAAGAAACCCGCTCCAGGCCGCGTCTTACCGCCTGCTTTGAAATCCCAATCCCCTGCTCTTGCAGCAGGCGGACCGTTTCCAGCACACACGTAATATTATCTTTTTGGCAAGCTCCGGTCAACGGACACCGCAGCGTTTTCCCATCACCAGTATCCGGAATTTCCAGCATGCTGTGCCGCCCATCATACGTATAGGCAGATAGCAAGGCCGGATCCGCGGCCCGCAGTGTACAGCCCGCATCCTTAGCGGCCGCCCGCAGTGTTTCCATAACTTCCGGTTTCTGGGCAGACGATACGCACGGACAGCCCGGTTTCATTATCCCGGCTTTCGCCTGCGCGATTTTTTCAACAGAATCGCCAAGCATTGCCATATGGTCCCTGCCGATCGATGTAATTACACTGCATAGTGGATGTGTAATCAAATTTGTCGCATCCATTGCCCCGCCAAGCCCTGCTTCCAGCACAACATACGCGCACTGCTTTTTGTGAAAATACCAAAAAGCCGCCGCCGTTTCCACTTCAAACGACGTCGGGTGCCGAAGCCCTGCTTCGAGCATCTGTGCGCATGCCTGCTGTACGCTGGATACCGCTGCTGTATAATCCTCTTTGGATATGGGACGGCCGTCAATTTGTATCACCTCCTGCGGCGCAAAAACAGCCGGTGACAGATACAAACCCGTGCGGTACCCGGCTTCCGTTAAAATCCGCGCCAGCATCGCGCAAACGGATCCTTTTCCATTGGTACCCGCCACATGTATGATGCGCAGTTGTTCCTGTACATTCCCCATGCGTTCCATTAAATGTGAAATCCCGTCGAGCTTGTAGTTGATACCGTACGCTGTCGTTTGTTTTAAAAATTCTCCGGTTTGCCCGTCATCGATCACCGCCATTGTGTTTCTTATGCCTCCCACGCAAGTTCGTCATTTTCCGCTTTCCGGTCACGCGTCATCAGTTCGTATACAGCGTCCTTTACCGGCTTATTTTCAAATAACGCCGCGTTGACCTGTTCGATAATCGGCAGGTCCACGTCATATTTTCTGGCAAGCCCGACCGCCGCCTTTGCGGAATAGACCCCTTCCACAACCATTTTTACCTCGTCCATCGCCTGACGCATCGTATAGCCCTGCCCCATCAGGATCCCTGCCCTGCGGTTGCGGCTGTGCATGCTGGCGCAGGTAACAATCAGATCCCCGATCCCGGTCAGCCCGCTTAACGTCTCATACTTCGCGCCCATCGCAAGGCCGAGCCTGCTGATTTCATTGATTCCCCTTGTAATCAGCGCCGCTTTTGTATTATCCCCGTATCCAAGCCCGTCCGCCATACCGGCGGCAAGCGCAATGACATTTTTTAGGGACGCGCCGATTTCCATGCCCAATACATCGGGGCTGGTATACACCCGGAACGCTTCATTCATAAACAAATGCTGCACCTGTTCCGCCGTTTCTTTTTTCTGCGCTCCTGCAACCAGCGCGGACGGCATGCCGCGGCCGACTTCTTCCGCATGCGAAGGCCCGCACAAAACCGCCGTTACGCACTGCGGGATTTCCTGTTTAATCACCTTAGAAAGCGTAAACAGCGTTTCATCCTCGATGCCTTTTGCAACGCTGATCACAAGCTGCCCATCCGCCGCAAAGGACGCCATCTGGTTTGCTGTCTGCCTGGTATACATAGACGGCACCGCAAGTACGAGCGCATCCATACCCTGGACGGCTTTCCGCAAATCCGCCGTAAACTGTACCGTTTCCGGCAGCGTTACACCGGGAAGCTTTTCCGTATGCTCATGCTGTCTCGCCAACTGCTCGATTTCCGACGCAAGGGCGGACCACACCATAACCTCATGTCCGTTTTTGGCCAATACAAAAGCAAGGGCCGTACCCCAGCTTCCTGCACCGATCATACCTATTTTTGCCATCGCTTACTTCCTCCATTCACACTTTGTTTTCCGTTCCGCTCAGCAGCCGTTTAATATTGGAAGAATGCCTGACCACCCCGAGCAGGCAGATCACCCCTACAACGGTATAAATCTCGCCAAGCGCTTCCGGCGGCGCGCCAAGTATCCCGTTTTGTCCAAACAGAATCGTCTGTACAAAAAATCCAAGACAGACAAGAAGGGATCCGACGGACACATACCGTTTCACAAACACGCTCAGCGTAAACAACACCAGACAGGCCGGAACCGCCCACGGGCAGAATGCCAGCAGCATGCCGGAAGTCGTGGCAATCCCTTTGCCGCCCCTGAATTTTAAATGCACCGGAAAATTGTGTCCCAACACCGCGCCAAGCCCCGCGTATGCTTCCAAAATCTTGATCCCCTGCGGGTATTTTTCACGGAACAAAAGCCACACGAACAATACGGCAAAAACGCCCTTAAACCCGTCTCCTAAAAACACAAGGATGCCCGCCTTTTTTCCAAGTGTGCGGAATGTATTGGTCGTCCCGATATTGCCGCTGCCCATCTGGCGGATATCCACATGGACATGCTTCGCATAAAAATAGCCCGCCGTAAACAATCCAAACAGATACCCAATCAGTACAGAAATAATACGTGCTGCGGTCATTTTCCGCTTTCCCTCCTTTCACGGATTATAAATCGAAGCGGCGTCCCGCGGAATCCAAACGCCTCCCGGATGCGGTTTTCAATATACCGCAGATAAGAAAAATGCATAAGCTGCTTATAGTTGACAAAAATCACAAATGTAGGCGGCTTTACGGAAACCTGCGTAATATAATACAGCCGCAGCCGTTTCCCCTTATCATACGGCGGCTGCTGCATAGCGACGGCTTCCGTCATAATCTCATTTAAAACTCCGGTCGCAACACGCATGGAATGGTTCTGGATCACCATATCAATCACATCAAACAGCTTGTGCAGCCGCTGTCCGGTCTTTGCGGATATAAATAAGATCTCCGCGTAGGACATAAAACGAAGCACTTCACGGATCCGTTCGCTCTGGCGGTAGATTGTTTTATCGTCCTTTTCCACAAGGTCCCATTTATTGACTGCGATCATCACGCCCTTGCCGCGGTCATGCGCAATGCCCGCGATCTTGGCATCCTGTTCCGTAACCCCTTCGGTCGCATCGATCATCAGGATGACGACATCCGCCCGTTCCACCGCCGTTACCGCACGGATAATGCTGTATCGCTCGATTTCGCCCTTGACCTTGCTTTTGCGCCGGATCCCCGCCGTATCAATCAATACATATTCCTGCCCGTTATGGCGCACCGGCGTGTCGATCGCGTCGCGCGTCGTCCCGGCAATATCGGATACTATTACACGGTCTTTGCCGCACAGCCGGTTTACAAGCGAGGATTTTCCGGTGTTCGGTTTCCCGATAATGGCGATTTTCGGCCGTTCATCCTCGGCTTCATCCTGGCTGCGGTCCGCAAAAAGGCCGATGACCTGATCCAGCAGATCGCCGATCCCAAGCCTGGACGCGGCGGATATTGGCATCGGCTCTCCCAGCCCAAGGTTGTAAAACTCATAAACATCCATCATAAACTTTTCAAAATTATCTACTTTATTTACGACCAGCACGACCGGTTTGCGGGAACGGCGCAGCATATCCGCGACCTTATCGTCCGCGTCCACTAACCCTTGGCGTACATCGGTAAGCATAAGGATCACATCCGCCGTATCAATTGCAATCTGCGCCTGCTCCCGCATCTGGGATAAAATAATATCCTGGCTGTCTGGTTCGATACCGCCGGTATCAATGATCGTAAATTCCTGGTCAGTCCAGGACACATCCGCATAGATCCGGTCCCTTGTAACCCCCGGCGTATCCTGTACGATGGAAATACGGGAACCCGCCAGCACATTAAACAGCGTAGATTTTCCTACATTCGGACGCCCGACAATCGCTACGATTGGTTTACTCATGTTTGCTCTCCTATTCTCATTCTTCGAAAAATGCATCAAACAAATCCTGACCGTTAGAGTTTACAATAACTATTTTGACTTGTAAAGCATTTTTCAGTTCCGTAACTGTCAGATCGTCCAAAAAAACTTCCTCCCCGCTGCGCAAAAGGCTGCATGGCAGAAGCAGGCACGACCCGAGGTCCTGTCCCTTTAGCTGTTCCAGCAGGTCGTGTCCGGTCAAAAGGCCTGCTACCGTAATCTGTTCCCCGAAAAAATCATTCCGGATCGGAAACACTTTAATTTCACGGCCGGGAAAACGCCGCATAAATTCGTCCGCCAGCTTCCGCAGCAGCGGAGCCGCCAGCAGCCCGGTCGCTGCCGACAACCGGCCCTGCTTATAAACCAGCGGCTTTTGATCGGCTGTTTCCATCACCTCTGCCGCTTCCACCGCTTCCCGAAACTCGTCCAGCAACAGCCGGATCATACCGACCCCGTTTTCCAACTGCACATAACCGTCGTAACTGTCCGCTTTCGGCAGCGGCGCATCCGCGAGCAGATACCATTCGTCCGACGCATGGACAAAATGGATTCCCCATCGTTTCATGCAGTACGCCTGCCATTTATGGATCATTTCCAGCACTGTCCGCGCATCCGCCTGCGTAAACGGTTCCAGCGGGTACAGGCCTTCCCGGTATCTGGTCAGGCCGACCGGAACGACCGATACGCTCTGCATTTTGGGAATGTATGCCGTCAGTTCCCGGATGCTGCGTTCCAGTTCCTGCCCGTCGTTGATCCCTTTACAGAGTACAATCTGGCCGTTCATTTCAATGCCCGCTTCATACAGCCGCCGCATTTTCGACAGCGCCTGCCCCGCAAATCGGTTGCGAAGCATCTTACAGCGCAGGTCGGGGTTCATAGCCTGTACTGAAATGTTGACCGGGGCCAGTTTATACCGGATGACACGCTCGATATCTTCGTCTTTCATATTCGTCAGCGTAATATAATTGCCCTGCAAAAAAGAAAGCCTGGCGTCATCGTCTTTTACATACAGCGTCTTTCGCATACCGGGCGGCATCTGGTCAATAAAACAAAAAATACAATGGTTGGAACAGGTCCGGTAATCATCCATCAGCCCGCTTTCAAATTCGATCCCCAAATCTTCGTCGTATTCTTTTTCAATCTCCAGCTCCCATTCTTCTCCATCCTGCTTTCGTATGACTACCGTCAGATACTCCTCATGGATCTGGTACTGATAATCAAATACATCCGCAATCTGTACGCCGTTCACAGACAGCAGAACATCGCCGGGCTGTATTTCCAGCTCCGCGGCGATGCTGTCTGCTGTGACGCAGGCAATTTTATGTTCTCTTGGGCGCATTGTCTGATCCTGCATCGTCCTTTCCCCTCTGTCCACTTTGTTTTGCTCTGTCTGTCCGCTGCGTCCATAGAAGCTTTCCGGCCCTTTGGAATCTTATGACTGCGAAACCTCTTTCAGCACAAAAGCCTCGTATGGCCGGATCGGCATGCTGCTGTCCGCCGCTGCATCCGCATAATTGCCGATCAGGCAGGTACAGCGGTCTGCATGCCAGCCCTGCGGCAGCGCGAATATTTTTGTATGATCCGAAAAATTACATACGACAAGCAGCCGTTCCTTTCCAAGCGTCCTTGTATACACGTATAAATCCTCGTCTTCGGCCAGCAGCAGCTCATAGGTTCCATAAACAATGACTTCCTGCTCCTTGCGCAGCCTGATCAATTTTTTATAAAAAGAAAATACGGAATCTTCCCTGTTTATCTGGCTTGCCGCGTTAATCTGCTTATAATTCGGATTTACCATAATCCACGGCTCCCCGGTTGTAAATCCCGCATGTTCACTGTCGTCCCACTGGAACGGCGTGCGCGCGTTGTCCCTGCTCTTTAAGCGGAGCCTGCGCATCATCTCTTCTTCTGTGAATACCCCTTTCTGCGTCAGTTCCCGGTATGCGTTGATACTGTCCAGATCACGGAACTGCGTGATATCCACGAACGGCACATTGGTCATGCCAAGTTCCTGCCCCTGGTACACATACGGCGTCCCCTGCATCATATGCAGGCAGACCGCCAGCATTTTTGCGGACTGTTCCCAGTACTTCCCATCATCCCCAAAACGGGATACCGAACGCGGCTGGTCGTGGTTTTCCCAAAACAAGCTGTTCCACGCGATGTCCTGCAATCCGTTCTGCCACTTTGTCATCACTGTTTTCAGATCCTTTAACGCCATTCGTTTTTCAGACCATTTGTTGCTTCCGTCCGCATCCACATCCATATGTTCAAACTGAAATACCATATTTAACTCCCGGCCGTCGCTGCGCGCGTATTTTTTCGCTTCCTCCAACGTCACCCCGGAACACTCCCCGACCGTCAGCGTATCCCGGCCGTCCAGTACTTCCCGGCGCATTTCCTGCAGGTATTCATGCACCCGCGGGCCATTGGCCGCTTCATTAAAGCTGGCATAGCCATTGATCCCCGGCTCCCCGTCCGGAAACGTCTGGTCTTTGGAAATCAGGCTGATCACATCCATCCGGAAACCGTCAATGCCCTTGTCCAGCCACCAGTTCATCATAGCAAATACTTCTTCCCGCACGTTACGGTTATCCCAGTTTAAATCCGGCTGCTTTTTGGAAAACAGGTGCAGGTAGTACATCTGTGTCTGCTCGTCAAACTGCCAGGCTGAACCGGAAAAACAAGAACCCCAGTTATTCGGCTCTTTTCCATCCACAGGCTGGCGCCAGATATAATAATCCCGGTACGGATTATCCGTAGACTTGCGGCTTTCTACAAACCAGGCATGCTCGTCCGACGTGTGGTTGACGACAAGGTCCATGACAATTTTAATCCCTCTGCTATGTGCCTGCGAGAGCATCTGGTCAAAATCTTCCATTGTACCAAACTCCTCCATAATCGCACGGTAATCGCTGATATCATAACCATTGTCATCATTTGGCGACTGGTAAACCGGCGACAGCCAGACCACATCCACCCCCAGTTCCTTTAAATAATCCAGTTTTTGTGTAATTCCGCCCAAATCTCCAATCCCGTCGCCGTTGCTGTCCATAAAGCTCCTTGGATAAATCTGATAAACCACACATTCTTTCCACCAGTTTTTCTGCATATCCAGTTCCTTCCTTTCTTAACCTGTTGTTTTACTCTTATTTGGATCTTAGGATTTGTTGTTTCGTAAGATCCTATTTACCCCTATCTGCATGCTGGTTTGCTTCTATTTTAAACCTGGTTTGCTTCTGCTGCTTCGTTTCATTTGCATTCATTATATAATATCAATCTAGCAAATGGAATATTTTTCGAAAAAAACCTCAATTCTGTCAATTTGCACAATTTACACGCAAAAAGCGGCGTTTCCTTATCCCATAAAGAGACTGCGAAACGCCGCTTTTGCCCAATTTCCTAATCGGATCACGCAAAGGTCTGCTGATGGATCTCGTCTGCCATTACCCAAGCACCGCGTTTGGAATCGCGGAAAAAATGGCGCCAAGCTTAGGAAAAAATCCCGATATCATTAAAATAAACGCGCCGGTAGCGATGCACCAGCGGTTTACCACTTTGGTCATCGATACAATTCCGGCGTTCTGCCCAAACGCCGTATTCGGCAGCGCATTGAAAAACGCAGCCGTTGTAGAACCAAGCGCATCTGCCAAAATAGCGCCCGACGTTTCCTTTTCATCCGCCTCACGGTCAAAACCCGCAATCGTAATCCCAGACGTATTTCCAATCGTCTCCAGTCCGGATGTTACAAACAACGCCGCGAAACTCAAAATAGCCGGAAGCTGAAATTTCAACTCAAACTGCAGCGGAATCGGAAGCCCGAACCAGTCCGCCTGTGCAATCTGAGACGTATCCGACTTGCAATAATTAAAATAGGCGCCAGATTTGAGGTAAACATAGCCAGTACATGCTGCAGCCCCAGCGGAACCGCGGTCGTCAACCCCGGCCGTCCGTCAAGCTGATATACCATTGCACGGTCTTTTTCTTTTTTTGATTGATGATCACTCATAGCAGATCCTCCTTTATCGGTTCAGGTAATTGCTGACCAGTTCTTTTCCTTTTCGGATTTCCTTTTCCTCGTCAATGCCAACCAGCTCCCCATTTTTAACTACGACTTTTCCATGAACCACCGTATAATCTACGGCGCCTTTGATCCCTACGGTACCAAGCATAGATTTTACATCCAGGTCCGCCCCGACCAGCTCCAGACGGCTGCGGCGTACCAAAAAAAGATCCCCTGCTTTTCCGGTTTCCAAACTGCCAAGCTCCGCGCGCCCCAGTACCGCGGCACCGCCCGCCGTGGCAATTTTTAACAGGTCATAGCCGCTCGGTGCAAGCTTGCTGGAATGTAACCGATGCAGCAAAAATGCGATCCTAAGCTCTTCCAGCAGATTTGAGCCGTCATTGCTGGCGCTGCCGTCCACAGCCAGGCCGACCGGAACACCGAGTTTGCGCATCTCCGGGATCCGGCAGACACCGGAAGACAGCTTCATATTCGAAACCGGGCAATGCGCAACACCGGTCCCTGTCTGTGCCATACGTTTTAATTCCTCGTCATTAAAATGAATGCCATGCGCATACCAGACATCATTTCCCACCCAGTCCATCGACTCCATATAGGCAAACGGGCGTTTTCCATATTTGCCCATGACATAATTTTCCTCATCTATCGTCTCACACAAATGCGTATGCAGCCGCACGCCAAGCGACCTTGCCAAAACCGCGGACTGCCGGTACAATTCTTCGCTGGCGCTGAATGGGGAACAAGGCGCAAGCGCCACCATTTCCATCGAAAACGGCTCCGGATGATGATACTTTTCCACGGCATTTCTGGAATCCTTTAAAATCTCATCCACTGTCTGTACGACGCTGTCCGGCGGAAGCCCTCCGTCTTTTTTGCTCAAATCCATACTGCCCCTGGACGCATACATACGCACGCCCAATTCCCTTGCGGCAGCAAACTGCGCGTCCAAAAGCATGCTGCAGTCCCCGCCCGGAAATACATAATGGTGGTCGAAGCATGTCGTACACCCCGTTTTCAAAAGCTCGCCCATTCCGGTCAGGCTGCTTTGGTAAATCACATCGGCATCCAAATTTCTCCAGATCTCATACAGCGTCCGCAGCCAGTCAAAAAGCTCCATATTCTGTACCTGCGGCAGATTCCGGCTAAACGTCTGGTATAGATGGTGGTGGGTGTTAATAAGCCCCGGATATACGATACAATCCGAAGCGTCGATCCATTCGTCCGCTTCCTGCTCTTTGCTTCCTATATACGTAATCCTGCCGTCCTCGATCAAAAGGCCGGCATGTTCCAAAACAGAATCATCGGCATCGCATGTTACGATGGCAGAAGCATTCTTGATCCATAAACTGCTCATGATATTTCCTCCTATATTCATACAATAATCATCATCAGTTTTACAACAATCTATATATTCGGTGATTGAATACTGCACAATAAACCAGATAAACGGCGGGCCAGAAACAAATGATATTGTGCTGAAATTTTACGCCGTTTATATATCATTTACGGAAAGATACCAGCCAGATTTGCTGCATCGATTGCATGAGATATCCCCTGTTCGGTTCCGTGCACAGAAAAACAGGAAGATTCAGACCGCGCGGCCCTTTCTTTTCCCCGCCGGCAGCCAGAAACGGATCGATTCTGGATTTTGGGAAAATAAAAACTGCCGCAACAATTGAAAAAAGCCTTTGCCTGTTGCAAAGACTTGTAGTCAACTGTTACGGCAGTTGGTAGACACGCTCATCCAATCATGAACTTATACAAGCTGATTTCTGAGTACTATTTTATAATAGCAGGATGGTGTTGTCAACCTTTTTTATGAAAATTCTACAAAATTTACTTAATCGTTCGTAACAGTTCAGATAG
>CAJUIH010000088.1 GCA_910586045.1 uncultured Eubacterium sp.
AATATGATATCAAATCAAATACTTCAGAATACAATAGATGGGTTAAAGGGGATAACCCGGACTGATTTGTGTGTGATTGATACAGAAGGAAAGGTTTTGGCGTCTACATTTGCAGACGGCGAGAAGTATAAGGACTGCGCGCTGCTGTTTGTAGAATCTCCGGCTGACAGCCAGGTTATGCAGGGGTGTCAGTTTTTTAAGGTATTTGACGAGCACCAGTTGGAATACGTGCTGCTTGCGGATGGGGAAAGCGACGATGTGTATATGATCGGAAAAATAGCCACTTTTCAGATCCAAAACCTGCTGATTGCCTATAAAGAACGATTTGATAAGGATAATTTTATTAAAAACCTGCTGTTGGATAACCTGCTGTTAGTGGATATTTATAACCGCGCAAAAAAACTGCATATTGACGCGGATGTCAGGCGGGCAGTATATATTATAGAAACGAATCATGAAAAAGACGGGAATGAACTGGAGCGGGTACGAAGCCTGTTCGGCGGAAAATCCAGGGATTTTGTAACGGCGGTAGATGAAAAGAACATCATTGTCGTAAAAGAACTGGCAGAAAACGAAGGGTACGAGGATCTGGAAAAAACAGCCGAAGTTATTTGGAATTTGTTTTCTTCCAATCCGTCCCCGCAGGAACACATCGCATACGGTACGATTGTAAACGAGATCAAGGAGGTTTCCCGTTCGTATAAAGAGGCGCGTATGGCTTTGGACGTAGGGAAGATTTTCTTTGAGGAAAAAGATATTATTGCCTATGCGCAGCTTGGGATCGGGCGCTTGATCTACCAGCTTCCGATTCCGCTATGCAAAATGTTTATCAAGGAGATTTTTGACACAAAATCCCCGGATGAATTTGATGAAGAAACTTTGACGACGATTAATAAGTTTTTTGAAAACAGCCTGAACGTATCCGAAACATCCAGGCAGTTATATATCCACCGCAATACGCTCGTATACCGTCTGGATAAACTGCAGAAAAGCACAGGCCTGGACCTGCGGGTATTCGAGGACGCGATTACTTTTAAAATCGCGCTCATGGTCGTCAAGTATATGAAGTACATGGAAACTTTGGATTATTAGGAGGACATATGATTCGTCTTGAGAATGTAAGTAAATCATACTCAGAAGGAGTACCGGCGTTAAATAATGTGTCGCTGGAGATAAAGAAAGGGGAGTTTGTTTTTGTCGTAGGGGACAGCGGGTCCGGAAAATCCACGTTAATCAAACTGTTGTTAAAGGAACTGGAACCGACAGAGGGGACGGTTTACATAAATGAACAGGACGTGGGCGCGATCCGCCATAAAAGCATCCCGAAATTCCGCAGGCAGATCGGCGTTGTATTCCAGGATTTCCGCCTGCTGCAGGATCGAAATGTTTATGACAACGTGGCGTTTGCCCTGCGCGTGGTCGGCGAGTCCGGCAGGACAATTAAACGGAAAGTGCCGCAGGTATTGTCCATGGTCGGCCTGCCGGAAAAATACCGCTCCGCGCCGAACGAGCTTTCCGGCGGGGAGCAGCAGCGTGTGGCCATTGCCCGTGCCCTGGTGAACGCCCCTAAGATCCTGCTGGCGGATGAGCCGACCGGAAATCTGGACAGTCATAACGCATGGGAAATTATGAAGCTGCTGGAGGACATTAACAATGACGGAACGACCGTAGTGGTTGTGACACATAACCTTGAAATTGTGCATCAGATGAGAAGGCGCGTCATTACGATTGAAAAGGGAAGCCTGGTCGGTGATGAGCGTGCGGGAGGAATACTTTATGAGGATTAGCGGATTCATGTATTCCGTAAAACAGGGAATTATTAATATCTGGAGGAACAAGCTGTTTTCTACCGCGTCGATTGCGACGATGACGGCATGTATCTTTCTGTTTGGCCTGTTTTACGCGATTATAACCAATTTTCAGGCAATGGTTCAAAATGTAGAAGAAGGGGTAGCGATTACCGTCCTGTTTGAAGAGGACGCGACCGAAGAACAGATACAGGCAATCGGCAAAGCGATTGAAATGGCGCCTGGCGTGCTGCGCGCGCCGCGGTTTATTTCAGCCGAAGAAGCATGGGATGAATATAAAATGCAGTATATGGAGGGGGACGAGGAAGCGGCGGAAAGCTTTGGAAAAGATAACCCGCTGGAAGATTTTGCAAGTTATGAAGTATATTTAAGCGATGTGGAAAAGCAGGAGGATCTGGTCGAATATCTGGAATCGCTGGCAGGCGTGCGCAAGGTAAACAAGTCGCAGGAGCTGGCGGATATGCTGACGGATTTTAACCGTCTCGTTGCTTATGTATCGATGGGGATTATACTCGTTTTATTTGCGGTAGCGATCTTTTTGATCAGCAACACGGTATCGACCGGTATTACGGTTCGCAAAGAGGAAATAGCCATTATGAAGCTGATTGGGGCTTCGGACTATTTTGTGAAAGCGCCATTTTATGTGGAGGGCATTTTTATCGGTCTGATCGGGTCGATTCTGCCGATGTTGATTTTGTATTTTATTTATGAGCGTTTGATTGTGTTTATCACGGAGAAGTTCCGGTTTTTGCAGAATCTAATGACCTTTTTGCCGATACAGGAAGTGTTCCGTACGCTTGCTCCGGTGGCAGTGATCCTTGGGATTGGAATCGGCTTTATCGGAAGTGCGCTGACAATCCGCAAGCATTTGAATGTATAAGAAACCTCATTTGGAAATGAAAAATATGGCAGGGAATAGAATATGATGGAAGGTCAGGAATATGAACAACCGAAAAACGGCCGGCGGGACAGCCGGTATCTGAAAGGGGTAATCACAGGCGCATTGTCTGCATCGTTCGTTTTTCTGCTTTTGGCCGCGGCATTGCTGTTTTGGCTTCAGGGGCGCGTCAGTATGGGAGGAGTGGTCAGTTCGGCGGAAAACCTCACTGACAGTTCCGTACGTACGAAGATCAATGAACTGGCTGCCATGATCGAAGAGTATTATTACGAAGACGTGGACGCGCAGAAAATGGCGGACGGCCTTTACAAAGGGCTGTTTGCCAGTCTGGACGACCCTTATTCTGCCTATTATACGGAAGAAGAATACGAAGAAATGATGATATCTGCCGGAGCGAAATATTATGGAATCGGCGTAGTCCTCCAGCAGGACCGCGAGACGATGCAGGTGCAGATCCGAAAGGTCTATGAGGAAACACCGGCACAGGAAGCGGGACTGCAGGCCGGCGATACGGTACTGCGGGTAGAGGACATTGATGCGCAGACAGTAGAACTGTCGGAACTCGTCAGCCATATCCGCGGGGAAGAAAACAGCAGTGTGCATCTGATTGTGATGCGTGAGGGAGAAACGGAAGAACTGGAATTTGACGTAAAACGCGGCGAAGTCAATATGCCGACAGTAGACAGCAGGATGCTGGAGGATGAGATCGGCTATATCAGTATTGCCGAGTTTGGGGAGGCGACGGCGGATGATTTTAAACAGGCCGTGGAGCAGCTCCAGAAAAAGGGCATGCAAAAAATGATCGTAGATCTGCGTGACAATCCGGGCGGCATGATGGACTCGGTAAAAGAAATTCTTGATTATATTTTACCGGAAGGGCTGATTGTATATACAGAAGATAAATATGGAAACCGCCAGGAGCTTCATTCCGACGCGGAGCATAGCCTCGATCTGCCGATGGCTGTTTTGATCAATAAAAACAGCGCAAGCTGTTCCGAAATATTTGCCGGCGCAGTGCGTGATTACGATTACGCAACGCTGATCGGTACCACCACTTATGGAAAAGGGATCGTACAGACCGTGCGTCAGCTTGGGGATAAAAGCGCCATCAAGCTTACGACTGCAAAGTATTTTACACCCAAAGGAGAAAATATCCATGGCACAGGTATTGATCCGGATATTGAATTAAAATATAAATATACGGGCAAAAAAGAAGGGGAATATGATTACCGCAAGGATAACCAGGTCCAGAAAGCGGTTCGTGTGCTCAAAAATAAGGCTTCATAGGATACAGTGCAAAACAGCCGCAGGCTTGCAAAAGCCCGTTGCGGATCGTTTTCAACTGCTGTGACTTATGAGATATATAAAAATAAAATTTAAGAAAGTTGGTGAAAAAATGGTTGAATTTGATCCATACAGGTATACGTTTCAAAGCTTTACCAAACCATTGCAGGAATTGAGGGATTCACTTTGACCTCGCGAATAAGAGCAAAAAGGCCGAAGAATTAGAGCGTGAAATGGAAGCGCCGAATTTCTGGGACGACGCGCAGGTGTCGCAGAAAAAAATGAAAGAGCTTAAAAGCCTGAAAGATGATATACAGACTTTTCAGGACCTTACCGTCAAGTATGATGATATCGAAACATTGCTTGTTATGGGGGAAGAAGAACAGGATTTGTCGCTGCTGCCGGAACTGGAGGAAGCTGTGTCGGCCTATCAGAAACAGTTTGAGTCCATACGGCTGAAAACCCTGCTGTCCGGCGAATACGACGCGGATAACGCCATTGTTTCCCTGAATGCCGGGGCGGGAGGTACCGAATCCTGCGACTGGGCGTCGATGCTGTACCGGATGTACACGAGATGGGCCGCGGATAAGGGGTACGATCTGGAAGTGCTCGATTATCATGAGGGAGACGAGGCAGGGATTAAATCCGTGACATTCCAGGTAAACGGCAGCAATGCCTATGGGTATCTGAAATCCGAAAAAGGGGTTCACCGTCTGGTTCGGATTTCACCGTTTAACGCGGCCGGAAAACGGCAGACGTCTTTTGTATCCTGTGATGTGATGCCGGATATCGAGGAGGATGTGGATATCGAAATCAAAGACGATGAGATCCGCATCGATACGTACCGTTCGAGCGGCGCGGGCGGACAGCATATAAATAAAACATCGTCGGCGATCCGCATTACCCATTATCCGACCGGGATTGTCGTCACCTGCCAGAATGAACGTTCCCAGCATATGAATAAGGATAAAGCGATGCAGATGCTCAAATCCAAACTGTATTTGCTAAAACAGGAGGAACAGGCGGCAAAAGAGGCAGGGATCCGCGGAGAAGTGACGGAGATTGGCTGGGGAAACCAGATCCGTTCCTATGTCATGCAGCCATATACTATGGTCAAGGATCACCGGACCAACGCGGAAAGCGGCAATGTTGGGGCAGTGCTGGACGGAGAGCTGGATTTATTTATGAACGCGTATCTCAAGTGGACATCGCTGTCGGCGAAATGAAACAATAAATTTGGAAGCAAGGGAGTAGAAAAATCATGATAAAGATCGCGGTAATGGGTTACGGTACGATTGGATCCGGAGTGGTCCAGGTAATCGGAACCAATCAGGAAAGCATCTGTAAAAAAATCGGAGAAGGCATCGAGGTCAAGTATGTGCTGGATCTGCGTGATTTTGACGGGGATCCGATTCAAAGCAAGATTGTACATGACTATCAGGTAATCGCACAGGATCCGGAAGTGGCTATTGTAGTAGAGTGTATGGGCGGGGTGGAGCCGGCTTATACATTTGTAAAAGCGATGCTGACGGCGGGAAAGAGCGTAACGACCTCCAACAAAGCACTCGTTGCGAAGCATGGTTCGGAACTGATTGCCGTGGCAAAAGAAAAGAGCTGCAACTTTATGTTTGAAGCAAGCGTAGGCGGCGGGATTCCGATTATCCGTGCGCTTAATTCCTGTCTGACGGCGGACCGGATCGAAGAAATCAGCGGGATTGTAAACGGCACGACCAACTATATGCTTACCAGGATGGCGGAGCAGGGCTTGGGTTTTGCGGAAGTATTAAAAGAAGCGCAGGAAAAAGGGTATGCCGAAAAAGATCCAACCGCGGATATCGAAGGACATGACGCGGGGCGCAAAATCGCGATTCTGACTTCGCTGATTGCGGGCTGTCAGGTTGATTTTGAGGATGTTTATACCGAGGGCATTACAAAAATTACAGCGCTTGATTTTGTGTATGCAAAAAAAATGGGCCGTACGATCAAGCTTTTAGCGACGAGCAGACAGGCAGGGGATACGTATGCGGTGATGGTAGCGCCGTTTTTGCTGCCGAAAGAACATCCGCTGTATACGGTGAACGGTGTATTCAATGCCGTATTTGTACGCGGGAACATGCTTGGGGACGCGATGTTTTACGGAAGCGGCGCGGGAAGCCTGCCGACCGCAAGCGCCGTAGTGGCGGATGTGGTTGAACTGGCAAGACATATCGGCAGACATATCGAATTGGAGTGGAAGCCGGAAAAACTGGAGATTGCAGATTATAAACAGCAGGAAACCAGATTTTTTGTACGTACGTCAAAAGATTTGTCCGCAGTAAAAGAAGTTTTCGGCGAGGTGGAACCAATCGAGATTGCGCAGGCCGATGGAGAAACCGGGTTTTTGACATCCGCTATGACAGAAGAAGCATATGCGCAAAAGGCGGCGGCGTTTGGAAATGTGATACAGATGATCCGGTTTCATTAAGCGGCGGTGAAAATAAGAAGAAAACAAAAGATGTGAAAAGCCGGGGCGTTTCCTGCAAACGGATGCAGCCCCGGCTTTTTGCGTGCTTACTTACCTAAGAAACTGTCGGTTTAAATCCCGCGCATCGTCAATTGGATCCTTTTTTTTGCGGGATCTACGCTCATGACTTTTACATCTACGATATCCCCCACACTGACGGCTTCCAGCGGATGCTTAATAAAACGGTCGCAGATCTGCGAGATATGGACAAGCCCGTCCTGGTGGACGCCGATATCGACAAAGACGCCGAAATCAATTACATTGCGGACGGTCCCTTTTAAAATCATACCAGGGGTTAAATCTTTCATTTCTAAAACATCACTGCGTAAAATTGGTTTCGGCATATCCTCCCGCGGGTCTCTGGCTGGTTTTTCCAATTCCTTTACAATATCCTGCAATGTAATGGCGCCGATTTCCAATTCCGCTGCCAGCTTTTGCACATCCGTTATTTTTTTCGAAAGCCCTTTCAGGCTGCCCGCCGCAAGATCCCTTGCGGTAAATCCAAGCCTGGCAAGCAGTTTGTTTGCGGCATCATAGCTTTCCGGATGTACGGCGGTTGCGTCAAGCGGATTTTTGCCATTTAAGATGCGGGTAAATCCGGCACACTGTTCAAACGCTTTCGGGCCGAGTTTAGCGACTTTTAACAGTTCCGCGCGGGACGTAAAGCGTCCGTGCGCTTCCCTGTAGGTGACAATGTTTTTGGCGACCGCTTTGCTGATACCTGAAATGTATTCCAGCAAGGAAGCCGAAGCGGTGTTTAGGTCTACGCCGACTTTGTTTACACAGTCTTCGACAACATGATTTAAAGCTTCACTTAATTTCTTTTGATTCATGTCATGCTGGTACTGTCCGACGCCGATCGATTTCGGATCAATCTTGACCAGTTCGGCAAGCGGGTCCTGCAGCCGTCTGGCCATGGAAGTCGCGCTGCGCTGTCCGACATCAAAATTCGGAAACTCTTCGGTTGCAAGCTTGCTTGCGGAATAAACGGAAGCGCCGGCTTCATTCACAATGACGTATTGTACCGTTCGATCCAGTTCTTTTAGTAAGTCTACAATTACTATTTCGGATTCTCTGGACGCGGTGCCGTTGCCAAGAGAAATTAAGGTAACATGATATTTTTCGATCAGGTTTTTGATGGTACGTTTGGATTCTTCTATTTTATTTTGGGGAGCCGTTGGATAAATGACCGTGGTATCCAGCACTTTTCCGGTCGGATCCACGACGGATATTTTGCATCCGGTACGAAAAGCGGGATCCCAGCCCAAAACAACCTGATCGATAATCGGCGGCTGCATAAGAAGCTGTTCCAGGTTTTTGCCAAAAACCCGTATGGACCCGTCTTCGGCCTGTTCGGTAAGGCTGCTTCGAATTTCGCGTTCGATGGCAGGGGCGATCAGCCTTTGGTAGCTGTCCGCAATTGCGGATGTAAGAAAAGGGGTTGTATACGGGTTGTCTGCAGCAAGCACTTGTTTCTCCAGATATCGGATAATCTCTTCCTGCGGCGCTTCAATTTTCACGGTCAGTATTTTTTCGGATTCCCCGCGGTTGAGCGCCAGAATCCGGTGTCCCGCAATTTTGGATACCCGTTCGGTAAATGCATAATACATTTCATACACAGACTGTGCCTGCGGGTCTTTCGCGCTGGATACGATCATCCCGTCCTTGGTTGTCATTTCACGGATCCGGATCCGGTAATCCGCTTCGTCCGAAATCGTTTCCGCAAGAATATCGGAAGCGCCGGCCAGGGCATCTTGGGCAGACAGGACTTCTTTTTCGGGATTGATAAAAGCCGCGGCTTCTTCTTCCAATGGTTTTTTTGTCTGCTGGAGCATGATCAGGTCGGCCAGCGGGCCAAGCCCTTTTTCTTTTGCAATGGTAGCCCGCGTGCGCCGTTTTGGACGGTATGGACGGTAGAGGTCGTCGACGACCACAAGTGTCTGGGCGGCCTCGATCTGTGCTTTTAATTCTTCGGTCAGCTTTCCCTGCTCCTCGATGCTGGAAATGACCTGCTGTTTTTTTTCTTCCAGGTTGCGCAGATAATTCAGCCGTTCCGAAAGCTGGCGGAGTACCTCGTCATTCAAAGATCCGGTTGCTTCCTTGCGGTAACGGGCAATAAACGGGATGGTATTTCCCTCATCGATTAATGTGACCGCGGCCTGCGCCTGCGCGGGTTTGATTTGCAGCTCCTGTGCTAAAGTATGTATGATATTCATAAGGGTAAAATTTCTGTATGGCGCGCAGATCCGGTCCGGTATCCGGCCCCATATACCTTTCTGTATAGTTGGACTTGAAAAGTCACGGGTTTATTATACTGAAAAGAAAAGGAAGTGTAAAGCGGCCGGCATTGTTTTTTTTACGGCTTCATGTTATACTATGCGAAAAATTGCGCACAAGAAAATGTAAAATCAGGATGACAAGCGCGGCCCATGCATAGCCGTTGCGGTAGCGCATGCCGATCGGAACCTTTTTATGGCTGAGCCGTTCGATGGACTGGGATCCCATAAAATACAAATAAACCGCGGCGGCGTAAGGCACCAGGGGATGGTAAAAAAAGGACGCCGCAAGATGGCCGCGAAACAGTGCGCGCACGGCCCGCGTGCCGCCGCAGCCCGGGCAGTAATAGCCGGTCAGCCGATAAAACGGGCAGGGCGGAAATATCGTGATGCGGCTAAGCTTAGGGAAAAAGGTGCAGGCAGCCCAATAACCTGATACGCACAAGAATAACAGCAGGCCGATGCAATAGAGCACGTCCTCCGTCGTTTTTTTGTCTTTGTTGTTTTCATATTGTTTTTTCGTCATTTTATTTTCCATTCTTTCTTGTTTTATGATATAATAAACTGCAAAACAGCAAGATAGGATGATTATAACATAATTTGACTGGGAGGGAAAATTTATGATGATAGGTGCAATTTCAAACGCGTATGACCCGTATCCGGCGCAGGCAGGCAGGGGCGCGGCAAACGCGGGACGGGCAGGTATGGCAAAACAAGGTTCGCTGGGCGGCGGCGGCAAAGTAAAGAAAGGGTATCGTTCTTCTCCGGAAGACTGCGAGACATGCAAAGAGCGCAAATACCAGGATGGTTCCAATGAATCCGACGTTTCATTTAAGGCGCCGGGGCATATTTCGCCGGAGGCATCCGCTTCTGCGGTAATGGCACATGAACAGCAGCATGTTTCCAATGCATACCAGAAAGCGGCCGAAAAAGGCGGAGAAGTCGTCTCCTGCAGCGTATCGCTGCGCACGGCGGTCTGCCCGGAGTGCGGGACCGTTTACGTATCCGGCGGAAAGACCAACACGGCGATTTCTTATACAGACGAAACCAACCCTTATCAGAAAGACAAAAAAGCACAGGATGCCATCCGGTATACGGGCGCAAATATAGATTATGCGGCTTAGAGCGCAACGCTCTAGCACGAACCAGAGAGGATTTCAATGAAAACAGAATTTGATATACAGCTTAAACCCATCGATATGTATCGTTACAATTTATACCATGCATATACTTCCGCAAGCGGGTATCTTGCGTTTCTTGCGGCAGCGATTGCTTTTGCGGGCGCGGCGCGCACATGGGGCAAAGTTACGTTATCGTATACCGTGCTGTATCTGGCCCTGGGGGTGGTTCTGCTGCTGTATACGCCGGTATCTTTGTACCTGCGCTCCAAGCAGCAGGTGGAGGGTTCGCCGGTTTTGAAACACACGCTGCATTATGTGATGGATGACACCGGTGTTACGACTTCACAGGGTGAGGCAAGCTCGACGCTTAGGTGGGACCAGGTTTACCGGGTCGTGGCGACCAGGCATAATATCTTAGTTTGTATCAATCCGCGCAACGCGTTTATTATACCAAGGGATCAGGTGACGGGCGAATATGGGCGGATCCGGGAAATCGCAAAAAACCATTTGGAAAAATACCGGTTTAAAATGAAAGAATAGGAGTTTGGGATGGAGGTTTATGAAACATATTCCGCGCAGGAAACCGCGGCGCTTGCACAAAAGATTGCGCAGGACGCGAAACCGGGCAGTGTATATGCGCTGGTTGGGGATCTGGGCGTTGGAAAAACCGTTTTTACACAGGGGGCTGCGCAGGGGCTTGGCATAAAGGAACCGATTTGCAGCCCTACGTTTACGATCGTGCAGGTATACGAAAGCGGGCGGATGCCGTTTTACCATTTTGACGTATACCGTATTGGCGATATTGAGGAAATGGAGGAAATCGGATACGAGGATTATTTTTACGGAAATGGTTTTACGATCGTTGAATGGGCTGATTTAATCGCAGATCTGATGCCGCCGTCCTGTCAGAAAATTACGATTGAAAAAGATTTGGAAAAAGGATTTGCCTACCGTCGGATTCGGGTGGAAAATGGGGGATTGCCATGAAAATTTTAGCAATAGACAGTTCGGGCCTGGTTGCCAGCGCAGCCATCGTGGAGGACGACGTCCTTTTGGCGGAATATACGATTCACCACAAAAAAACACATTCGCAGACACTTCTTCCAATGATTGATGAAATAGTACGAATGCTGTCGATTGATTTAGCGGAGCTGGACGCGATTGCGGTAGCCGGCGGGCCGGGTTCTTTTACCGGGCTGCGCATTGGTTCCGCGACGGCAAAAGGACTTGGCTTTGCGTTAGATAAACCGTTAATCCAGATCCCGACCGTAGACGGGCTTGCTTACAATCTGGCGGGGTGCGGCATGCTTGTATGCCCGCTTATGGATGCCAGGAGGAATCAGGTCTATACCGGACTGTACGCGTTTGAGGGATATCAGATGCATACGCTGATCGCGCAGTGTGCGGTCGGAATAGAGGAAATCATCGAAAAAGTCAATGAAAAGGAACGCGCAGTGACATTTTTAGGAGACGGGGCAGCCGTATATGCTTCCTATATCAAGGAACACTGCAGCGTGCCGTTTACTTTTGCGCCGGCGCACCTGGACAAACAGCGCGCATCTGCGGTAGCTGCGCTTGCGGTAGAATATTACCGTGCGGGCAGGCTGCAGGACGCGGCGGCGCATCGTCCGGAATATCTGCGTTTGTCGCAGGCAGAGCGCGAGCGGCTGGCCAAAAAATCTGCCGATTTTACAATAGAAATCCGGCGCATGCAAGAAGGGCAGGCGGAACAGGCGGCCGCACTCGAAGCGCAGGTGTTTTCTGTCCCATGGTCCGCGCAGGCGTTTACGGATGCGCTTCGTTTGGACCATACGTTATTTTATACTGCGTTTGTAAACGGAAATTTTGCCGGTTACTGCGGGATGTATCTTGCGGCGGATGAAGGGGAGATTACGAATGTGGCGGTCGCCCCTGCCTACCGAAGACGCCAGGTTGCGCGGTCCCTGCTCGCGAAGCTGTTTGCGGATGCTGCCCAAAAAGGTGTGCGCCGGATCTTTCTTGAGGTACGCAGGTCAAATCAGGCGGCCATTTATTTATACCAAAAAATGGGTTTTGTTTCGTCCGGCGTACGTCACAATTTTTATCAGGATCCGACGGAGGATGCACTGGTCATGCGCTGTCAGGCCGGATGGACGGCTGACGGGGCAAATAGCAGTGTTTAGCGCAATAGCCAGCAATTCCCGCTGTACGCCGCTGCTGCGGTTTAGTATACTGTTTGCAGAACAGTTGACCAATTGCACACAAGCTTGGTGCGTCACCAGCCGGGAGGGAACAGATGAAAGTATATTGTAATTGCTGCGGAAAAGAGATTGTGGGAACCGAAGATACAAAAGCCGAAATGGAAGATTATGTGATAATTGAAAAAAGCTGGGGATATTTTTCTAAGAAAGACGGGATTCGTCATAAAATTCGTGTATGTGAATCCTGCTATGACAAATGGATAAAAACATTTGCCCTGCCTCTGCAGGAAGTGGAAGAGCGGGAATTGCTATGACCAGCTTGGATTGAACTAGATGGAAGGTGTAAAAATGTTGGATGTTTGTTTGCTTGGCACTGCAGGTATGATGCCGCTGCCTTACCGTTACCTGACGTCCCTGATGACCAGATACAACGGCAGCAGCCTTATGGTTGACTGCGGGGAGGCCACGCAGATGGCGGTAAAAAAGGCAGGCTGGAGTTTTCATCCGATTGATGTGATCTGTTTTACCCATTATCACGCGGATCATATCAGCGGCCTGCCGGGGCTGCTTTTGACGATGGGGAACGCGGAACGTACACAGCCGCTGACGTTGATTGGGCCGAAAGGTTTGAAACGGGTGGTATCGGCGCTTCGCGTGATCGCGCCGGAGCTTCCGTTTGAGGTCCGGTGTGTGGAATTGGCGCAGGAAGAACAGGTCCTGCGTCTGCATGGGTATAAAATAACCGCGTTTATGGTAAAGCATAATGTGACCTGCTATGGGTATACATTGGAAATCGAGCGCCAGGGGCGTTTTCACGTAGAGCAGGCAGTGAAACTGGATCTTCCGCAGCGATATTGGGGGATCCTGCAGAAAGGGACAGATGTGGAATACGGCGGCAGGATCATTACGCCGGACCTGGTTATGGGTCCGCCGCGCAAAGGGATTAAGCTGACGTATTGTACGGATACCCGCCCTGCGGAGGCATTGGTAAAAAATGCCGCCGGATCGGACCTTTTGATCTGCGAGGGGATGTATGCGGAAAAGGAAAAACTGGCAAAAGCCAGACAATACAAACATATGACTTTTTACGAAGCCGCACAGGTGGCAAAAGAAGCCGGTGTAAAAGAGCTATGGCTGACCCATTTTTCACCCTCGCTGGTCCGGGCGGAGGACTATATGCCAGCGGTGCGGGAAATCTTTGCGAATGCGCATTTGGGCAGGGATGGGAAAATGATAGAAATGAATTTTGAGGAAGGCTGATGGATCGGACAAAGATTTTGCATGCGGAAAGGAGGAATCGTTTATGAAGGCAAATCTGAAAAGGATCGTGATTGCGGTTATCATGGCGGCGTTGATTGGCAGATACTACTATTATCTGACCAGCAGGGATACCAGGACGGCGGAAGATGACGTAGAGGTTACACAGCTTCAGAAAGTATTGTCAAAGCAGTTGGATGTCGCTTATCCGCCTACGCCGAGGGAAGTTGTAAAATTTTATAACCGCATTATCGAATGTGCGTACGGCAGCGAGTACAATCAGGATCAGTTCGGCCAGCTTATGGCGCAGGCCCGAATGCTGATGGATGAGGAGCTTTTGCAGAATAATCCGCAGGAAGATTACAAGAACAGGTTCCAAGAGGAGGTTGCCCTGTATAAGGAGCATAAACGAACGATTTTAAATACCACCATCTGTGATTCGGATGAAGTTACGTTTGATGAAATAAAAGGGCGCAAATGCGCGTTTGTACTGGCTACCTATTTTATGAAAGACGGCAGTGACGATTTTTTACGGACGTATCAAAAATACCTGCTGCGTCAGGATGACAGCGGCAATTGGAAGATTCTGGCATACCATACAACGGATGTGGAAGAGGGATGATACAGGAGGGGGCATCATTGAGCAGCGGACAGGATGTAAAAATACTGGCGATTGAAAGTTCCTGTGATGAAACAGCGGCGGCAGTTGTTGTAAACGGCAGGGATGTCAGGTCGAATATTATTTCTTCGCAGATTGACATACATACTTTATATGGGGGAGTCGTGCCTGAAATTGCATCACGCAAACATATAGAGAGAATCAACCAGGTGATTGCCAAAGCATTGGAGACGGCGCAGATGCCGCTTGATCAGATCGATGCGGTTGCCGTTACTTATGGGCCGGGACTGGTAGGAGCGCTGTTAGTCGGGGTAGCGGAAGCCAAAGCGATTGCTTATGCCAGAAAGCTGCCTCTGATCGGCGTGCATCATATTGAGGGGCATATTAACGCCAATTATATCGAAAATAAAGAGTTAAAGCCGCCGTTTTTATGTTTGGTAGTATCCGGCGGCCATACCCATCTGGTGCAGGTAAAAGATTACGGTGTGTATGAAGTGGTCGGCAGGACCAGGGACGATGCTGCGGGCGAAGCTTTTGATAAAGTGGCAAGGGCAATGGGCCTGGGGTATCCGGGCGGGCCAAAAATCGAGCAGGCGTCTTATCGCGGCGATGCGGACGCGATTTTCTTTCCGCGCGCGAAAGTCGGCGGAAGCGAATTTGATTTTTCGTTCAGCGGCCTGAAATCCGCAGTCTTAAACTTTATAAACGGGTGCAGGATGAAAAATATACCCGTCGCACCGGAAGATTTGGCGGCTTCCTTTCAAAAAGCGGTTGTTGACGTACTGGTGGAACATACGATGCATGCGGCGCAGCAGTACCATGCGGATCAACTGGCCATAGCCGGCGGCGTCGCATCGAACCAGGTCTTGCGCAGCAGTATGGAAGCGGCCTGCAGGGAACAAGGGATTCGGTTTTATTATCCGTCCCCGGTATTATGTACGGATAACGCGGCGATGATCGGTACGGCGGCCTATTATAGTTTTTTGGCAGGCAGACGGGATGACTGGACGTTAAACGCGGTACCGAATTTGAAGCTGGGTAAGTAACTGCTGACAATCGAGAGGATGGGAGATAGGCGGATTATGAAATATACAGCGGTAATTCTGGCGGCCGGCAGGGGGAGCCGTATGGAAAGCAAGGTGCAAAAGCAGTTTTTGGAATTGGATGGATATCCCCTGATTTATTATGCGCTGTATACATTTCAGCAAAGCTGCGTGGATGACATTGTGCTTGTAACAGGGCAGGATGCGCTTTCATACTGCCGTACACAAATTGTGGAAAAATATCAGTTTCATAAAGTAAGCCAGATTGTATCCGGCGGCAGCGAGCGGTATCTATCGGTTTATAACGGGCTTTGCGCGGCAAAGAATACGGATATCGTATTGATCCATGACGGGGCCAGGCCGTTTGTAACGCAGGAAGTGATTGAACGCACAATACGGGCAGCGGAACAATACGGGTCCGGGATTGCGGCTGTGCCGGCAAAAGATACGGTCAAGCTTGCGGATGCGGACGGTTTTGTGGTACAGACACCGGCACGGGAAAGTGTCTGGATGATGCAGACGCCGCAAACGTTTCGCTATGACCAGATTATGTCAGCTTATGAAACAGTTCTGCATAAGAAGACGGATCATATTACTGACGATGCAATGGTGATGGAACAGACCCTGCGCAAACCGGTAAAGCTTGTTTTAGGCAGCTACCGCAACCTGAAGATAACAACGCCGGAAGATATGGAAATAGCTGCCGCGTTTTTGCGGTAACCGTTCAGACCAGGGGTCACATTTTTGTAACCGTTCAGATAGGGTGTTACATTTTGGCTGCGGGGACGCTGGATGAGGGACGCTACAAAGCCGGGCAAACCGTCTCTCCCAGCGTCCGGCCAGCCAAAATGTAACACCTAT
>CAJUIH010000089.1 GCA_910586045.1 uncultured Eubacterium sp.
ACCCTAAGGGGCGAAGCCAAGCGGCGACTTTAGCTACTGGCGAAAGCCTAGCGAACTAGGCGCCGCGACCGGGGCAGGCCGATTCGTAAATGCAGAATACTTAGGGATTCTTACCATTCTGGAGCCGGAGCCACAAGCCAGGCCTGCGTCGCTTATCCGGCGTCCCCGCAGTCAAAATGTAACACCTTATCTGAACTTACAAAGAGCCTATAAATTTGGGCAAATTTTTGTTAAAAGTCTTGCATTTTCCAAACCAGCCATGTATAATAGTCAAATAGAAAAAAGAAAGGGCACTAAAGTGCAGGGTGAAACAATGATTATTCGATAATTTGATTTGGACGCCGCAATGTAATAGAATCAAACGAACAGGCCTGTAACAACAGGTTTCTTTGCGTATGCCGAATCGGATTATCCCACTGCTGCCCTCCCGCCTTTTTCTATATTTGGAAAGGTTTCTTTTTGTGGTCTTTGCGTGGGTCTGTTTTCGGGTACGAAAGCAGGCTTTTTTGCTGCCTGCGGAAAGGAGCGCCATATGCTTCAGATTAAAAATTTAACGATTACGCATAAAAAAGACGCGAAAATCATTCTGGAAAACTTTCATTGTGTTTTGAATAACGGGGATAAAGCTGTCATTATCGGCGAAGAAGGAAACGGAAAATCTACGCTGCTGCGCTGGATCTACGATCCTGCGCAGATCAGCGCATACTGCGAGTCCAGCGGCGAACGGATCGACCAGGGGCAAAAAATGGGATACCTGCCGCAGGAGCTGCCGCGGGGCGATTCCGAAAAATCGCTGTATGATTATTTTATGGAAGAAACCGCGTTTTTCGACCATACCCCAAAAGAACTTGGCAAAATAGCCGCGCAATTCGGCCTGCCCGCCGATTTTTTTTACCGGGAACAGCGCATGGGCACTTTATCCGGCGGAGAAAAAGTAAAAGCCCAGCTTCTGCGGCTTGTGCTGGCACAGCCGGATATACTGCTGTTGGATGAACCATCCAATGACATTGACCTGGAAACGCTCGGCTGGCTGGAACAATTCCTGCTTGACTGGAAAAAAATCGTACTGTATATTTCCCATGACGAAACATTGATGGAGCATACCGCAAATATCGTCATCCATCTGGAACGGGTTCGAAAAAAAACGCGGGTCCGCTGCCAGGTAGCCCGCATGCCGTATTTGCAGTATAAAACAGAACGTGCGGGCCGGTTTGACAAACAGGCGCAAAAAGCGGCCGCAGAGAGGCGCGAGAAAAAACTGCGGGACGAAAAATATCAAAAGGTCTATCAGAGCGTAGACCATGCGCAACGTGTCATTTCCAGACAAAATCCGGCGGGCGGGCGCCTGCTGAAAAAAAAGATGCATGCGGTAAAATCAATGGAACGGCGGTTTGCCCGCGCGGATGCCTGTATGACACAGATGCCGGAAGAAGAAACCGCGATTTATTTTCAGCTTGGGGCAAAAACGGACGCGGTCGCAAACGGCAAAACCGTCCTGGACTACGAACTTGACACGCTTTACACGCCCGACCAGAAGCGGATCCTTTCTAAAAACATCCGCCTTGTTGTGCGCGGCAGCCAAAAGGTCTGCATCATTGGAACAAACGGCACCGGAAAAACGACCTTGCTGCATCAGATTGCTTCCAGCCTTTTAAAACGCAGCGATATCCATGCCGCGTACATGCCGCAAAACTACGAAGAGCTTTTGGACCTTTCGCAAACACCCGTTGATTTTTTGGACCAGACCGGGGATCAGGCAAGGCGCACGCGGATCCGCACCTATCTGCACGCAATGAAATACACGGAGGATGAAATCAACCATACGGCCGCGGAATTATCCGGCGGGCAGAAAGCCAAATTACTGCTGCTGCAAATGAGCCTGTCCGGCGCCAACGTCCTGATCCTGGACGAACCGACCCGCAATTTTTCCCCGCTGTCCGCGCCTGTCATCCGCCAGATGCTAAAAACGTTTCCCGGGGCAATTATCAGCGTCTCCCACGACCGCAAATACATGGACGAAGTATGCGATACGGTATGCAGGCTGACAAAAGACGGCATTGTCTATTGACTTTACTGCGCTAAACTGCTATGATGAGAAAGGTTTTTTGCCGGACAACCGGCAGACTTAAAAAAATAGATTATGGATAAAAAAGGAGACTGATACGATGAAGAAACTACTTGCCTTGTCACTTACACTGATGCTGACAATTTCCATGGCCGGCTGCGGCAGCGAGGATGCCCCGGACAGCAGCGCCGGGTCTGCATCGGATGCATCCGATGCATCCGATACATCCGCCGGCAGCTCCGACGACGATGCCGCCGGCGACAGCGGCACCACTGGCAATACCGACGACAGTGCCGGCGGGGAAGACGCGGGGGAAAGCGACAGCGCCTATGTCAAGGAGAAAGGGACGCTTGTTGTCGGAATTACAGACTTTGAACCAATGGACTATAAGGATGCGGACGGAAACTGGATCGGGTTTGATGCGGACCTGGCATCCGCCTTTGCGGAAAGCCTCGGCGTGTCTGTCGAATTTGTGGAAATAGACTGGGATAACAAGATCCTGGAACTGGACGGCAAAACGATTGACTGTGTATGGAACGGCATGACCCTTACCGAAGAGGTTACCAGTTCTATGGAATGCTCGAACGCATACTGCAACAACGCCCAGGTAGTCATCGTCCCTGCGGACAAAGCAGACGACTATCAGGATGTAGAAAGTTTAAGCGGCCTGAATTTTGCAGTGGAAGCAGGCAGCGCCGGCGAGGAACAGGCAAACGAACACAACCTGACCTGCACGCCGGTCAAACAGCAGTCGGACGCCCTGATGGAAGTCGCAGCCGGAACCTCGGACGCGGCCATTATTGACTCTTTGATGGCGGCTGCCATGGTTGGGGAAGGAACCGGTTACGCAGACCTCACCTATACCGTCGGCTTAAACAACGAAGAATACGGGGTCGGTTTCCGGAAAGGCTCAGACCTTGCGCCTGCGTTAAATGACTTTTTCAAAACCTCCTACGCGGACGGCAGCATGAAAGAATGCGCGGAAAAATACGGCGTACAGGCAGCGCTCGCAGAGCAGTAAATTTCGGAACGTACATAGAGAAAGCAGGAAAAATTTATGGAACTTTTTCTGGAACAACTGCCGATTGTTGTCCGGTCGTTGAATATCGGCTTCGTGCAGACTTTAAAATTATTTTTTATCACGCTGATTGGCGCGTTTCCGCTGGGGCTTGTGATTGCTTTTGGCTCCATGTCCCGCTTTCTGCCCCTGCGTTATTTTACCAAACTGTTTGTCTGGATCATCCGCGGCACCCCGCTGATGATCCAGCTTCTGATTGTTTATTTTTTCCCGGGCCTTGTGCTGCACAACCCAATCTGGGGCAGCGGTGAATCGGGACGCTTTTTAGCCGCATCTTTGGCTTTTATTGTCAACTATGCCTGCTATTTTTCGGAAATCTACCGCGGCGGCATCCAGGCAGTCCCGGTCGGACAGACCGAAGCCGGGCTTGTGCTCGGCATGACGAAAAGCCAGATTTTCTTTCAGGTAACATTGCTGCAGATGATTAAGCGGATTGTACCGCCGATGTCCAATGAAATTATTACGCTTGTAAAGGATACTTCCTTGTCCCGTATTATCGCCCTGCAGGAAATTATCTGGGCCGGACAGGCATTTATGAAAGGGTCCCAGGGCATTGCCGGCGCGATCTGGCCGCTGTTTTTCACGGCCATTTATTACCTGATTTTTAACGGTATTCTGACAGTCCTGCTCGGACGGCTGGAAAAGAAACTGGAATATTTTAAATAGGCCCTTTTTATGGAAGGAGAACAGCATATGTCGATTTTAGAAGTGGCGCATATTCAGAAAAATTTCGGCCAGACGGAAGTGCTCAAGGATATCAGTTTTTCCCTCGAACAGGGCCAGGTTGTCTCGATTATCGGTTCATCCGGCAGCGGAAAAACGACGCTGCTGCGGTGCCTGAATTTTCTGGAACGGCCGGATCAGGGCATCATCCGTGTCAACGGAGAGACTTTGTACGACGGGGACAGCCCCGCGGCACAGACAGACCAGCAAATCCGCCTCAAGCGGCTGCATTTCGGTCTGGTCTTCCAATCGTTCAACCTGTTCCCGCAATATACCGCGATCCAGAATGTCATGCTCGCAAAGCAGCTTTTGGCAAAAGAAGCGCCGGATTTTAAAACCCGCAAAAAAGAAATCTACCAGGAAATCGAAGTGCAGGCAAAAGCACTGCTTGCGCAGATGGGCCTGACCGACCGGATGCATAATTATCCGCACCAGCTATCCGGCGGCCAGTGCCAGCGGGTCGCCATTGCACGCGCGCTTGCGCTGGCGCCTGACATTTTATGTTTTGACGAACCGACCTCCGCATTGGATCCGGAATTGACCGGAGAAGTACTCAAAGTAATCCGGGAGCTTGCAAAACAGCAGACGACGATGATTATCGTAACGCATGAAATGGCATTCGCGCGCGACGTCGCCAATCAAGTAATTTTTATGGACGACGGGCGGATTTTAGAACAGGGCGATCCTTATGAAGTCATGGAACACCCCAGACAGGAGCGGACAAAACAATTTCTGGCGCGTTTTACAAACGGTTAGGAACTGTCCCGAAATAACTTACCGATAGTCCGCAGGATTTTTCTTCGAGAGTTTGGGACAGTTCCTTAGATTTCCCCCATCAAAGGAGCCGCAGCTATGAAAAAAATAAAACGAATCCTTGCTATGGCCGGCATCCTCCTGCTGGTTACGATGTATCTGTCTACCCTCGTGTGCGCGATCCTGGATACAGGCGACACGATGTTCCTGTTCCGGGCCTCGGTGATGTGCACCGTACTGGTTCCGGTGCTTCTTTGGGGGTATACGGTGATTTACCGACTCTCCAAAGGAAACCAGGAGCCGCCGCATCACGAAACGGAGACGGTACCAGATACGAAAATAAACCGCTAACAGAAGTTTTTCCCGTACAATAGACAAACGGAAGAGACGGTCTGCCCGGCCTTACGGCCAGGCAAACCGTCTCTCCCAGCATCCCGCACAGCCAATTTCTATTTTTCTTTCTCCCCGGTCGTAATCGGCGTAATCACAATATGCTCCGCAGACACTTTCGTCTTGCGTTTTACAATGTCTTCGATCTGCGCACGCTTTGCATCCGTTACATCTCCCATATTTAATACCACATCCGCCGAATCTTCCGTAATGCTGACTACCACATCGGTAAAGCCCTTGGCTTCCAAAAGCATCTCCGCATCCGTCTCGCGCTGCGCGATATCGGTCAGATTTACCATTTTGTCTACGGCAGCCTGTTTATCGGTATCCGAAAGCGCCTTGCTGTCAATCACCTCCATCAAATCTTCTTTATTCTGGGAACGCACCTGCTCGCGGTTTAATTTGGCTTCTACCGCAAAATCAACGTTTGATACATTCGTACTGGCTAAAACCGTTTCACCTGGATTTTCAATATCTTCTTTTTCCCCTTTTTGTGCTTTTGCCGTGTCCTTTTTTGCATCCCCGCTGCTTGCCGCGCTGCTGTCCGCCGCCTTGGCGTCCTTTTTACCGCCGCTTTCTTTTTCCGTATCTATTTCCGTCTCCGTAAAAATCTCCGCATCTGCCAGTGTTTCTTCAGACGAAATATCATAGTCTTCTTCCGTCAGCTCCGCGCTGGTTTGTGTCAGCTCATCGCTTCCAATGCCGCTGTATGTATAACTTAAATATCCTGCTGCAGCAATCATCAGCGCCAGTGCGGTAATGATAACCTGATTCTTTTTAAAAAGTTTTTTCATTTCTTTCCTTCTCCCTGCATGGTCTTTTTTAACTATTTGTATTGTATGCTTCCCGCACAGGACTTATGACTCCTTTTGCATTTTTACAATGGTTACTTTGTGCGCCTCAATCGGAAACAATGCCCTGACCGCATCCATAATATCCTGCTTTACCCTGGAATCCCCTCCTCCCTGTGCGATTACAAGTACGCCCTCCACCTGCGGCAGCTTTTCCTGGCTGATATACGGCTCTCTGCCGTCCGTTTCCCCGTACACAGCCGCTTCCTGGTATTGGGTGCCCTGCTCATTTTCCGCGCGGGTGACGTCTTTTTCCACGACGGATTCGCCGCGGTCTTGAAAGGTCAGCATGACCCGTACTTCCCCGACTCCGTCCATACAGCTTAGCGACTGCTCGAGTTTGTCCGCCAGTGTTTTCTCATAGTTTTCTGTGTGCGTTCTGTCTGCCTGATTGGCGCGCAGCGTTTCATTCCATTGCTCCTCCTCGCTGTGCCTGCGTACGCTGTCGGTCGGCAATGCGATTACCAACAGCAGAATCCCTGTCAGGCCGACCGCAAGCCATCTTGTTTTATCCATTTTTTTTAAAAAATCAAAAAACCATTTCATTCGGATGTTTCCTTTCTTCCCGCGTTTCCGCAATTGCCTGATTCCATGCCATCCTCATCCCGTCAGCTTACTAAGATCTGGTCTTTTGTTAATCCATAGGACTCTATTATAAAATCTGTCAGTTTCTCCCGGATCTTTGCCGGATCCTGCCCTTTGGACAAGTCCATACAAATGCTGACGCGGCTGATCTCGTAATCCCGCGACAACGATACATGGACTTCGCGCACTGGCAGATTGTGTCCGGCTGCCTGCGCCAGCATATCCCCCGCGAGCGCTGTTTCATATTTTTCCCTGTAATGGTCATTCTGCAAAAATTCCAGTTTCTGCGTATCCTGGCGGATACTGTCCAACTGTTCCCAAAAAATTTCACCGGATATCATTGTTTCCAGCCTGCCGTCATTTCCAAACAGCCGCATCACCGGTGTGAGCAGCATCAAAACCAGGATAATGCCTGAAAAAAAGCGCAGATATTTCTTATACTGGTCCGCGGCCGCAAGATGCATCAAAATCGTAAGCAGCAGATACAGGATCAAAAATTCCTTTACCCAGTTTAAAATAGCATGCATGCCGTTCCTTCCCTATTTAAATCGATGCCGTAAAAGTCGTCGCCGCGCACAAAATCGCCGTAGTTAAAAAAAACAAAAGCACCGCATAAAACATTAATTTTAAATACAGTCCGGCAGACTGTCCAAGCGCCGCCACTGCCGCGCAGAACCGCTGATCCGATACCGGCTCCATCAGCGCTGCCAGCCCGCGGTACAGCAGCAAAAACACCGCAATTTTCACCAGCGGCAAAAAACTGATCACAAGCAGCACGATCAATGCCGCAACACCGACGCTGTTTTTAATCAGCATCGCCGAACCGGCAAGTATTTCCGTGACCGAGTTCATAATCTGCCCAAACCCCGGTATCACACGAACCGCGTCTACAACCGTACTGCGCTTTAGGCCATCCATTCCAGGCGCTAACAGCCCTTGTACGATATTCAGCCCGATCACCGCTGTCGCTAAAATTTTCACACACCAATGCACAATATCCGCCAAAAGTCCGGCGATCCTTGAAAAACGCTGCTCCTCCATCATATGGTTGACCAACTGCAGCACTAGCTGTACCTGCACAACCGGCAGCAATACTTTCGCAAAAACAGCATCGATACAATAAATAATAAGCAAAAGAAGCTGGTAATACGCACCCGCGCTGATACTCCCCGTAGAAAAAACCATACTGACGCAAAATACCGGCTGCAGCATCTGCATAAACTCCACGATTTTGGTAAAAAACTGCTCCACGATCCCGGTCATGAGCAAAAATAACCGTAAAATCAGCATCATTAAAATCAAATATACGCCCAAAAATCCAAGATTGGAAATATAGTTTTTCTGGATCGAAGACGTCATCTGCAGCAAAAGTGAAAATGCCGCTGCCAGCAGCAAAATCTGAATCAAAACCGCGCGGTTTTCCTTATAATCCCGAATCAAAATCTGCCCCAGTTTTTTTCCTATCGAAGAAAAGGAAACGGACAGGCCGTTGCGCATCAGGTCACGAATCAAACCGGAAAATGTAAGCTGCCCGAGATCCTCCTGGCGCATATAAGCATCCAGATCGGAAAGCCCCAGCTTTGCAAGCAAGTCCTGGGTTTCTTCCTGTATCGTAAGGCTGCCGTTTTTTAAATCGTCGGTTTTGTCCGCGCCTGGCTGCTCGCTTACCCCTATAGATCCGTTCCGGTCTGACTGCGCTTCTGCCCGGACCCGCTGGTGCAAAAATCCTGCGCAAATGCCCGCAGCGGCCCAGGCAAACAGCAGCCAAAAATACATCCGCTTTCTCACAGCACTTCCCCGATCATCTCTACCAGCGCCATTAGCACCGGAAAACTTAAAAATAAAATGGATATCCGCGCGAACAATTCAATTTGCCCGGATACGGCACTATATCCCGCGTCCTTGCAAAGATCGGACGCAAACTGGGTAATATAGGTAATGCCCAGCATCTTTAAAATCGTATCCAGATATACGCCGTCTATGTTCACAAGCGCCTGTAGCTGCTGCAGATATCCGAAAACAGTCTGCAGCCTGGACAGTATATAGAGAAAGATACAGACACAGACAGACATGCTCAAAAAAAGGCTGTATTCCGGTTTCGTCTGTTTCAGCATCAGGGCAAGCAATACCCCGCCGATTCCAAGGACCGCGATTTTTAAAATATCCATCCAACCACCCCGCTTCCTTACAATGCAAACAATGACTGCATCGTTTCAAATAAATCGTATATATACGGCACAATCCAAAACAGCACAATCATCAGCCCTGCAAGACTGATTAAAAATGCATGTTCCTCCCGCCCGCTGTGTTTTAATACCTGGCTTAACACCGTTACGATAATCCCGACTGCCGCGATTTTAAAAATTAAGTTTACACTCATATCCTCTCCTGTCCCGATCCGAATCCGCCCCATGGTGCGTTTCTTCTATAATAATAAAATCATAGAGCCAAGCCCTGCCGTATAGCACAGGCAGCAGCATAATTTCCGGCGTACGTCAAATTCCCTCTGACGGGTTTTCAGCAGGAAATCCATTTTTTTCTGCCCAAACCGCAGCATCTGCAGCGCGGATTCAAGAGACGTATAAGAAAACGCCTCCCCAGCCCGCAGCAATACCTGGTAGGATTCCCCGGTCAGCGCAAGCTGCCTTTTATATTGTGCGCAGACACTTTTCCACAGCAGGGGGAGATCTGCCTGCTGGTTATCCCCCATCCTGCGGCCGGCTTCCGCCAAAATCTCCCCAAACGGCGCGCTTTGACGGCCCGCTAAATGGGCAAGCAGATCCGGCAGCGGACAGCGGCTGTACGTAATTTCCCCCTCCATGGCCGCAAGCAGGCCCAAAAGCTGTTCCATCTGGCGCAGTTCCAGACGAAGTCCCCGCACAAAGGAATATGCCATGCCGCTGGACGCAAGCAGGATCAGGATACATCCTGACAGCTTTAACATACAATCTCCTGCTTTGCGTTATAGAGGCGGTAACGGCGCTGTCCGTTTTCTTCCTGGTCAATCACTAAAAACCGTTCAAAATATTCCTGCTCCAAAAATTCCCGCAGCACCGGTTTTTTCTTTACTTCCTCCAAATCCGCCGCATGGACGGATCCAAGAATGCTGCAGCCGCAGTGAACCGCATAAGCGACGGCCTGTACGTCTTCTTTGGAGCCTAGCTCATCTACGGCTACCACCTGCGGGGACATCGTACGGATCAACAGCATCATGCCGCTGGATTTTGGACAGCCGTCCAGTACATCGGTACGCATGCCGACATCATTTTGCGGGATTCCGCGGTAACACCCGGCCAGTTCCGACCGTTCGTCTACGACACTGACCTTTAGCCCGTCATGTTCTTTGCTCCCATCCGACAAAAGCCGGATCAGATCCCGCAGCAGCGTCGTTTTTCCCCTTCCCGGCGGAGAGATCAGCAGCGTATTATAAATACCGGACTGCTTATGCGATGGATGCCGATATAAATGGGAAATCAGACGGCCCGCGCATTCTTTTTTTTCATGGCTGATGCGGATATTCATATACGAAATATTCCGGATCGTCTGCATCCATCCCTCATGCAGTACGGCCTGTCCGCTCAATCCGATTCTATGGCCCCCTTCGATCGTAATAAACCCGTTGCGCAGTTCTTCTTCAAACGCAAACAGGGAATAGCGGCTGATAAACACCAGCATATCGCTGATATCCTGCATGCTGACCAGGTACGCATCCTTACTGTCCTTTGTCAGATATCCCGGGCGCATACTGAAAAAAAACTCCTTGCACTGCGCCAAAAAGATCATCGGCTGGCAGACGCGGATCCGGATTTCCTCGATCCCGTCCAGTGCCTGGAACGCGGCGCGAAGCTCGTTTCGAATATGTAATGGAAATATTTTTAATATGTGTTCGATAAAAATTCCCCCTTTCCTTTGTACGGCCTGCTAAAAGCCGCGGCATCCTGCAAAAAAATTCCTGTTGGGTTTGGAGTTGTCCCATGACTATATATATGAATCTATGTCCTGTTTAGACCACTTTTCCTTAATAATTCTTTTGTAAGTTGTTGAATTTTTATTATTTTTAACGTAAAATGTTCTTATATATTTACAAACGTTCAAAATTGCATGTACAAAATAACCATCTATATATTCGGTGATTGAATATTGCACAATAAACCCGATAAACGGCGGGCCAGAAACAAATGATATTGTGCTGAAATTTTACGCCGTTTATATATCGCCGACATTTCCAGTGAAATAAACCTGCTTGCGCTAAACGCCTCCATCGAAGCCGCACGGGCCGGAGATATGGGCAAAGGATTTGCCGTTGTCGCGGGGGAAGTCGGAAAACTTGCGGACGAGACGACAAAAAGCATCCATTCCATTCAGGAAACCGTCCTCAAAATTGAAGCCGCGTTTTCCGAACTGTCCGCAAACGGACAGGACCTTTTGGATTTTATCGACGAAAAAATCCAGCCGCAGTTAAATGGTTACTTAAAAACCGGGGAAGATTATTACGAATACTCCGACCATATTTCAAAAATGTCCGAGCTGATCCTGGAAATGATCAATGAGGTACGCAATACCGTACAGAACGCGGATACCGGGATACAAAACGTAGAAAAAACGACCAATACTTCTTTAACGAATACCGTAGAAATCCAAGACAGCATCAAGGGCTGCTCCCAAGCGATGCTGGACACCAGCCAGACTTCCGTTCTGCTTGCGCAATTGGCGGATCAGTTGTCGCAGGCCGCGAATAAATTTGAGTCGTAAACGTATACCCAGGATTTTCGGGCACGGATGCCCGAAAAAGGAAGCTGCTGCGCCACGGCCGGCGCAGCAGCCTGCGATCGTTCGGCACCGCAGTCCGATACCGTCACACGGTAAAATACCCGTACAACCCCTGCCCGGCCGCCGCGTCCGCAATATTCGCGCAATTGTTCGCCATACGGTCGAGCGTATTTAAAATCCGGTTAAACGGTTTCGTCAGTTTGGCGCTGCATTTTCCTTTGGAAACGCGGTTCATATGCTCCTTGCGCATATGCAGGCTGATATCGTACAGCTTCCCTTTTTTCTTATGGATTTTCCCGGCCCTCTCACAATCGCCGTTTTTCACCATCAAAACGGATTCCTGATACATGTCTGAAACAAGGCACAGCGCCTTTTGCAGGTCTTTCATAGCGTCTTTGGAATATTTATAGTTATGTTCCAAACGTTCGCCGATCGAATCCGTCATTTCACGGCCCAAAGAAGCCATACGGTCAAGGTCGCTCATCAAATACATCATCCCCGCCGCTTCGTTTGTCTGCTCCTCACTCATACTGCCCGCGGAAAATAATTCCGCCAGATAATCCATAATATGTTCATTGAGCGTACGTACATCGTCGGACTTTTTCAAAACCGGAATAAGCGCCGCCCCATCCTCCGTCAAAATAGAGCCCGAAATATCTTCCAGCAGCTCCCCCGTCATCCTGCTGCAGCGAACTACCTCTTGTGCCGCAAGATGCAGGGCTGCCGCGGGCTGTGCCGTCAATTTGCTGTCCAAATACAAAGGATCCGACGCAAGCTGCAAAGATTTAGGGCTTTCCCGTACCAGCCTGGATACCATTTTGACCATAAAAGGCAGCAGCGGCGTCCAAATCACTGTCATGACCAGATTAAACATCGTATGCGCATTCGCAATCTGCCTGGAAATCACTTCCACCTGCGGCCCCGCGGGGGAAATCCACGTAATAAAAGCGGCATATGGACGGACAAACCAGATAAACAACAGGCAGCCGGACAGGTTAAAGATACAGTGCGCCAAAGCGGTGCGTTTTGCGTCCTTTGCCTGCCCGATACTTGCTAAAAGCGCCGTAATGGTCGTCCCGACATTATCCCCGAGCAAAAACGGGATTGCCCCCGCAAGGCCCAGAATGCTCGTAACCCCGTCCGGCCCTGGCTGCTGCGCAAAATTCTGCAAAACGGCAATCGTAGCCGAACTGCTCTGGACCACCAGCGTCATCACCGTACCCGCCAGTACGCCAAGAGCCGGAATACCGGACACCCGGTCGATCACAGATAAAAAAAACGGACTCGAAGCCAGCGGTTTCATAACATCCCCCATCGTTTCGATCCCAAGAAATAAAAGCCCGAACGCAAATACCGTCTGCCCTATATTGACAGCCTTTTCGCTTTTCGCGATATAGGAAACGGCAAATCCCGCAAAAATAAAAAGGAAAATATAATCACTGATTTTAAACGCGATTACCTGAGCCGTCATGGTCGTACCAATATTTGCCCCCAATATAATGGAAATCGACTGCGGCAGCGTCATCAGCCCAGCGCTTACAAAACCAATCGCCATAACCGTCGTCGCGCTGCTGCTTTGGAGAACCGCGGTTGTAAGCGCACCCGCAAGCACGCCCATAAGCGGATTTTTCGTTAGCAGCGCAAGGATGCTTTTCATCTTTTCACCGGCTGCTTTCTGGAGGCATTCACTCATCATATTCATTCCGAAAATAAAAACCGCCAGCCCGCCGAGCAAACCGAATATAATCTGTAAGGTGCTTTCCATATCATACTCCTTTTTGTTCTTTTCAACTGCCCGCAAAACCACTGAGCACATAATCAGTATGCCCCAGTGCAATCCACCTTATCCAATCCATACCGCCGGAAAGATCCGCACCGTTCCTCCAGGAATCCATATTCAAAATAACCGCGCAAAAAATAAAAAACACCCGTAAGACTATGTATCATTGTCTTACGAGTGTTTTTGTTTTTAACAGTTACTTTCCAGTTGCTTGAAAGCTACATGACATAGCAAAGTGCAATTACAATTAGTTATATTTACGTTTTCTGGCAGCTTCGGATTTCTTCTTACGTCGAACACTTGGTTTTTCATAATGTTCTCTTTTACGAATTTCCTGCTGAATTCCTGCTTTTGCACAATTTCTTTTGAATCTGCGCAAAGCGGAATCCAATGTCTCATTCTCTTTTACGATTACATTTGACATAACTCCACACCTAACCTCCCTCCAGCCGCGTATTGTGCATTCAACTGTTAGGTTATTTTTTTAGCACTAGAAAATATTATATCATAATTTTTCCATCCGTCAAGTGATTCTAACAATTTTTCAACCAAAAAAATTTTTTATTTTTCTGCAAGGATTTCCGATGTCCAATCGTATCTATTATAGAAGCTCAAAAAACAAGCCAAATAAAAGGAGGAATTTCAAAATGAAATTCGTTAAAAATTGGAAAAAACAGGCCGCAGCAGTGATGGCGGCGATTATGCTGACAGGAAGCCTTACGATGCCGGCCATGGCGCATGGACACGGAAGCAGTCACCACAGCAGCTACAGCGGAACGTATTGTTCCTACCATGGAACATACCACAGCAAAAAAACCAACTGCTCCAAATACTGCACCGTCCATAAAACAACCCACGCAAATGGGAAACGGCACCATCATTAAGATCCATTCCCGCAATCAGTCGATCTGATTTGTTCTCTGACATAAGGGCAATGCATGGAATAAGCAAATTCCTGCATTGCCCTTATGCGCGATTTATGATAGTATAAAAGGCAGGATTCCCGCCGGAACCGGTTCCGGCCAATCTGATTTTGCCAATAAGTGCAGGGGGTGACGCAACAGGTGCGGAGTGAGGGGGAAGTAAACCGTGCAGTGGAAGTGTATGCGGATCTGGTGAAACGTATCTGCTTTTACTATTTAAAAAACCGTGCAGATACGGAAGATGTTTTTCAAAAAGTTTTCTTAAAATATATGCTGCATGAAGAAGTATTTCAAAGCGGCGATCATGAAAAGGCGTGGATGCTCCGTGTAACCATAAATGCCTGCAAAGATCATCTGAAAAGTTTTTTTCGGCATAATACGGTTCCTTTGGAAACAATCACCGAACTAGAAGCAGAGATCCCGGAAGACCACAGAGAAGTGCTGGAAGCAGTGCTGGCCCTGCCTGTCAAATACAAAGATCCGATTTATCTGCATTATTATGAGGGATACACGGCAGCCGAAATAGGCAAAATTCTTGGTAAAAAAGAAAATACCGTTTATTCCCTGCTGTCCAGGGGGAGAGGAATATTAAAGGAAAAACTGGGAGGTGAAGGGCTTGGCAAATAAAATACAAGACGCATTTGACGGCATCCAGGCAGACACCCAGTTAAAGGAATCCACAAAACAGTTCCTGCGGGAAGAGTATGCCAAAAGATCACAGCCGGCAAACCATAAGCCGTATCGGAAACTGCTTGCCGCAGCCTGCTTGTTTGTGTTCCTGCTGACCGGGGCCGCAGGCTATGCATGGGTTCAGGCACCCATCGCTTATGTAAGTATTGATATCAACCCATCCATCGAACTCGCATTGAACCGTTTAGACCGTGTCGTATCTGCGACTGCGTATAATACGCAGGGAGAAAAAATATTAAACAGCCTGAAATTAAATGGAAAAAAATATACCGCGGCCGTAGACATCATCATTGGCAGCCGTGAAATGACCGTTTACCTGGAAAAAGAATCCGAACTGGTTTTTACCATTGCCGCCGACAACGGCCATTATTTGAAACTAAGAAAAGGCGTGGAACGGTGTTCGGGCCATATCGGCTATGAAAGCCACAGCGTCCATGCGGACGCCGGGCTCCTTACTACGGCCCATGAAAGCGGCCTTTCCCTTGGAAAATATTATGCATGGCAGCAGCTCGTACAGTATGATGCATCGGTGACCGCAGACGAATGCGAAAATATGAGCATGTCAAAAATCCATGGATTAATCCAGGAGCACGAACAGGATAGTGACTGCTCGCAGGGAAACAAACACCGGCAGGATAACGAATCACAGCAAAATAACGGACATTCGCAGCAGCAGGACGAACCGCAGCAGGACCAGACAGAGCAGCCGCCTGCTGACACGGACGAAAGCGCTGCGGATCCGGATATTTCGCCGTCGGAAAACCACCATCATAAGGAAAGCTGTCACCATTAGGGTTGTTCAGATAAGGTGCGAAATTTTGGCTGCGGGGACGCCGGATGAGGGACGCAGGTCTGGCTTGCGGCTCCGGCTGGTTTTATAGGACAACGAAACAGCAAATGGATGGCTAACATTGAGTTTTTTTGCCATGTGCTATCAGAAAAATAAACAAGTGAAACTATGAGATATTTAGTGACCGATGTACTAGATCTTACGATGACGTATAGAATGCCAGTTGTAAAGCATGCGAAGATTAGCTGGGAGAGACGGTTTGCCCGGCTTGCTGGCGGCTTTGGAAGAATGTCTAGC
>CAJUIH010000090.1 GCA_910586045.1 uncultured Eubacterium sp.
AATTCCTGCAGTCGCTGGATTTGTTCCTGATACTGTTGTTTATTTTTCTGCAGCAATTGCCGGACGCGTTCATAAACATCCTCAAACCCCTGATCCAGCAGTTCCAATTGTTCTACTAAAGCTGCTTTAGATTCCAGATTTTTTTCTAATTCCTCTGGCTCCAAATTTTCATCTAAGAATAAGACTTTTTGCAGTTCATTTTTTACCCGAATCTGATCCAGAATTTCCAATTTCTTTTTCAAACTCTGTTCCAATATATCTAAATAATTTTCTTCCGGCATGATCCACCCCATTTCAGAGACATAATTTTGCTATTGTACACCCGTTTACTTGTTTCTACACACAATTCATTGATATCGCAATCCAAAAATAAACCATGGTAACAGTTACTGCGCGTTTGTCTTACGCATAACCTCTTTCCACGCATCACGCATAGAACGCAGATGTTTTAAAACCTCTTCCAATATTTCCTTATCCTTTTTAATATTTGCCTGTGCAAGTCTTTCCTGCAAATATTCATATACATTACTAAAATCTTTTGCTACCGGATACTTATAATTTAGCGTAGATTGAAATTCTTCAATAATACGCTCCACTTTGATGATATTAATATGTGCTTTTTGTATATCGCGTTGTTCAACAGCAGCAATTGCAATATTGCAAAATTTAATGGCGCCTTCATACAGCATCAGGGTGAGTTCACCCTTTGATGCTGTCATGATTTTATTATTTGCGTATGCTGCATATCCGCTATTTGCTAACATCCTAATCCTCCGTGATTCTTAGATATTATAGTTATAGGTTTTTATCAACCGAGCAGGCCTGCCAAAGAAGACTGCTGGCTTTGGAGTTTTGCAAGGGCAGTTTCCATCGCCGCAAATTTCTTGTAGTAGGAATCCTCAATTCTTGCCACTTTCTCTTCCCATGCACTGATTTTCTTTGTATAATCACTGTAACTGGTTGCCATTGCCTTATCATTATAAATGGTCTGATACGTACGCAATGTGGTTGGTTTCATCTGTTTACTTAAATTGTCATACAGTTTATTTGTAACACCTTTAATAATGTCAATTACCTTGTCCGGATCTGAATTTAACATTGACATCAGTTTATCTCCGTTAGCCGATGATGTCTCATCATCCGGATCACCATCTATATGAAACATATATCTGGTCGCTGCGGTTGTATTAAAATAACCTTCTGTTTTAATTCCCAAAGAAGCAAGATTGTATTTTTTGCCGCCGATTTCAACCGAAGACGACATAGCTGACGTCATGCTTGTAATCAGAGTCGATAAATTGCCGTCTCTTCGCAGCAGGGAATCTTTAATCTTCTTTTCCCAATCTGCCACTTCCGAATCTGATAATGCTTCCTTTTCTTCCGACAGCAGCGGCTCATACCCTTTTGCTGAATCCGCATTGTACAGAGAAGACATCTCACTAATAATACTGTTATATTCTGTCAGGAAGTCCTTAATCTTATCATAAAGTCCCTGCGTATCGGTCGCCGTCGTGATCATAATGTCACTATCGGTTTCTGCCAGCGCCTGAATGGTTAAGCCATTGATATTAAACGTATTGGAACTTGATGAAAACTGCGCTCCATTGAGTTCAATTTCCGCATCCATACCGTTTACTTTATTTGCCCCATTGCTTCTTTGATCCGCATTGAGTTCGTATTTCCCGGTGGTTGCATTGAGCGTATAATTGTTATTGAAATATTCCACTCTCTCCGTCAGTGTCTGTACATATGCATCTATATCCGGATCGGAAGCAGGTGCGTTTGCCATCTGTCCGGTTACTTTCGCACTGTCAATGGTCGCATACTGCTTCATATTTTCAGCATTTTCCTGCATTTTTTCACTGTTTGCCGTAATGCTGTTATTGTTCGCTTCAATAGTGTCGGTATAAGTTTTGGCAAGTACATCCAGATCGCCTGCAGCGGCTACTTCATCTATAAACTGCTGGTTTGTCGCATCTGCCTCATATGCCTGGATTGCCGCTGTATCGTTGTCTTTTTTTGCCTGAATATAGCCTAAGGCTCCCGTCAGTTTAGAGTTCTGCATCTGGTAGCCTTCGACTTCGCCGGTCAGTTTTGCCTGGTCTGCTTTCAGGGCTGCCAGTGCACGGACATCCGCTTCTAATTTGTTTGTGTCTACCGCGCCCGGTGCGCCGGATGTATTATAATACTCCATCCATTTGGCTGCTTCCGCGCTTGATGTCGCTGATTCGACATTTACACCAAATGCATTTAAAGCATCCGCCCCTTTTGCATCCAGCGCTAATAATGTAAAGTCCGCATCTTTTCCTGTTGATTTGGACGAAATAAACAGCCTTTTATTTGTTTCATCATAGGATGCCTGCACGCCGGTACCGGAATTGTTTAACTGGTCTACAAAATCGGCTATGGTCGTATTGCCGTTGACTTCGATATCTTTTGTTACGCCGTTGCCGGAAATACGGTAGGTTCCGGTTTCTAATGCAGGATCTGACGAACCGCTCGCATATCCCAAATCTGCTAAAGTAGCCTTGCGCCCTTTGCTTTTGTCGGCAATCTGTCCGCCTGTTAAATATCCGCTTTTTGCAGTGCTTTTGATCTTCAATGTCTGGGATCCGTTAACTGCCTTGTCACCTGCCGTAATCGTTGCTTTCGTTGTATCTGATACAGACGTTTTTTTCATATTATAACCGGCTGTAAAACGCAGGTTATCTAACGATTTATATAATTTTACAACTTTTGTATTTAATGCTTTCCATTTATCCTGCGTCCAAGACAGCTTTGTCTGCTGCTTTTTGATTTTATCGCCTTTTGACCTATACGCAGAAACTAATTCCTGAATAATCGCATCTGTATCCAGACCTGAATTCATACCTGTTATTCGAATTGGCATAATTTTTCCCCCTATCCTCTCTCATCTACCATAATGCCAGCCATTTCCCAAACCTTTTGTATCATATCTAATGTTTCTTCCGGCGGGTATTCTTTGATGATGTCTTTTGTATCCTTATCTACAATTTTAATTATAACACGGTTTGTTCCTTCGTGGAAGCCAAATACGGCTTCTGTCTGGGATTTCATGTTCTGTTTTAGTTTTTCGACCGCCTGTTGGAGCTGTCTGCTTGTCTGCTGGCCATTGTTGCCGCCAGTGCTTCCATCTCTTTCTTCCTGATCTCCCGAGACTGGCTGTAGAGGCTTTACGGTTTCGTTTTTTGCTGACACAGTATCATTACCGTTTGCCTCAGCAGCTTTTTGATCTGATTTTCCGGCCTGCTCGGGCCTGCCGGATTCTTTGACCTTAACCGGGCTTGCTGCAACAGACGCACTTCCCTGATAAGTCATTGCAGCCGCTTTTACTGCTTCAATCGCCATTCTTCCACCTCCTTGTGAATACTCGTTTCTGGTTAATTTTGCTTATTATCGTATATATCGGTAGAAATTTGCAAATTATTAACACCATGTAATATTTTTCAGGGCTTTCCCTGATCTATATAAACGGCGTAAAATTTCAGCACAATATTATTTGTTTCTGGCCCGCCGTTTATCGGGTTTATTGTGCAGTATTCAATCACCAAATATATATACGTTTACAAAATAAGTGAAAGCAGTACAATTTGCTATCTATTTTCATTCATGAATATTGTTTGCGCTAAAAGATCTGTTTGAGCGCTTCCAGGTTTTCTGCACTGGATGCGGCTTCATTTTCTTTCTGAATCTGCAGGTATACTTCTTTACGGTAAATCGGTACTTCTTTGGGAGCAGATACACCAATTTTCACCTGGTCTCCGCGGATTTCCAATATCGTAACTTCAATATTATTATTCAGTACAAGTGCCTCGCCTTTTTTTCTGGTCAGCGCTAACATGTCTGCTCACCTGCTTTCTTCTTATTTAATATATCATAGATCATATATTTGACCGGATAGTCGTCTTCTATGATAATTTGTACTCCATGCAGATTATCCATATTGATAATAAACGGAGCTTTCAGGTTCACAGACATTTTTTGAATGTCTTTCGGCACGGTAATCGTAACCAGGATAAAGGTGCTCTCAATCGGCATATGTCCGAGTGATTCCAGCCCTTCCTCACTTGCATTCGGCATATAATCCGTAAGAATATCCAAAGGATTGATGACCGGCATTGCAAATGCCGGATCATCCATAGACTGCAGCCATTTAATGGAACCCTGGCCTTCTTTCTCTTCATCATGGATTAATGTGAAATTCTGCAGCCCCGGAAATCCGATGATCCCTTCTTTAAATTTGATAATTTTGTCATCTGCTATATCTATTTTTCCAAACAGCCTTGTATTCGCTTTCATCATACACCCCTTTCCTGTATTTTGCATCTGTTGTTTGAGTGTAGAAATATATTAAATAAAATTCAGCAGCGTCATCTGGCCAACTTTAGCAGAAGACTGCAGCGCTGCCTGGTATGCTACGGAAGCGGCTGTATAATTGATGACCAGGTCGGATAAATCCATATCTTCGTTCAGCGATTTTAATTCCTTAAAGGTGGACTGCTGGACGCTCATGCGGTTTTTGGTCAATGTAACACGCTCCCCGCGTCCGCCGAGATCTGTATTTTCCAGCGATACCTTATCCATATAACCCTGGAATTTTGTAATATAGGAACTGTACGTATCGTGCATATTCTGATTTGCATAATCACGCTGTTTTTTTGCTACATCCAGCCATTGATTCAGATTTTTCAATTCCGCGCTCCCTTCGGCATAGCCGCCGTTTTTGATTTTGCTCTCTATGCTGTCAACGGCATCTTGCGCGGAAATCGCTGTCTGTACAATTTCAAGCAGGTCGTCAATGTCACGCCGAATATTGGAATCAAATACTTCCCTTGCCTCCGTATTGATCTGCATCTGCTGGCCTCCGGCAATATTATAGTAAATTGCCTGTGTCATCCATTGGCCGTTTTGATCGTAATTTTCATATTTAATCGTTTCGTCTCTGTCAACTACGTATTTTTCGCAGTCAAAGTAATATTCCGGCCGCAGCTCGCCCGTATCAAAACCCTGTTTATCGTATTGGAACTGGAAAGACGCGCGGTTGGATTCCAGCGCTGTTTTAATTTTGTCGCCGAATATTAATTCACCGCTTTCCGCGTCAAATACAATTTCGTTGTCTGCGATTGCATAACCTTCTTGTTTTAGGGTAGCTGTATCTGAAACGCGGTAGCTGATATCCTGGCCGCCCAGACTAGCCCCCAAACTAAACTGATCCAGATTTCCGTCTCCATCCGTATCTTTCCCATTTACATTAAAATCACCAACGGTAGCCGCAGGATCATCCGGTACCGGCGGATTGAAAGGCGCCGGAGGGGTTAAGGATGTATCTATTTTCATATTATCATTGCTGTAGATCTTATATGATGCGGCACCCGTTCCCGGCTGCGGACTTAAAAAGTATCCGGCTGAAACAGTTGGGGTGCCGTCCGCAGCATTCACACTTATTTTGCAATCGCCAAAATTGAGCGTTCCATCATTGGACAGTGATATATTTACGGTTTGATCTGCCGCGTCTTTATAAGAAATCTGCAGCGCATTTCCGTCTGGTGAAATATTATCATAAGATAAACGCAGCCTATTCAACGTTTGTTCGTCAAATACCGGAATATCCAGCGTATTTGCCGTATCCGGAAGCTTGGACGTATCGTCAAATTCGCCTTTATAATATTTTTTCTGTGTAATATCCTGATATGAAAAACGCTCGGTAATGTTATAATGGGCGTTTTTGGCATCATTTCCATCCGTAAAGGTTAATTTCTGGTTTGTTTTATAGCCTGTAAAAATCGTCCTTCCCGCATAATCCGCATTTCCTTCGCTGTAGATCTGCTCCTGCAGTGCCTGCAGCGCTTTTTGGATTGTCTGGCGGTTTTCGGTATTTAGTTCGTCGGTCGCGCCATAAACGGTTTGTTCGTAAGCGTCTTTTAAAATTCCTTTCATATTCGTCAGGGCGGTTTCCGTACATTCCATCCATGCTTCTGTATCCGGAATATTATTCTGGTAATACTGTGTAATCGTACTCAAGGTGCTGCGCAGGCGCAGGGCACGGATCGCTATGATCGGGTTATCGGATGGTTTTACAATTTTTTTCTGCGTCGCCATCTGGTTATTGGTATAATCAACGTTCGCCCGGTTTGCATTGATATTGGTCTTCGAACGCTTCACGATCATGGAATTGGTTACTCTCATCATGGCTGTTTCCCTCCTTATACTCCGGTCTGCGTGATCAGACGGTCGTACATCTGATTTAAAGTCGATATAATCTTGGATGCCAGATTGTAAGCATTCTGAAATTTGATCAAATCAAGTGCTTCCTCATCTTCATCTACACTGGAAATAGACATACGGTAAGTATCAATCGTATTGCCTACGTCAAAATAATTTGAATATAAAATATCCGCTTCCTGCATATCTACCGTAATATCTGTTATAATATACTGCAAAAACTGATCGCCGGCCGCACCGCGGTAGGTAACGACTTTTGACTGCAGCTCGAGCATCTGATCTACAAGCGTGGAAGCGCTTTCGTCGCTTTGGTCTACATGGTTTTTTGGCGTTGTCGCCAGATAATTCGGATCATCCAGACTTTTTTGATTGACCGTTACATTATCCGCGGTCATAAAATAATAATTGCTTCCGTCTGATTTATATGTGGTCTGTGTTCCTTTTCTGCCGTCAGCATATTTCGTATCGGTAAACGCGTTTTCGGACCCGCTTGGATTTTTGGATACGATATACGTTCCCATTGGTTCATTGGTTAAAGTTGTACCGCCGTTAATCGGAACATTGTTTTCGTCCGCACCTTCCGTCCCATACTTTTGAATATCATTCATTTTGCGGCAGAATGAACGCAAAAATTCATTCATCTGCGTCATATAGTATGGGATCCCGCGGGAGTCTACCGGCCGTCCGATACTAACCGGCTTGCCTACTTTTCCGGATAACGTTGTCAGGTCGTCGTCTGATAAATCAAACTGGTAGGTACAGACCTCGTTTCCGTCCTCGTCCACGCTTAAATACATTTCAAATCTGGAATAGCTGTAGTTTCGATTGCCTATGGTAATCTGTCCAGTCGGCGGCATATTCATAGCATCCACACTCGTAATGTTTGGATTTTCGATAATCACGCTTGAACCGTTAATCATGGACAAGGTGCCCTGCAGATTTTCCCGGTTGTTGCCGTCGCGGATATCCAAAACCGCTTTTAATTGCCCGGTCATCGTTTCGGAAGACGCATTGAAATCATTTCCGGTTTCTTTCCAGACAATGTCGTATAGTCCGTCAATATCATTTTGATGCACTTTGTCCTCACGGCTGACGCATGCCAGTTCAAAATACTGATCACCGTCTACCAAAACCTGGCCTTCGAGCATGACCCGAAAATTTGTAGCGCCCGTATACATTTCCGGATAATTGCTGTTTTGCACCTGTGTTTCTTCGATTTCAATTGGTACGATCGCTGAGAGTTCATCCAGCAAAGACGCTCTCTGGTCACGCAGTTCATTTGCATGCGCCCCCTGAATTTCGATCGTATTGATCTTATCATTTAAGATCGATATTTTCTGTGCCGTAGAATTGATCTTGCTGACCATTGCACGGACTTCCTGGTTACAGTCTGACTGGATTCCTTTCAGATTGCTGGACATATTGTTAAAATATTCGAGAAAAGCTTCGGTATTGTTGATAAACTGGTTGCGAAGCTCCGTATTGCCGCTGTCTCCTTTTAATGATTCCAATGTATTAAACATGCTGGAGTAAATGGATGAAAATCCTTTGATACTTTCTTCATCATCATTAAATAAGTTCTGAAACTGAGACATATAATAAATCTTCTTGTCATACTGTCCGGTATTGCTGTTATTTGTCCAGTATTTTACGTCATAGTACGTATTGCGGAGCTGTGTAATCGATTCCGCATCGACACCGCTCCCCAAAGTACCATAACAGTGATTGCGCAGCGCACCTTTTGCCATCAGGTTTGTAACCTGCTTGCTGTACCCTGGCGTATTCGCATTCGCTATATTATTCGCTGCTGTATTTGTACTGGCTGAATAAGCATTTAATGCAGACCAGCCGATATTTAATCCAAAAAATGTTGAACTCATTGATCCACCTCACGTTCTGTCATTGCCGCATTTCCGGTTATAATCCTGACACAAGCAATTCAATCATATCGCTGACGGTCTGGATATAACGACTGGATGCATTGTATGCATTTTGGTATTTGATCATCTTGGTCAGTTCTTCATCGGATGATACACCGATGACCCCTGCACGCTGGTTCTCGATTGATGATACGGCATCTTCCAGGTTTTCCGTAGCAGATTCGTAAACGGAGCCAATCAGGCCGATTTCCCCGATCATTTCTTTATAGTACTCACTGAATGTATAACCAGTGGAATAGCGCGGATTGATCGTTAATGACTGGTTATTCCATAAATTTACAAGCTTATGGCCAAGGTCATAGGCAATTTCTCCCTTATTGTTGATGTGCGGGATATTTGTAACACCTTTGAGCAGGTTATAGTTGATCTCCATTTCCATGGTTGTGTATTGTTTTGATTCATCATAATTGTAATTTTCATTCAATACATATAGCGGTACGCCATTGATTGTCTGGAGATCGTATTTTTCATTATTTTCCTTATTCCAAGGCGTATATGGGACATTGACCGAAATCATTGTCTTTACCGGATCGCCGGTAACCGGATCGGTTTCATATCTGAAATTTGAAACAGTCGTGCCGTTATCTGTATCATATACACGGTAAGTTTTTCCATTCATATAGTATTCTATGGAATCGTTGACATCCTCCATATTATACAGGTAATAGGTCTTTCCGTCTTCCCCGGTAACCTGTGTATAGCGGCTGCAGCCGGATCTGGTAAAGATTTCCTGCGGAGGTATTTTGCCGTCCGCCCCTACATAACAGTTTTCCTCATCCAATACCAATACGTTGCGGTATTCGGAATACGTACCGTCAAAATTATTGACAATCAAACTATCCATTTTTTTATTTGGCGACAGCAGGTCATTGATCTGCGTTACAATCCCATGTACTAACTGGTCAAATTCTGCCTCTGTATTCTGCATAATGGACAGTCCGACCGTTGCGTCATAAAAATCCGGATCAACGTTGATGATATCATTAAAGTTGGAGATGGTAGTTCCCCTCGCCTGCACAAGTGCTTTCAGTTCTCCGATATCGGTGTTGAACTCTGTACAGATTTCTTTTGTAAAATCGTATACTTCCGCATAGTTTCCGCCGGATTCATTGGACAAATGCGGCCAGTATGGTGTGATATATCCGGTCAGGCGGTCTGTCTTTTTTCCGATCTGATAACAGAACATATCATCTACTGCCAGTTCTCCTTCAAATTTTACGGAAACTGTCCCGTCTGCCGCTTCTTCATATTCGATATATCCATATTTGCTCAATTCATCCAGAGCATAATCTCTGGCATCCCGTTCGTTCATTGCCGTCTCGCGGCCGCCCGCTTCAATCGTCTGGATTCGGATATTCAGTTCAAATATGTTTTTAAAATGGTCGTTGATCGTATCAATATCTTTGGATATCTGCATATTGATATCCGACTGATAATTTGCCAGCCCTTTCATGACCGCCTGTGCCCGGCTGACAAACAGGCTGGACTTTTGGATAACCAGATTTTGGTTTACCATAGCGGACGGGTCTTTGGAAAACTCGTCAAACGCCTGCCACAGACTGGCTTCATCCCCGTCTAAGATCTGCTGAAACGCAGTCCCTTCCATTTCCTGAAAGAAATTCTGCACCTCGTCAATTGCCTCAAAGGTTGCTGAATAATAGGACTGTCTTCCGTAATCTTTCCGGTATGCTTTATCTAAGAAGATATCTCTTGCATGGACCAGTTCTCCAATGGAAGTACCGAGTCCTGTTAATTTCTTGTACCCGTTCTTCGCATATGCAATGTTGTTATAATGCGTATCACGAAAAACAACCTGCTGACGTACATACCCATTGGTATTTACGTTGGCCAGGTTGTTCGCTACCGTATGCATTGCATCTTGAGAAGACTTCAGGCCTGAATGCCCTATAAACAGGGATCCCATTCCATTTGCCATAATTGCTCACTCTCCTGTCCGTCATTGTTTTGCGTCAAACCCGCTGCTTCCTAAAATGTCTCCCGTATTATAAGCGTTTTTATCATAATTCGCTGTTTCGGGTGCGGTTCGCATGCTTCGAAACAGAGTCAGGTCAAACTCTACCATATCCAGAGCCTGCCTAAGCAATATCTGGTTTTGTTCATTTATTTTACGAACTTCGTCTAATGTCGCCTTTAACTGATTTTTTACGTTTTCTAACCGCTTCTGTTCCTCAGGCTGGCTGCCCAGCATCTCAATCACCGTATTAACCGTAAAATCTTCTTCCGGCTTGTTCAGCACAACAGACATATCATGCATCACTTTTTTACGGCGATTATCCAAATTTTGGATCGTGCTGGCTACATCCTGCTCTAAATCTACAATTTTTTCAAGGGAAGGAACATCCGCTTTGATTATGACCTGCTTTTTTTCCTTAGACAGCCCTGCTAATTTTTGATATTGTTCATTTTCACTCTCTAAAACCTGCACCAGGTCATCCATCAAACTCGCCACGGTTTATCCTCACATTTCTTCATTTTTATTGTTCTGCCGAATAATAATTTGATAATAATATGCTCGCAAAATCTCCAGTATCAACATTATAGTTTCCAGATTTTATTCCTGCTTTAAGCTCTGTTACCTTATCTTCCCTGATATCCGAAGCTGCTGCGACTGCCTTTTTTGCGATATGATAATCCCTGCCTGCCCTTGAAATCTGTACCTGATCACGTGCAGAGGTGGTCTGTGCAGAATTATTAATTTTAGATTGCTTTGGTGCGTTGTAAAGGGTTGCGATCTGGTTATAAGCATCTATACGCATAATAGGCATCTCCTTTCATCGTTTCATCCCTGAATGATTATTTAGAAACTGTCACTGTTCCATGTGAAGTTCTATACCTTGTTTATCGGACGTTTTCGGGATTTTGTTAGCTGTTTTTCTAATTTTATTGAAAATTGTCATGTGTGGATTCGCGCAAAACTGCAATAAGATTAGGATCCGCAGAAATATAAAATTTATTTCCAAAACAGAAAAAACCGCGCTTTTATTTTCAAAAAGCGCGGTAAAAATGCTGATTTTCAGCCATTATTCGATGTAATAAACATAATTTTCCTTGCGTGGAGCAGCGGGTTTCTTTTCCTCAGCCGCATAACCTAAAATCAAATGTCCGATCCCTTCGTAATTGCCGTCTATGCCAAGTTTTTGCAGAATTTCTTTTCCGGCATCGGATTCAAATTCTTCCTTTGCACGGTGGACCCAGCAGCTTCCAATTCCAAGTTCTTCGGCCGCCAGCATCATATTGCCCAAAACCAGGCTTCCGTCATAAAGATAAGTCGGCATTTCTTTGTCTGCCAAGACAATAAGTACAACCGGAGCGCCATAGAACGGATCTGTCCCAGTACCCATAATTTTCGCATTCATTTCCGAAAGGCTGTCCCTTGTTTTTTTATCCGTTACCGCTATGATAATCGGGGACTGGCGGTTCATGCCAGTCGCGGCGTAAGTACCGGATTCTATAATTTTGCTGATGATTTCTTTCGGCAGCATGTCCGGTTTGTAGCTTCTGACACTTCTGCGGCTGTAGATTGCCTGCCGCACCGGTTCGTTTTCCGATATTTCCGTGCCGCAGCCTGCCGGCGATGCTTCTGCTGCCTGACAGCCGCTTTCTTCCTGCGAACTGCCGGCTGCGGAATCTGTTTGCGGCTCACTGCAGCAGGACTCTGCTTCTGTCTGGTTATTTATCTGGGCATTTATCTTGGTTTCTGTCTGGACAGGCGTCTCAGAAACAGACGAACCGCTGCTTTGCGCCGCAGCCTCCTGCGGGCCGTCTGACAGTGTCTTGCCGGCTGCTTGAGAATCACTGGACTTTCCGGCTCCCGCGTTTACATCCGGGAGACAGGTAACGTCTGTGATGCCTGTTACTTCCGGCTGTTCGCCTGCGGATAATTTGATCCATATTTCAACCAGGCCATTATCATTCATCTGGTTTTTCCTGCTGAATGTAATGTGATTTCCGTCTACCTGCGTATCTACATCGCCCGGAACTTCTACAACGGTCACATGGGTGGAAAAGTACAGTCCGAACGACTGGCGGTAGGACTGGTGGCCTTTGTGCGTAAGTTTGCAGATAAATTTATAGTTTCCGCTGTCGTCGACTCCATCCGAACGGACGGATACGTCCAAACATTCTGCATCTGTATTGGTATCTGTATCATAATTAAAATCTAACATTAGATTTCCTCCTCTTGCTTGCTGGTCTACAATTTGATGACTTTTTTATTCTAACACAGATTGGAGGAAATTCCTATTGTTTTTTGCATAAAATAGGTGAACCCCCTTTAATACAGCCTGCCCCACACGACTTTGCTGATTTCTTTGGAAGCGCATTTCGGCAGCAGCCCTTTATTCCAAACATGGCTTTTCCCTGCTACATTGGAATAAATCGTAAGCTGTGTATCCGTAACCAGGCAGAACACTGCCTGAATCTGCCGCGGCGTAGTGTCAAAATGATACCAGCCGTTTTTTATGTAAACATAATTCCATACATGTCCCAAACCCCCGGAATGTTTCACTTCCATATTCGGAATACCGCATCGTGTCAGTAAAAGCCTGGACACGGAATAAAATACGTAATAGTTGCCCTTTCGGCTGCGCAGTCCATTTGCTGCTGATTTTTCCCAGTCCGCATAATCATTGCTGTTTGTATAGGTATAATTTTTCCGTACATAACGGTATATTGCTTCCGCTTTTTTCTGATCCGTCCAGGAATCCCTGATAATGCCCGATAAAATAGTATCCGCTTGTTTCTCTAATTTTCCAACGGTACGCACCTGGACTTTGGCTTTTTCTTTGGTCTGATTCCCCGCTTTGTCAGTTGCGGTAAATACTATGGTATATGTCCCTTTCTTTTTCCAATTCAGCCTGCTCGTATCCGCTTCTACTTTGACCGAACCGTCCCTGTCGTCTACCGCTTTTACATACCGCGAAAAATCGTATTCCTGATCCGGATAAAGAACCATATAGGCATCTTTAGAATGATAACTTTCCTTGCCAATCCATCCGGTAATGACTGGCGCTGTTTTATCTTTTACACCCCAGTCCATAGAAACTTTTCCTGATTCTGCGTATGTAAGCAGCGCTTTTCCACTATACAGTTTTACAGATTTTAACGTAAGCTCCATACGGTCCGCATCTCCAAAATCACCGTTTACTTCCGCTTTTTTGGATTTTCCAGGTTTTAAATCAAGTATGGAAAACTTTATGGTCTGTGTCTGTTTTTCCCAGTCCGTATCAACGGAAACCGCACTTTGGGAGGATGTTTCCGTTTCCTTTTGCGCTTCATGGTAAGTAACGGCCTGGTATTCGTATACGATTTTTCGGATAGTGCCGGAGGAAGCGTTATTTTTTACTACAGCCTCAATTTTTGATTTGCCCCCATTCACCTGGATCTGTGTTTCATCCAAGGTTACGGGGATTGTCGGGTATCTGCCATTGGCAGCGACCGTAATCGTAATTTTTTTTGTTTCATACCCTTTTTTTCGAATACTGATCGTCGCTGTTCCTTTCTTTTTGCCCGTTACTCTCCCATCGGGACTTACCGAAACAATCGATGTATCATCGCAGCGATAAGAAACTTTTTGCGTTTTGGAAGTTATCTGTACCGTTTTTCCAATTTTTACGCGATTTGCAGAAATGGAAGCCTGTATTTTTTTGCCTGCGGCCCGTACGTCAGTCCTTGAAACCAGGAAACCGAACAGGCATACCATACACAAAAGAATTATTAGTGATACGTTCTGTAATCTTTTTTTGATACTATTCATCCCAATCTACTTTCTCCTCTCTGTACAATGTATTTACTTCGTACCAAAAATGCGGTCACCCGCGTCGCCGAGTCCCGGACAAATATAAGCGTCCTCGTTCAAACACCGGTCCAGACAGCCGCAGTAAATCTGCACGTCCGGATGCGCCTTATGCAGCCGCTCTACTCCTTCCGGCGCAGCAATAATACATAGAAATTTAATCTGCCTGCCGCCGTGGGCTTTAATAAAATCTACGGCCGCTACCGCAGAACCGCCGGTCGCCAGCATTGGATCCAGGGCAGCGATCGTACGTTCTTCGATCGGGCTTGGAAGCTTGCAGTAATATTCCTCCGGTTCATGTGTCTCATGGTTTCGGCAAAGGCCAATATGTCCAACTTTTGCACTCGGCACCAGCGTTAGAATCCCATTTACCATCCCTAAACCTGCCCGCAATATCGGTACAACGGCAAGCTTCTTTCCGGTAATCATATAGGACTGGCATACCTCCATCGGCGTCTCAATCTCCGCCTTTTCTACCGGAAGATCCCGAAAAGCCTCGTAGCCCATTAATACCGCAATTTCCTCTACTAATTTTCGAAACTCGTTCGTGCCTGTCCTTTTATCGCGCAGCATGGAAATTTTATGCTGGATTAACGGATGATCCATATAAAATATATTTTCTGTATTGTTCATTCTCGGCCTCCTGTGTGTCATGCGTACTGTAAATTCATACAGGTTTCTTTCTCCTGCAATGCGGATGCGGTCCAGTGTTTTCCACCTTTTTCAATTATAGGCAACTAGCATATAAAAATCAAGAGCCAAAGACAAGCAAAATCATAGCTTATCTGCATACAGGCAACAGTTCAGATAGGGCGTTACATTTTGGCCTGCCGGACGCTGGGAGAGGCAGTTTGCCCGGCTTTCTGGCGGCCCTCCAGAATGGTAAGAATCCCTAAGCATTCTG
>CAJUIH010000091.1 GCA_910586045.1 uncultured Eubacterium sp.
GACAGCCAAAATGTAACAACTGTTACATTTGTTGTTCCGGGTTTTATGAAAACAGCACAAAAAATCATTGTCAATTCCTGTTCTTTGTGCTAAACTATATAAGTCCAGACATAACTTGATAATATTTTAACAATGTTTGATTAACCTTGTTTCAACAGGTGCATAAAATATACCAACCAGCGTATATTCAGCCAATTTTAAATGATCACGGGAGCACAAATGGCACATTTCGATTCAATTCTGATTACTTATCATAATAAGGACCGGATTCTATTTCAGATTTATGCAGAATTTTTCCGGCTGATGGGCATATATATTACAGAAGATATCCTATATGACCAGAAAATACAGGCTGTGGACATTCACTGGAATGAAATGTATTTTTCTTTTCATTACAAGATCCGCAATACCAGTAAGATGAATGGAATCGGCAGTGAAGCGGAAGTAAAAGAACAATTAACAGTCCTAAAAGAAGAACTAAAAGCCCACATCCATACGGATGCATTTTTTGAATGTTATGACGACATATGCAATATATTCTGTGAGAATCAATTATTCCGGGCATCCGCGATCTTACAATATTACAAATCTGGATCGGAGAAAACATTAACTGCGGGGGAACAGTTTGAACATGCCGCAGACAGCCTGACGCAATTATTAAACAAGAAAAACCGTTACCTGGAAAACCGCTATGCACGATACGCAAGCCTTTACTGCAAACAAAAGGCGAACAGCGCGCGTTATATCTGCAAACAGCGCGTCATTTATTATGTTGATAAACTGGCATCCCAGGGACTGGCTTTGTGCAAGGAATTTGACGGGTTTTCAAACGCATGGGTATTATTAGGCCTGATCTGTGAAAAATCAAAAGATTTTCTTCCGGAAACAATCAATGCCTATCAGCGGGCCGTTCAGATGACAGGGTACCAGCCGTATGCTTCCAGCATCTATTATTTGCTTGGAAAATGTTATGAGTTTGTAGACGACACCATTTCTATCCGCGCAGCAAAGGAGTATGAAAACGCGTACAAATGCATGAAAAAGTACCGGAATATCTACAAAATGGCTATTTCTTATAACTATAAAAATGAATGGGAAGAAGCAGTCCACTATTTTTATGAGTGCCTGCAGTTCTTAAAATGGAAAGATACTTTCCTGGACCCAATAGAACAGGAATATTATTTTAAAGTAAATACACATCTAAGTTATTATTATTTACGGCAGGAAAATTTTTGTGATGCGATCAAATATGCGAAACGGGCGCTGGAATTATACCAAAAATTGAAAGATGGAATCGAGACAGAGAATCCGGAAACCGCATTTTACAGAAGTTTTTTCGGAAAAGACGCAGGGCAATACATTCATCTGGCACTAAAAAAGATGAATGAGCAGCAGACCAACCAGTATCTGTCCGTCGCCTATTTGGAACTGCAGATGCAGGAAGAAGCCGTCAAAAATTTAGCAGTACTAGAAAGTTAACCAAAGCTGCATATCATAAAACAAAATATGGTGTGCAGTTTTCTTTTAGCTTTAAAAATTACAAATGTAAAGAACAGATAGGAGGATACATAGGTGACTCATGATGGGATGTTAAAGATCATACATAAAAATTGGCACATGGACAATAAAAAACTAGAAGAAATGATCGACTTTCCGCTGTATGAAACCAATTATGTAAATGCGGTACGGAATATTTTCCATTCCGCGCTGAAACAGAGCGAACTTATCAAACAAAAGCAGGATAAAATATTCAAAAACGAATTTAAAAATATGATTACATTCATCGGCGTACGCGGATCCGGGAAAACAACCGCTATGGATGAATTTTGCCGGATCCTGCAGGATATGCATCATGACAAAAAGAAAGACTGGTGGATCCGGCAGACTTTAGAAACCGATGATCTAGACCGGCTTTTGGAAAAACGTTTTAAATTTTACATTACTGCTCCAATCGACGCCTCCTTATTAGGTGAAAAGGACGACTTGTTTGAATTGATACTGGTAAATATATACCGAAAATTTCAATCGGATTTGGAGATAAGCAGCGGAAAAAATACGGAAATGACAAAGGTGCAGGACGCCATTGAATTATTTCAGGAAATTTTTCGGATGTACCATGTTTCGCAGGAAAACAAATTGGAAAACCTGCACGATTCCTTTTCGCTGATGAGTTATCTGGCGGGAAGTTATGAAATCCAGGGCAAGGTGGCGGACCTAATCGACAAATTGCTGGATTTAACGCAGATTCGGTACGATTTTGAATATATCGTAATAGCAATCGACGACCTGGACCTCAATCTTCACTATGGCTACCAGATGCTGGAACTGCTGCAGAAATATTTTTCCTATTATAAAATTTTCATTATTACAGCGATTGACTATAGCCAGATGAGCCTTGTATGTGAGGATCATTTTGAAAAAGAAATCGGAAAAACAACCGAGAAATATAATAAGATTTCCAGAAATGAACATAACCGAAAACTGGCTAATGATTACATGACAAAACTATTTCCTTTTTCACAGCGGACTTATATGCCTGACATCCGAAAGCAGGCGAGGAATATACACATTTTAGCAAAAAACGGTACAAAAGGAATCGAATTGTCCGTAAAAAAATATATTATGATAAAAATCGCCCAAAAAATGAAGATCTATTATGACGCCTGTGGCTTAAAAAAGCATTTCTGTGAATTGGATACAATTCGGGAACTGGTTTCTTATAATGATTTTCTGGACTTGCTCATTCCGATTGCATATGATCAATTGGTTTACGTGAACGGAAGCTCCATAGATGACGAACAAAAAGAAAGCAATCTGCTGATCCTTCGAAAATACGATCGCAATCATGAACAGTTTAACCGGGATATTGAGATCCGTTTATCACAAAATTTATTAACGCCGCACCAGAAAGATATTTTTATGGAGCTGAACCGGCATGACCTGGAACGGCGCGCCAACTATTTTGTAAATTTAAAAATCCCCAAAAAAACAGAGGAAATAAAAGAGATCCGGCTTAATATGGGAATGATCTACGAAAACAGGTATACCTATGGGGATATACTCGAACGGATCTACCGCTGGGGAAGGGTATATTTTGAACTCAAGCCCCTGCTATCGTGTGTCATGGCTTCATTTACCTCGGAAATGGTAAGGGAATATCTCAATTATCGATACAACCCAATAGAAGAAAGCAGACAGATCTCAAAAAAACGGCTGTTTGGTTTTTTGGGAAATTCCTTTGGAAACAGTTGGTGCACAGAAGCATTTCCCAAAATAATTACAGAAGTAAATGACGAACCGTCAAAAGAACATTTTGGTTATCTAAGACAAGTCCCAACACACTTGATCAGCGTTGATTTTCGCATGGAGGGCTTAGAGGAGATCTTACACTTATCTCTCGAAGAAGAAGAAGCGGAAATTAAGGAAGTGATAAGCGAATGGATGAAAAAAGAACAGGTTGTTGAGACATTAGAATGTATCGATTTGTTTTTTATCAGAAAATCAGAGGACGATTTTGAAGGATTGTCCTATAGCTGGGAAACCGTGTTTCAGGACACAAGTCTGGAGGAAACCGATGATCCTGCCGAACAAACGGAAACGGAAGATATTCTGCAAATGAATATTGACGATGATAAAATATTCGAAGAAGTCGAATATTTAAGAGTGAGCGGGATCGGTAAGCCGATTACCCTGGATATTATGGCTTTCGTATTGAGGTCTCTGGATTATGAAAGCCATAAAAAAAGTATCCAGCAAACCATCGTCGAAATAATAACCGATGCCATATCAAACTATTTAACAGATGCAGAAACAAAAAAATTAAAACAAACAACAAAAAACCTGATCCGGGACTTGGTTGCTGAACGATCTCTTTTTACACAGCAAATAAGCAGCGAATTTTCCTATGAATGCGCATTTCCGTTTTATGATCTGGATCTGTCTTATAATCTATGGAAAAGAACAAGAAAAACTTTTTTTAATAAATTTGTAAAAGAAGACATTTTTAAGGCAATTAGAGCCTGCTTTCAATATATCAAAAAACTTTTGAAAGACGAGGCGTCTTTTTACCAGACCCTGACAGATGGGCCGGGATTTGCATATGAAAAGAACTTTTCCGACTGCCCGTATGTAAAATTTATTTTGGGGATCCAATCCGACGAAATGGTAGCAAACCGGCTCTCAAAAATTCTGCGCTCCCTGATTATCAATCAGAAAGAGCCGGAAACGGTGGAAGAATAAGGAGAACGCGCCTTGCAGCATTTAAATTCAATCGTACAGATGTATTTTCAAAAAATATCATCCAGAAATATCTTACACGGACAGCCAAATTATAAATGCTTTCATCCGAATGACTTTGACGCCTTAACGTTTGCGCATTTAAAACCGCTGTCCGAAACAGAGTCCAGAGAAATTTATCGCTATTTATCCGGTACCGCGGATCATGCAAGCGGCGAAAATAATCTAAATGTATTCAGGGCTTTAAAGACACTGGTAAAGGAAATGCTTGTTATTCGGGATGATCAGCCTCTCTGCAGGTATGAAAAATTATTGCAATGGCATGAAGTGACAACCGGCATCGGTGAAGACCTTTCGATCTGTGCTTTTCTGGCACAGCATACCGAACGTACCGGATCTGTGTGGAGAAATTTTGAATGGAACACGGTCATTGGACATGATAATATGCAGCTAAATCGTCTGCTGCAAAGAGGTTTGTCTGATAACCATTTTCATTTGTTCGGTTCCGCGCCTTCCTTTCAGCTTGTCTGGCTGAAGCTGATGAACGAATTGGACAATCAAAACTATACAAAAATCCTGGCAGCGATCGACCTGAAAAAGCGGGTATCGCATATAAAATATGCCCCAGGGTACCAGGAGGAACCGTTAGAGGTCATGCATTTTCAGGCAGCGCTGATCCGTGCCGTGCTTTTCTATTATATCGACCGGAAAAGTAAAGGAGACAGCCAAGAATCGGAAAAAGTGGTCGATCATATACAAACCATACAGGAAATCTTAAAGCATGCAGGCTCTTGTGTCTTTTACAGAAAAAAAGCAAAAATCCAGATGTTTATAGAACGGATGCGGCTGTTAAGGTCATTGAAAGAGCATGCATCTGTGATCGACTATGCGGTTCCGGAATATGGCCGCATCGGAAGTATCCATCATGATTTTGCCGGAGAACGCGCCTTGATGTACCAGATGCTGCTTGGAACAATAGGCGGTGAAAAAATACCGGATGTAATGATGAACTGGTTTTATGCCTATCTCGCAATCCGGATAAAATTAAGGGAAGAACTGGTTCAGGTAAATGAAAATGTGGGTTTTGAAAATTTCAGTGTATACAACAAAAGAAAAAACGGATTTTTAAATACAGATTCCGACAACCGCAAAATGATCCAGCACGCGGTATGGGGCAGCTTTGCTTCCGGAAATATCCGTTCCCTGGAAATCAGGATCGCACCGTGCGCAACAGCAGCAGCTAACCGGAAATGGATCCAAACATGTGATCATTATATGACGGAACATATGACAGAACAGTACCGTGAGCAGATGCTGCAGCGTACGTACTATGTTTTGCATTTTCCAAAAGAAAAAGATCACAAAATCCCGCAAACAAACGGGTTTGTCACAACTTACAGACATTATGCGTTCCGGAACAAACTGGAACAAATTGCAGATGAATTAATTTTATTAAGAGAAACTTTTCCCAGGGAAGCCAGGCGGATCCTTGGAATCGACGCCTGCGCGCAGGAAATCGGATGCAGGCCGGAAGTCTTTGCTCCGGTTTTCAGAAAACTGTCCGGGCACGTTGCTTCTTCTTTTTTATCCGGAACCGTAAGGCAATGGAAAATCACTTATCATGTAGGCGAAGACTGGATCGATTTCGTGGATGGACTGCGGGCAATTGACGAGGCAGTCTTATTTTTAAATATGAAAAACGGGGACCGCCTGGGACATGCAACCGTTCTGGGATTGGATGCCAAAAAATGGTATGAGAAAAAACGTCGGAGCGTATGCCTCCCTCTGCAGGATTACCTGGATAATATCGTATGGCTGTATCATAAACTGATCGCATTTGATATCAGGGATTGTGAAACACTCAAAGGATTTCTGCTCAATGAATACGATAAATATTTTTTATCCATATACCACGACCATTTACAGCCGGAAAACTGCTATTATGGCATCGATATGTATTATGAGGCATGGAAATTACGCGGCGATCATCCGGCTTTGTATAAAAACGGACAATGTTTCAGTACTGTTCTTTTATTTCACGAATACTGGGAAAATCATTCCTGTCAGGATACCCATGAATGCAGGCAGCGGGATGAAATCATAAAACTGCTGCATTACTATCATTATTCTGCATCCGTACGGTTTCATGGGGAACAGATCAAAGATTTTGAAGTTCCGGATCTATACATAGACGGTGTGGAAAAGGTTCAAAAAGCCATGCAGTGTTTTGTCGCAGCACGTGGAATCAGCATAGAAGCAAATCCAAGTTCAAATTATTTTATCAGTACAATGGACAGCTATAAAGACCATCCGATCAGTAAACTATACAATATGGGTCTGACCTGCCATCCAGAAGAAATCCAAAATTGCACGCAGATGCATGTTTCCATTAATACAGACGACAAAGGCGTCTTTCACACTTCATTGGAAAATGAATATGCATTGATGAGTTGTGCCCTTGAGCAAACATATCAAAAGCAAATGGTTTATGAATGGCTGGATCATGTAAGGGAGCACGGGAATCAGCAAAGTTTCCTGGAAAAGGAAAACCACTGTTACGAAACGCTGTAACCGTTCAGCTTGTTATATATAATACCGCCGCATAGGATAACACCAGCGGCGGTGATGTTTCTATACTGCAGACCGCCCGGATTTACAGTTATGTACCTGTTTATAAATTTGGCGGGCGCTCTGCAGTCGGGTTTTGTGCTGAAAATGTAATCGGTGTGCAGTATAATTTATCAAAACTCTTGCTTAGGAACTGTATGTAAATAACCTGTGATATTTGCGCTGGATTTTTCTTCGAAGTTCCTTACAGCTTTGTACTTTTTTCCGCATTTTCTTTTTCTAAAATTTCATCCAAATCATCTTTGATTTCTTTCCCGGAAATCTCCTCATAAGCTTCTTTCACACCATTTTTCACCGCCCACTTAATTATGAAATATAATACTCCCAAGACGATGATTGCGGTTCCACTGCTTATTCCTAATTCTTCCAACATCATTTCCCCCTCCAAGAATACCCTTTCCAGCAGACAATCTCCTTATCCTCTTATACATATCATCCTCGCATATGGATGCTTGGCATCTTCCACAACCTGGATCTTCCCCTGTTTGATATAATATGCAATTCTTCCCGCATACCACCAGTCTCCGACTCCAAGCTGTGAATGGCCGATGATCTCACCAATGAGTCTGGCTTCCTTTACCGGAACCTCTGTCAGCCATTTCCAGATCAAAAAATCATAGAAATCTTCCGGAACACTAAGGACTCTGTTATTGACTACAGCACGCAGAGGGCTGTTTTCTTCCGCCAGAAACCCCCATTGCATAGCATACTGATTGATTTCTTCTCTTGAAAGCGGCTTCTCATAAGATAAAAAACCTGCGAACTCTTCTGCCGAAACTTCACTCCAGCTATGATAAGAGATGATCGTTTGCCCACGGACTACATACTCCGGAAGCTTAACGGCAGATATTTGATTGTCATATTCCTTTACTATAGGGCACAAACTGTAAAAGCCGCATCTGGCATAAGGGGCGTCGCTGTACCATATTCTGACAGATTCCCCCTCTTCCAAAAATCCTTTTAACCGCCGCAATTCCTTTGCATAAAAATCCCCGGCATTTTTTAGTTCTTTGCCGATCTCTTCTTCCTGTATCCATGGATCTTGTGCATACACGGAACAGATGAGTTCTTTGCGGTATGTACTGTCCATTGGTTCCTTGATGGATCCTATATCCATCAGAAGTCCAAGACAAATAACCTCCCTCGGTGTTCCCTCGATCCAGCCGTGAAACGGTTTTGGACACGGCGCTTTGCTCCCCGCTATCCAGACAGATGTAGGGCCTTTCACCGCTCCTTCGATTCTTTTATTCTTTGCTGCTTTCATAGAAGCGGCCTCGCTATCGCCAAATAATACTTCGATCATAACCGTCAGATCTCCTTTGCGTCGCTGTACCAGCTTCCATTACGAACACGTATACCCCATCAGGCTCACATCTACTTCCGCCGCAACCTCGCGCCCTTCGCGGATCGCCCATACGACTAAAGACTGCCCCCTGCGCATATCGCCGCAGGCGAATACATGCTGTGCGCCGGTCTGGTAGGTCCCTTGTTTTGTCTGGATATTGCCGCGCTGGTCTAACGGTATATGGAACGCATCCGCAATGTACGGCTCCGTGCCAAGGAAACCCGCGGCGATCAGTACGATGTCCGCCGGGATTTTCTGTTCGCTGCCCGCAGCCGGCACCAATGCCGTATTCCCCTTTTCCTGTTTTTGCTTTTGCAGGCGCACGGTTACTAGCCCGTATAAATTCCCGTTTTTATCTTTTAAAAATTCTTTTACGGTCGTCTGGTAGATACGCGGGTCATGTCCGAATACAGCAATGGACTCTTCCTGGCCGTAATCGGTTTTGCAGACTTTCGGCCACTCCGGCCATGGATTGTCCGCGGCCCGTACGTCCGGCGCTTTCGGCATCATTTCCAATTGGGTCACGGACGCGGCCCCCAGGCGGATGCTTGTGCCGACACAGTCATTTCCGGTATCTCCGCCGCCGATTACGACGACATGCTTTCCTTTTGGAGAAACAAATTTACCGTCTTTTAAATCGGAATCAAGCAGGCTTTTTGTTACGCTGCTTAAAAAATCGACCGCAAAATAGATCCCTTTCGCATCCCGCCCCGGCGCGTCGATATCCCTTGGATGCTTGGCGCCGCAGGCTAGAACGACCCGGTCATATTCCCGCAGCAGTTTGGACGGCTTTCGGTCGCGTCCGATATTAACGCCTGTGGCAAAGGTAATGCCCTCTTCTTTCATAATGGCTATTTTGCGGTCGATCACGGATTTTTCCAGTTTCATATTCGGAATGCCGTACATTAACAGCCCGCCGATACGGTCATCGCGCTCGTAAACGGTAACGGAATGTCCGCGCTTATTTAACTGGTCCGCCGCGGCCAGGCCCGCGGGTCCGGAACCTACGATGGCTACGCGTTTTCCGGTACGTACCTTGGGCGGATCCGCTTTCGCAAGCCCCGACAGATACGCCTGCTCGATAATGCCGTGTTCGTTTTCTTTCGTCGTGACCGCTTCCCCGTAATGCCCGCAGGTGCATGCCGCCTCGCATAAAGCCGGACAGACACGGGACGTAAATTCCGGAAAATTGTTTGTTTTTATCAAACGGCTGTACGCCTGCTCCCAGTTGCCGGAATAGACAAGGTCGTTCCATTCCGGTATTAAATTGTGCAGCGGGCATCCGCTTGCCATTCCCTCGATCAGCATACCCGCCTGGCAAAACGGTACGCCGCATTCCATACAGCGGGCGCCCTGTGTCTGCTGCTCTTTTACGGAAAGCGGCAGATGAAATTCACGGAAATTTTTGATACGCTCTTTTGGTGCAAGCACCGCGCCCGTTTTCCTCTCATATTCCATAAATCCGGTTGGTTTTCCCATTTCGCGATCCTCCTATCTTCCTGCGTTCGCGTAAAACGCTTCGATCTGTGCCTGCTGCGCGTTCAGCCCTTTTTCCTCCATCTGGGCAATGGCAAGAAGCATCCGCTTATAATCATGCGGAACTATTTTTTTGAACTTCGGCAGATATTCGCTGAAATGATCGAGGATCCGTTTCCCTTTTTCGGAATTGGTCAGTTTGACATGCTCCTCCATCATTTCTTTTAGCTCCAGTACATCATATTTGGACGTGATTTCTTCGGAAGAAACCATCCCTTTATTGAGCCTTGTATACAGGTCGTTGTCTTCATCCAGTACATACGCAATGCCGCCGCTCATGCCTGCCGCAAAGTTTTTTCCGGTACGTCCCAAAATCACGACGCGCCCTCCGGTCATATATTCACATCCATGGTCGCCGACCCCTTCTACTACCGCGTTGGCGCCGGAATTGCGCACGCAGAACCGTTCGCCCGCAACCCCGCCGATAAATGCCTTTCCGCTTGTCGCGCCGTAGAGGGCCACATTTCCGATAATAATATTTTCATCCTTTTTAAAACGCGAGCCTGCCGGGGCATAAATGACCAGCTTGCCGCCGGATAATCCCTTGCCGAAATAATCATTCGAATCGCCGACCAGCTCCAGCGTCAGGCCCTTTGGGATAAAGGCCCCGAAACTCTGGCCGCCCGCCCCGGCGCATTTTACCAGATACGTATCCTCCGCAAGCCCGTCCGGGTACTGTTTTGTAATCTTCGAACCAAACATTGTACCGAACGCGCGGTCCGTGTTGGACACTTCTACATCGATACTGCGCTTTACACCGGATAAAAGCGCGCCCGCAAGCTGTTTGCACAGCGTTTTTTCATCTTTGGTCTGTTCCAAATGAAAATCATATACCTTCTGCGGGTCAAAAATCACGGTTTCCTTACGCTCCGCAAACGGATTATCCAAAATGCCGGATAAATCAATCTGCTTCTGCCGTTTTGTTAAATCATCCCGGACACGCAGCAGGTCGCTGCGCCCTACCAGCTCGTCAACCGTGCGCGCCCCCAGCTTCGCCATAATCTCCCGTAAATCCTGCGCGATAAACCGCATAAAGTTCACCACATATTCCGGCTTGCCGTCAAACCGCTTGCGCAGCTTTGGATTCTGCGTCGCAATGCCCGCCGGACATGTATCCAGGTTGCAGACACGCATCATAATACAGCCCATCGTTACAAGCGGCGCTGTCGCGAACCCAAATTCCTCCGCGCCGAGCAGCGCCGCAACCGCCACGTCGCGCCCGGTCATCAGCTTGCCGTCCGTTTCGATGCGGACTTTATTTCTAAGGCCGTTGCGGATTAACGTCTGGTGTGTTTCCGACAGGCCAAGCTCCCATGGCAGCCCGGCATTATGGATCGAGCTTCTAGGGGCCGCACCGGTTCCGCCGTCATAACCGGAGATCAGGATCAACTGCGCCCCCGCTTTGGCCACCCCCGCCGCGACCGTACCGACGCCTGCTTCGGAAACCAGTTTTACAGAAATGCGCGCGTCCCGGTTCGAATTTTTCAAATCGTAAATTAACTGTTCCAAATCTTCGATCGAATAAATATCATGGTGCGGCGGCGGAGAAATCAGAGAAACGCCCGGTGTGGAAAGCCTTGTTTTCGCAATCCACGGATAGACCTTGCCGCCCGGCAGATGCCCGCCTTCGCCCGGCTTTGCGCCCTGCGCCATTTTAATCTGGATTTCCTGGGCGCTGACCAGGTATCGGCTCGTCACGCCAAAGCGCCCGGACGCCACCTGCTTAATCGCGGAACATTTATTTAACCCGTCCGGCCCGACTGTCAAGCGTTCGATACTCTCGCCGCCCTCCCCGGTATTGGACTTGCCGTGCAGCATGTTCATGGCAACCGCCAGTGTCTCATGCGCTTCCTGTGAAATAGAGCCGTACGACATCGCCCCGGTCTTAAACCTTGTCACGATCGCATCCACGCTTTCTACCTCTTCAAGCGGAATCCCTTTTGCGGGATAACGAAAATCAAACATGCCGCGGATATACGCGTCCTTTTCTTCCGCGTTAACCAGTTCCGTATACTTTTTAAACAGATCATAATCGCCCATACGCGTTGATTTTTGCAGCATATGGATCGTAGCCGGATTATACAGATGCTGCTCTTGCCCGCTGCGCATTTTATGGCGCCCTTTGGAATCCAGCGATTCATCGACCGCCAGCCCAAGCGGGTCATAAGCGGACGAATGCAGGTAATCCACATCGTGTTCGATCTCTTTTATCGTAATCCCGCCGATGCGGCTGACCGTATTCGTAAAATATTTGTCAATGACCGAACGGTCAATGCCGACCGCTTCAAAAATCTTTGCGCCCTGGTACGACTGGATCGTAGAAATGCCCATTTTGGAAGCGATTTTCACAATTCCGGATATGACCGCAAGGTTGTAATCATTGACCGCCGCGTAGTAATCCTTGTTCAGCATATTCAGCTCAATCAGTTCTTTTACCGTTTCATGCGCGAGATACGGGTTTACCGCACTGGCGCCGTAACCAAGCAGCGTCGCGAAATGATGCACTTCGCGCGGTTCGCCGGATTCCAGGATCAGGGAAAGGGACGTCCGTTTTTTCGTTACCACCAAATGCTCGTGCAGTGCCGCAACCGCAAGCAGAGACGGGATCGCCACATGATTTTCATCCACGCCCCGGTCAGACAAAATCAGGATATTCGCGCCGTTGCGGTAGGCCCTGTCCGCTTCCAGGAACAGGCGGTCCACCGCTTTTTCCAGGCTTGTATTTTTATAATATGTAATCGGAATCTCCGCAACCCGGAACCCTTCCACATGCATGGCGCGGATTTTCATTAAATCCGTATTCGTCAAAATCGGGTTATTCACTTTTAGCACCTGGCAGTTCTCTGGACGAGCTTCCAGCAGATTGCCGTCGTCCCCGATATAAATGCAGGTGGATGTAACGACTTTTTCTCGAATCGAATCAATCGGCGGGTTGGTAACCTGCGCGAATAACTGCTTGAAATAATTAAACAGCGGCTGGTGGTCGTCAGCCAGTACCGCAAGCGGAATATCGATGCCCATCGCGCTGGTAGATTCGCCGCCGTTTAACGCCATCGGCAGGATCACTTCTTTCATGGATTCGTACGTATAGCCGAAAGCCCGCTGCATTTTGCGCCGTTCTTCTTTTGAAAATTCCGGGGTGCGCTCGTTTGGGATTTTTAACGAGCCAAGCTCCACCAGATTGCGGTCCAGCCATTCGCCATACGGCTGTTTCCCCGCGTAAAACTCTTTCAGTTCCTCGTCTCCGATGATGCGCCCGGCCGCCGTATCGACCAGAAGCATCTTTCCCGGCCGCAGACGGTCTTTTTTTACAATTTTCGTCGGCGCAATGTCCAGTACGCCGACCTCCGAGGACAAAATCAACTGGTCGTCGTCCGTAAGATAATACCGGGACGGACGCAGCCCATTGCGGTCCAGCACCGCGCCCATCACATCCCCATCCGAAAACAGAATGGACGCAGGGCCGTCCCATGGTTCCATCATCGTCGCATAATACTGGTAAAAGTCTTTTTTCTTCTGCGACATCGTATCATTATGCGACCACGGTTCCGGAATCATAATCATAACCGCAAGCGGCAGCGGCATCCCGCTCATTACGAAAAATTCCAGCGTATTGTCAAGCTGCGCGGAATCGGATCCCTCCGCATTGACGACCGGAAGCACTTTGGACAATTCGGCATCCAGCGCGCCGCAGGTCATCGTCTCCTCCCGGCCAAACATTTTATCTACATTGCCGCGGATCGTATTAATCTCGCCGTTATGTACGATCAGCCGGTTTGGATGCGCGCGTTCCCAGCTTGGATTCGTATTGGTGGAAAAACGGGAATGGACGGTTGCGATCGCACTCTCATAATTGACGTCCTGCAGATCCGTAAAAAACTGGCGGAGCTGTCCGACAAGAAACATCCCTTTATATACAATCGTCCGGCTGGACAGCGAGCAGACATAGGTAAAATCATTCGACTGTTCAAAGACACGGCGCACGATATACAGCCTACGGTCAAACGCCAGCCCTTTTTCCACATCCGCAGGGCGCTTTACAAACCCCTGCATAATACACGGCATACAGTCAACCGCCTTTTTTCCCAGTTTTTCCGGAGCCGTCGGTACGTTCCTCCAGCCAAGGAACTCCATCCCCTCTTTTTCTACAATAACCTCAAACATCTTCATTGCCCGTTTCCGTTTAAACTCCTCCTGCGGGAAAAAGAACATGCCGACGCCAAATTCCCGTTCCCCGCCCAGTTCTATGCCAAGCGGACGGCAGGCCTGCGAGAAAAATTGATACGAAACCTGCAGCAGAATCCCGACGCCGTCCCCGGTCTTGCCCTCGGCATCCTTTCCCGCCCTGTGCTGCAGGTTTTCTACGATTTTCAAAGCATTTTCCACGGTCGCATGCGACGGAATGCCCTTTACATTGACAACCGCGCCAATGCCGCAGCTATCATGCTCAAAGCGCGGGTCGTACAGGCCCTGCGGAAGTTCGTTCGTCTGTTTTTGTATCTGTTTTGTCATGGATTTTGCTTCCTTTCTGAACCGGACATGCCAAAAACAGCGGCCCTGATTCGCGGTTTTGATGCGGCTGCCCGGACTTTCGCGTCCGTTCGCGCGTCGAGGACTGGCCGCGGTTTGGTTCCTGTTTTTTCTGCCTAAAAATATACAACGTTTGATTGGGATTGTAAATATCCAGATTTCTTTTTTTGTCTGATTATTTGATATTTTAGATTATTTTTGAATGATTGTCAGATAATTTTGTTTGTTTTCTAATGTTTTTGTTGTTATGTAAAGTTATATTTTGGTTTGTATTTTAAAATTCCTAATTTAATAAAGTATGGAAAGGGTAAAAATTGTTGAAATGTATTTATAGAAAGAACAATTTATCCAATTTAACTATATTTCATTCTATTAAAATTTACTCCTGTAACTGCTGTTTTTCATCCGAGCTTTTCCATTTCGCAAGGTAACCGTTCAGATAAGGTGTTACATTTTGGCTGCGGGGACGCTGGGAGAGACGGTTTGCCCGGCTTGCTGGCGGCTTTGGAAGAATATCAAGAATCCCTAAGCATTCTGCAATTTACGTAGCGGCCTGCCCGGTCGCGGCGCTAGTCCGCCCTGGCTGACGCCAATGGCTAAAGGCGCCGCTTGGCTTCGCCCCTT
>CAJUIH010000092.1 GCA_910586045.1 uncultured Eubacterium sp.
CGGAGCCGCAAGCCAGACCTGCGTCCCTCATCCGGCGTCCCCGCAGCCAAAATGCGTCCCTCATCCGGCGTCCCCGCAGCCAAAATGTAACACCTTATCCGAACTGTTACGGGCGTAGCTTTTTGCAGCAAATTTTTTCCATGTTTGCGGTTGACATCCGTATCAAATTGCACTATACTGTACTAGTACCACTAATACACATGTAACATATAATACAAATGGTACAAATAATACAAAATACAGTCCAAAACAATATAGCGGGCACGCAGAATTTTTCAAGTAACGATACAATCATAAAAAGACAAACAGAAAGGATTACAAGTATGAAAAAGTTAAATATCGCAGTATTTTTCGGAGGATGTTCTTCGGAGTATGGAGTATCTTTAGAATCGGCCAGTGCCGTGATGCGCAATCTGGACCCTATGCGCTATCATTTGGTTCCGGTTGGGATTACGAAAGAAGGGGACTGGTATTATTATACCGGAAGCGTCGATGCGATTGCGGCGGATACCTGGCAAAATAATACAGACTGTACGCCGGCCGCGCTTTCTCCAAATCGTAAGGAGCGGTGCCTGCTGCTGTTGGATGGGCAGGGGGAAAGGAAAATCCCGCTTGACCTCGCGTTTCCGGTGCTGCATGGAAAAAACGGGGAAGACGGCACGCTGCAGGGGGCAATAGAAATGGCGGGGATTCCGCTTGCCGGCTGCGGCGTTTTGGCATCGGCGCTCTGCATGGACAAGGACCGTGCGCATAAGCTGGCGGAAGCGGCGGGTATTCGAGTGCCAAAGGCGCTTGTCGTATCGCGTAAGGATCCGTACGGTTTGACGGAAGCTTTTGCGCGGGAAAGCGGATATCCGCTTTTTGTAAAGCCGGTCCGTGCGGGTTCTTCGTATGGCGTGTCAAAAGTGGACCGGCAGGAAAATCTGCGCAATGCCGTGGCACTTGCGTTCCAGTATGACGGCCAGGTGATCATAGAGGAGGCGGTCAGCGGGTTTGAAGTCGGATGCGCGGTACTTGGAAATGACGCGCTGGTCGTAGGGGAAGTGGATGAAATTGAGCTTTCCGGCGGATTTTTCGATTTTACGGAAAAATATACGTTAAAGACTTCCGCGATCCATGTGCCGGCCAGGATTTCGGGCGAGCGGGCGGAATCGGTGAAGCAGGCGGCAAAAGCCATTTACCGTGCGCTTGGCTGCAGCGGGTTTGCGCGTGTGGATTTGTTTTTGACGCCGGAGGGGGAAATTGTATTTAACGAGGTAAATACGATTCCTGGATTTACGGAACACAGCCGGTATCCGGGTATGATGCGGGCGGCAGGATATTCGTTTGGACAAATCTTAGACCGCATTGTGGCGCTGGCTTTGGAGCGGGAAACTGTCTGAAGCTGCGAAATGGAGGAACGCAATGGTTGTTACATTAAAGAAAAATGATGTATATGCAGGGAATTTGATTTTGGTAAATCAGGCGCACGCTTACCAGCCGCATGCGGGTCTGGAACGGGAGGATCTTGTCGGTGTTTCGGATTCCGGCGTCCGGCTCAAAAAAAGCGCGGCTGTCTGTCTAAAGCGGCTGCTGCGCGCGGTTCGTGCGCAAAAACAGATCGCCGCAGTCAGCGGGTGGCGGTCCGCAAACGAACAGCAGCGGATTTGGGATGATTCCCTAGCGGAATATGGAAAAGCGTTTACAGAAACTTATGTCGCGCTGCCCGGACACAGCGAACATCAGACCGGGCTGGCCATCGATCTTGGCAGGATGCAGGATTCGATTGATTTTATACGCCCGGATTTCCCATATGCGGGAATCTGCGGAAAATTCCGGGAATGCGCGCCAGAGTATGGATTTGTGGAACGGTATCCAAAGGGCCGGGAAGCGGTTACCGGGATTGGCCATGAACCATGGCATTTTCGATATGTAGGCGTTCCGCATGCGTATTTTATGGCGGAGCAAGGAATGACACTGGAGGAATATATCGATTTTCTGCGGCGCTTTCCTTACGGACACAAACCGTACCGGATGAACCGCCATAACCAGGTTATAGATGTATCGTTCCAAAAGGTGGATTTGACGAAAGACGCACAGCTTCGGCTGGAATTGGAGGAGTGCTTGTCTTTTGAAATTTCCGGCAATAATGTAGATGGATTTATTATTACGCAGTGGAGGGAGACGGATGCGTGAAAAACGTTTGGAGAGCATTGACCGTTTCCGTGTTTTTGCGGCGGCACTTGTAGTAGCAATCCATACGTCGCCGCTTACTTCTTACAGCTTAGAAGCGGATTTTTTCCTGACGAGGGTGTTTGCAAGGATTGCGGTGCCGTTTTTTTTCATGGTGACGGGACAGTTTGTAGTATCCGCCCTGCCAAAACAGGGGGCTGTACGGGCGGTGCGGTATGTGAAAAAAATCGCGCTGCTGTATGGCATAAGTATTTTATGCTACGTTCCGATCGGGCTTTATGCCGGACAGTATGAAAAGCTGGGGATCGCGGATGTGCTGCGGATGGTTGTATTTGACGGTACCTTTTATCATTTATGGTATTTTCCGGCGTGCATTACAGGGGTGCTGCTTGTCCTGGGCCTGTATGTGCTCCCAGGAGGGCGCAGGGGCGGGACGGCCGGCATAGTGCAGCCTTGGATGTTTGCAGCTGCAATCGGTTTGTATGCGGTCGGCCTGTTTGGAGACAGTTATTACGGGCTGGCAGCGCAGGTGCCTATGATGGCGCGGTTTTACCAGATGCTTTTTCGGATATTTTCTTATACCAGAAACGGTATTTTTATGGCCCCGGTGTTTTTGCTGCTTGGCGCGGTTTTGACAAAAAGGCGGGTGACGCAGGTACGTGTTTTGTGGGCCGGGTTTTTGCTCTCGTTTCTTGCGATGACGGCGGAAGCATATTGCCTGCGTTATTTCAAACTGCAGCGGCATGACAGTATGTATGTGTTTCTCGTTCCGGTTATGTATTTTTTCTATCAACTGCTGCTGGAAAGGGCGCTATACAGGGGAAAACGCAAATGGAAGCAGCTTGGATTTTTTTCTACCTGCATCTATATCGTGCATCCGGCATGTATCCTGGTGGTGCGCGCGGCCGCCAGAATCACGAAATGCGAGCTGCTTACGGAAAACAGCCTGGTGCATTATGCGGCAGTGCTTGCGTGTTCTGTGGTATGTTCGCTGGCCTTTGTATGGTGCAGACAGGTTTTTGATCGAAACGGCAGGATATGGCGCGGGCAGGAAGCGGACGCAGGGCGGCGGGATCCAGGCAGTAGTTACCGGATCCAGGATCCAGGAAAGGAAGAGCATATGGGAAGTATAAAAGAGCATATGGGAAGTATAAAAGATCAGATAGAAATCACAAATGAACCTATGCAGATCACAAGTATAGAACAAAAAGAACGGCATGCGCTTACAGAAAATCCGGATGCTGCAAACAGGGCGGCCGCTGACGAACCATATGCGCTGGCAGCCGGACAGGAGCATGTGTTATTTCCGCAAAATCCGGTTATGCCGCGGGGGCAGGGCCGGGATCTGCGGGAACAGGAAACAGAAAAGGACGGACGCGCACGGGCATGGGTAGAGCTGGATTATAACGCACTCAAGGGCAATGTGGACATGCTGCGGTCGATCCTGCCGCCGTATTGTAAGCTGATGCCTGCGTTAAAGGCGGATGCATACGGGCATGGCGCGCTGCAAATGGCAGAGGCACTGCAGGAGATGGGTGTGGATGCGTTTTGCGTAGCCTGCGTACAGGAGGGGGTTTTGCTGCGCCGTTATGGGATCCGCGGGGCAATTTTGGTATTGGGCTATACCCATCCGCAGGAGTTTGCATTGCTATTGCAGTATGACTTAACGCAGACAGTTGTCGATTACGCCTATGCACTGCAGTTAAACAGCTATGGGGCGGATTTTCCAGTGCATATCGGGATCGATACCGGGATGCACCGTTTAGGGGAACGGAGTGAAAACCTGGAGCGTGTGGCGGCGATGTTTCAAATGGAGCATCTTCGCATCGACGGGATATTTACCCATCTGTGCGCTTCGGATACGCTGGATCCGTGCAGTCAGGCATATACCGAAGCGCAGGTGCAGGCATTTTGTACTTTGCTGCGGGGGCTGGAAGAAAAAGGCGTTGCATGTCCAAAAGTCCATATGCAGGCCAGTTACGGCGTGCTGCATTACCCGCATCTGGCAGGCGATTATGCGCGTGTGGGGATTGCATTGTACGGCGTATTGAGCACAAAGGAGGATACCGCGCGTTTTCGGGAAAAACTCCGGCCGGTACTGTCCTTAAAAGCCAGGGTTGCAGCAGTCAAGACACTGCATGCGGGGGAATCTGCGGGCTATGGCATGCAGTTTCACGCAGAGGGGGAAATGCAGCTTGCGGTGCTTACGATTGGGTACGCGGACGGCCTGCCGCGGGCACTCTCCGGCGGGGTTGGAAGCGTTTTGATCCATGGACGGAAAGCACGGGTCGTTGGACGCGTCTGTATGGACCAGACATTGGTAGACATCAGCGGGATTGAAGATGTGCGGGCCGGGGATACAGCCGTATGCATTGGGCGTGACGGCGCGCAGGAAATTTCCGCCGCTGATCTGGCACAGCAGGCGGGGACGATTACGAATGAGATTTTAAGCCGTTTGGGGGCGCGGTTAGAGCGGGTGATGGTGTAAATGAAAATAGACCGACAGATTTTGGACATGCCGTTAAGGCGGCGTGCGGGATGCAGACGAGTAGGGAAGATGGCTTTTCCCTACTCGATTTTTTTATTTGAAAATAAAAGCAATCTATTGACTTACGTTTGCATATGATATATAGTAAAGTTATCTACTGATTAATAAACAGTAGTTAGGGAGGGATGGAAATGGCAAAGTTTACTTCAAAGATCGACTATATGAAAAAATTAAAGTTTTATTTATCGTTCTGGTTTCATGAAGACGAAAATGCCGGCATTTTAAATGATTATGAGGAATGGTTTGAAAATGAACGCTTGCTTGGAAAGAGTGAGGAACAAATATGTGCTGCTTTAAATGACCCGAAAGAAGCAGTAAAAAAAATACTTGCTGAATCTGGCGAATCTACATCGTGGACAATCCGATTGATTCAAAATATTGGGGTACAGATGTTAATTTTGATGGCGGTATATTTATTTACGGGGCTGTTTATTTTGAAAAGCTGTAATAAAACTGGATCTGATTATTTTTATGCAGCGGTTGTTCAAATATTTTTATATTTTGTTGTGGGAATGATACGCATAAAAAAATATAGCGGTTCGAATAGAGGTCTTTCTAAACTGAATGTATGCTTGCATATGTTTGTATTTATGATTTTGCTGTTTGAATTGGTTTTATTGCCTAAAATCACTGTTCCTAATAGCGGGAAAATATGCGGGATTGTATGCGGCATTTTGTTAGTGCTTCTCGTTCTTCTGCATATTTACATGATCATGAAAAATTGTATGCAAATCCAACGCGATGTATTTCTTACTACGTTTTATATTGCCGGGATTATGATGCTGTTATTGTTTTGGGACAATCAGTTGCATATGCTGTACGGTCAGCCTGCAGAATACCGTAAATTAGTATATGGCAGTATTTGTTTATATGTGGAAAATCTTGTTTTATGTGCCGTTTTTTTCAAAAGTAAATGCGGCCGAAAGGAATAAAAGATATGGATGCACAGCTAAAACGTGGAATCTTAAATATATGTATTTTGCAATTGTTAAAAAAAAAGATCTTTACGGATATGATATGATTAAAATTCTGCAAAAATATTTTAAGGATACAGATGAAAGTACCTTATATGCAATTTTAAGAAGACTGCATAAAGAAGGACTCACAAATCTGTATTATAGTGAAAGATCACATGGACCAAAACGAAAATATTATAAAATTACAGAAAAAGGAGAGGAGTGCCTGAAGCAATATATCGCTTCCTGGCATGAAATAGAACAAATTTTTGATGAATTAGGATTATGATTTTTGGGGAAGAAAGCGGGCTGTCGCACTTTAAGAAACATATAACAAAATATAGTATTTATAATTTTTATATTTACTATATCTTGTTTGCGTTTTTTTGTGCGACAGCCCTTTTTTACGTAGTCAAGAGGATACGGATGAAAACAGGCGAAATGAACAGATTTGTGCCTTATTGATCTGGCTTACCATGCTCAGCATGAGTAAATGCAAGCAGATATTCGGGTGTCGTATTTAATAGTTCAGCAAAAATTGCTACTTCATAATCAGCGACAAAACGAATGCCGAGTTCAATTTTTGTTATTACATTTTGTGTCAGATGATCATATCCTGCCAGTGTAGCCATGATCTCGAGCTTTTTGGCTGATAGGCGTTGTTCTTTTCGCAGTTCCCTGATTCTGAGGCCGCAGACATTTTTACGGTCTTGGTTATACCAGAAAGATTTCATTGGATACCTCTTTAAAAATAATTCTTGTTAAGAAGTTTTTATTGATTATATAACCTTTTTTTGTTAATATTATTCTTAACAAGAATAATATAGGATAGTTCGAAACGAGTGTTCCTGAAGTATTTGGTATGATTGTGCTGTGTACATGATGCGGCGTAATTTTGGGAGGGAAAAAGTAAATGGATTTATTTGAAGGGATAAAGAAACGAACGGAAGCAGACAGCCTTCTTCGTTATATTGAAAGTGGTACATGTAAATTTACTATAGAAGATTTATATCATATGCAGGTTGATGAGGAATTTGAGCGTTTGATACAAAAAATAAGCACAGCACTTTGTATTGATTGTAAAAATAACAGTGAGATCTGTGATGCAGCAGAAGACTTTTATGGAGTTTGTCAAGAATTATATTTTAAGGCTGGTTTGGTTTCAGGATTTCAGATTTGTAAAAATCTTGGCAACGAATATCGAAATATTAAGGAAGATGATGCCATAAGATTTATCATAAAGAAATTAACAGCGGAATTGGATAAAAAGAGCATGAAATAAATGTAAAAACAGAGCATTTCCAAATAAATAGGAAAATGCCCTGTTTTTCTATTTTTACACGTCCGCGTGCCGCAGTTCATCCGCACGCTTTCCAAACTTTGCCCGTTCTACCGTCTTTTTTTCTGACCGGACCGCATCAGCGGCCGCTTCCCGCGCAAGGTTTTTCTGCGCCGTAGACAGCATAAGCTTAATCCGGTTTAGCTGGTTTACCTCGCTGGCGCCCGGGTCATAATCAATAGCTACAATATTGGACAGCGGATGGCGGTGGCGCAGCTCTTTAATGACGCCTTTGCCTACAATATGGTTCGGCAGGCAGGCAAACGGCTGCGTGCACACGATATTATTCGTCCCGTTATGGATTAGCTCCAGCATTTCCCCGGTAAGGAACCATCCCTCCCCGGTCTGGTTGCCCTGCGACACAATCGGGGAAGCGTATTCCGCCAGCTTTTCGATCCGGGCAGGCGGGGTAAAGTGCCTGCTTTTTTCAAACTCATCCCGTGCGGCCCCGCGCAGCCATTCAAAGAATTTGATTCCGAGATTGCCGATGCGCGCGGCCTTTTTCGGGCTGCCGAGCACTTCTGTTTTAAAGTTCTGGTTATAGAAGCTGTAGAGCAGAAAGTCCGTCAAATCCGGTACGACGGCTTCCGCGCCTTCTGCTTCCAATAAATTCACCAGGTCGTTATTCGCGCCCGGATGGAATTTGACTAATATTTCCCCGACTACGCCTACACGCGGTTTTCGGATGGCAAGACGCTCCAGGCTGTCAAATTCCCGGATGATTTCCCGGCACATCGTTTTAAATTTCCGGTGCGAAAGCATTTTATCCTGTGAGACAAATGCGGTGATTTTTTCTTTCCATTTTTCATGCAGCGCATTGGCGGAGCCAGGGACGGCTTCATAAGGCCTTGTCGCATACAGGCAGCGCATCAGGATATCCCCAAATTCCAACGCGTATAATCCGTGCTGGAGCAGGGCAGGGGACAGCGAAAAGCCAGGGTTTTTTTCCAGTCCGCTTAAATTGAGCGAAATCACCGGAACGTCCGTGTATCCGGCTTTTTCCAGTGCGCGGCGGATAAAGCCGATATAGTTGGAAGCGCGGCACCCCCCTCCGGTCTGTGTGATCAGGACCGCGGTTTTTGCCATATCGTATTTGCCGGAAGTAACCGCGTCCATAATCTGGCCGACCACAAGCAGCGAAGGATAGCAGGCGTCGTTGTTGACATATTTTAATCCTGTGTTTACAGCCGTGCGGTCGTCGTTATTCAGTACGACGATATCATATCCTGCTGTGCGAAATGCCGGTTCCAGCAGGTCGAAATGGATCGGCGACATTTGCGGGCAGAGGATCGTATGGGTTTTGCGCATTTTTTTGGTAAAAACCGTCCGCTTGAAGCTGGTTGCGGCTACATTATGCGGCGCCTTGTTTTTTTCCCGTATACGGATCGCGGCAAGCAGGGAACGGATCCGGATTCTTGCAGCGCCCAGGTTATTGACCTCGTCAATTTTCAGGCATGTATAAATTTTACCGGAACGGGTTAAAATATCATTGACGCAGTCAGTCGTAACCGCATCCAGTCCGCAGCCAAAGGAGTTTAGCTGAATTAAGTCCAACTGGTCTGATTGGCGGACATAGTTTGCGGCCGCGTACAGGCGTGAGTGGTACATCCACTGGTCCATTACAATCAGCGGACGTTCTACAGGCGCCAGATGGGAAATGGAATCTTCCGTCAGTACCGCAATCCCGTAGGAAGTAATCAGTTCCGGGATCCCGTGGTTAATTTCCGGATCTACATGGTATGGGCGCCCGGCGAGTACGATCCCGTGATGCCCGGTAACTTCCATCCATTTGAGTACATCTTCGCCCTGCCTGCGTATTTCGTTTCGGGCCGCTTCCAGTTCGTTCCAGGCATGGTCGACGGCATCCAGTACTTCCTCCTCGTAGATTTTAAACTGTTTGCAGAATGTATGCACCAGGCCCTCCGCAAGCGTCTGCTTATCTTTTAATGATAAAAACGGGCTGACAAAGCGCATGGTTCCATTGGAAATCTCATCTACGTTGTTTTTTATATTTTCCGCATACGATGTGACGATCGGGCAGTTATAGTGGTTATTCGCATCCGGGAACTCATCCCGTTCATAAGGGATGCACGGATAAAAAATGAAATCCGGTTTTTGGTCAATCAGCCACGCTACATGCCCGTGTACCAATTTGGCCGGATAGCATGCCGATTCGCTTGGAATGCTTTCCAAGCCCAGTTCGTAAATATCCCGCGCGGATGGGGGCGATAATAGGACACGGAAGTTCAGCTTTTGAAAAAAGACGGCCCAAAACGGGAAGTTTTCATACATATTCAGCACGCGCGGAATACCGACCGTACCGCGTACCGCATAGTCGTCTGTAAGCGGCTCATAGGCAAAGACGCGTTTGTTTTTCCACGCATACAGGTTTGGGATTTCGGCATGTTTCGGTTTGCCGCCGAGTCCGCGCTCGCAGCGGTTTCCTGTAATATAGCGCCGGTCCCCGGAAAACCGGTTGATCGTCAGCAGGCAGTGGTTGGTGCAGTTTTGGCACCTTGCAAGCTTTGTGTCATAAGTTAAGGCATTGATCTCATCAATGGAAAGCATACGGGATGCGGTTCCTTTTTCGTGGCGCTCTTTCGCGATCAGCGCGGCGCCGAACGCGCCCATAATTCCCGCGATATCCGGCCTTACGACACATACTCCGGAAATCTGTTCCAGGCTGCGCAGTACGGCATCATTGTAAAACGTTCCTCCCTGAACGACGATGTTTTTGCCAAGCTGCGACGCGTCTGTAAGCTTTATAACCTTATACAGGGCATTTTTGATGACAGAATAGGCCAGCCCTGCCGAAATATCCGCGACGGACGCGCCCTCCTTTTGCGCCTGTTTTACTTTGGAGTTCATAAATACCGTGCAGCGGGTGCCAAGGTCGATCGGGTTTTTGGCGAACAGCGCTTCTTTCGCAAAGTCCTGTACCATAAAATTCAGGGATTTTGCAAAGGTTTCAATAAAAGAGCCGCAGCCGGAAGAGCAGGCTTCGTTTAACTGTACACTGTCTACGGTCTGGTCTTTGATTTTAATGCATTTCATATCCTGGCCGCCGATATCCAGGATACAGTCCACGTTTGGCTCAAAAAAAGCAGCCGCGTAATAATGGGATACGGTTTCTACTTCTCCCTCGTCAAGCATAAGCGCCGCTTTGATCAAGGCTTCGCCGTATCCGGTCGAGCAGGTGTGTACAATGCGTGCTTTTTGGGGCAGCAGAGAGTAAATTTCTTGGATCGAACGGATACAGGCGGCTAACGGGCTGCCGTTGTTGTTATCGTAAAAAGAATACAGCAGGGAGCCATCCTCGGCAATCAGCGCGGTTTTGGTCGTGGTGGAGCCTGCGTCAATCCCAAGGAAGCAGTCCCCTTCGTATGCGGCAAGATCGGCGCTTTTTACCTTGCTTTGGCCATGCCGTGTACAGAAATCGTCGTAATCTTGCTGTGTCGCAAACAGCGGATCCATCCGTTCTACTTCAAATTCTAATTGGATGTCGCTGTCTAGTTTGTTCAAAATAGAAGTAAACGGCAGCGCGGTTTCTTTTTTTGAAACTTCGTTCGAAATTTGTCTGGAGTTTTCTTTGGAATGAAGCGCGGCGCCGATGGCAGCAAATAAATGGGAGTGATCTGGTAAGACCGTATGTTCTTGATCCAACTGCAGAGTACGGACAAAAGCTGCCCTTAGTTCGGATAAAAAGTGCAGAGGGCCGCCTAAAAAGGCTACATGGCCGCGGATCGGCTTTCCGCAGGCAAGACCGCTGATCGTCTGGTTTACGACTGCCTGAAAGATGGAAGCAGAGAGATCTTCTTTTGTAGCGCCTTCGTTGATTAAAGGCTGGATATCTGTTTTGGCAAAGACGCCGCAGCGTGCCGCGATCGGATAGATTTCACGGTAATTTTTGGCGTATTCGTTTAATCCGCTCGCGTCAGTTTGGATTAAAGACGCCATCTGGTCGATAAAAGAACCAGTCCCCCCGGCACAAATGCCGTTCATACGCTGCTCTACATTTCCGTTTTCAAAGTATATAATTTTTGCATCTTCCCCGCCCAGTTCAATCGCCGCGTCTGTCTGCGGCGCAATCTGCTCCAGGGCGGAAGCCACACAGATCACTTCCTGTACAAATGGGATATCCAGATGCTTTGCCAGTGCCAGGCCGCCGGAGCCGGTGATCATCGGGGCAGCGTTCAGGTCCCCGAGTTTCGCGTGAGCTTTTGCCAGCAGGCTGTGAAGCGTTTCGCGGATATTTGCATAGTGCCTTTGGTAATCCGCGAACAGCAGTCTGCCGGATTCATTTAATACTGCGATTTTTACGGTTGTGGAACCGATATCGATTCCGAGTCTGCATATTGATTTTTTACACATATTTTCACCTACTGTAATTGAATTTTTGGAAAATGATGCTATATCTACCTATTAAAATATGAGTATGTCCCTCAAAACATTCTACATTATACGACACTGTCCCGAAAAAGACAATCCTATTTTTTGTGTTTCCTGTTTTTTAATAATTTAAGCAAACATCCATGAATTTCTTGCATGTCACGACAAAAAGGGGTATACTACTGAATAGTTATATTTTTTATAAAAGACCACATCAGGAGGTGCTGCGATGATAGAGGCAACCAGTTGTGGTGGTGTGGTAATATTCCGTGGTAAAATACTGCTGCTTTATAAGAACTATAAGAATAAGTACGAGGGATGGGTTCTTCCCAAAGGGACGGTTGAGGATGGTGAGGATTATAAAGAGACAGCGGCCAGGGAAGTGTGGGAAGAAACTGGCGTAAACGCGGCGATTATAAAATACGTCGGAAAGAGCCAGTATACTTTTAATGTACCGGAGGATACGGTGGAAAAGGAAGTCCACTGGTATCTGATGATGGCGGATAATTATTACAGCAAGCCACAATGGGAAGAGTATTTTGTGGACTCCGGCTACTACAAATTTCATGAGGCGTATCATCTGCTGAAATTTTCAAATGAAAAGCAGATCTTGGAACAGGCCTATGATGAGTATCTGAGGTTGAAAAAAAGCAACTTGTGGGGAAACAAAAAATATTTTTAGGGAATCCGCACTGCGGGTTCCCGCTTCTTAGCCAGCCTTTGCTTAGAACCCAGGCTGGCAGGCTGGCATGTTTTGGCGTAAGCCATAAGGAGTCTGGATGATTTGGCATGAGAGCTTATATTTGGGGGAGGGCATTCCCAAAAAAAATAGAAAAATCAGACAAATAAAACGAAAAATCAATCGGGGGGCCTTTTCATTCGGCCTGTTTCTCATTGTGTTATGCCAGGATGGGACGAATCTGTTGGAAATCATACCCGCAAGGGATTTAAGGCAGCGTGCGTATCCAAAAAAGCATTTGTACATTGTCGGTCTTGCAATAGGATATGGGGAAGCGCTGGAGACAGCGTCGCGTATTGTGCTCGATGTATATAAGAAAACGGGGGGCTTTGCAGTAAAGCAATATCTGCTTGGGCCGCAGAAAGCGGGTGAGGGGATATGATCAAAGCAGTTGGGCTGTTTCTGTTGTCGCTGCTGCAGGTATTGGGATGGATTCTTTTGCTTTTATTTGCGGTATTTGTAGTGCTGCTGCTGGCCGCCTTGTTTGTTCCGGTTCGTTACCAGGTGCTGGTACAAAATAAAAAAGCGCTAGATCTGACAGCGGTTAAATTTTTGGACAAATTGCGGGTGCAGGTAAAAGTGGGCTGGCTGTTTCGTATGGTTTCTTTTACCGTAGATTACCGGGGACCGCAGGGGGCTGCTGTACGGATTCGGCTGGCCGGGATTGACCTTGGAAAAGTGCGCGCATGGTTTTTGCGCAAAAAGGGTATGCGTCGCAGCGGGCAGGATGCAGTGAAAACAACGGAGCTTTCAGGAGGAGAACGTACGTTCGAAGAAAGGACGGGATCGAATTGCGGGGAACCGCCACCGGGTGGGGACGCGGCATCCGATCAAACCGAACAGGCGTTTGAAAAAACATTGCCTGCCGGCGAAAAAACCGGATCCGGCCCTACAGAAAGCCCGGATCTTTCCGCACACAATGCCCCGGCTTTGGAACATACCGATCATAAGAAAACGGCACATCGGAAACAAGCGCTGCGGAAAAAGAAAAAACGTTTCCGGCGGACTTCCGGGCGGGAAGCTGGAAAGAAACCTATGCGCGGACGGGCAAAAATCATAGAAAAGCTGCGCCGCTTCAAACAGGAGTTTACCGACGAAACAAACCGCAGTGCAGTGAACCGTTTATGGATCGAATTGTGCCGCATCCTGCGCAGTTATATGCCTGGAAAAATAGAAGCGGACCTTACCTTTTCCATGGCGGATCCGGCACGGACCGGGCAGGTACTTGGACTGATCAGCATGATGCCCCTGGTTTACCGTTATCCGTGCGCGATCGCGGCGGATTTTGAATCAGATCGGCTGTATATCGAGGGTGAGGTGCTGCTAGGGGGAAAAGTGACGCTTATCGTTTTTCTTGTGAGCGCCGTGCGTCTTCTTCGGCACAAGGAATTTATGAAAGCGGTCCGCAGGCTGACCGGACGGGGAAAGAAACAGGCGTCCGGCTGATAACATGAAAAAAGGGAATATACCCTAAGATATAGGAGGAAAATAATATGACAGACAATAGTTTTAGTTCAACCGTTGCATCCCTGTTTAAAGGCATGGACAGCTTTATTACAACCAAGACCGTAGTCGGGGATGCCGTCCATATCGGGGATACGATTATCCTGCCTTTGGTAGATGTGACATTCGGCGTCGGGGCCGGCGCGTTTTCCGGAGAGAAAAAAAATAATGGCGGCGGCGGTATGGGTGGAAAGATCTCGCCGAGCGCGGTATTGGTCATTCAAAACGGAACGACTAAACTTGTGAATGTAAAAAATCAGGATGGCATTACAAAGATTTTGGATATGATACCGGATTTTGTAAACAAGTTTACGTCAAAGGATAAAGCGGAAGTCGATACGGACGCACAGAAAAAAGCGGCGAAAGAGTTGGAAAGCCAATTGGAACAGTCATTGGATCAATAGGACTGGGAAAGGGTTACACAAAGAGAAAGGAAAAAAAGAAAAATGCAGTTCTATCAATTCGAAAGAGTTTATGCGCAAATGGAAAAAGAATTTGGTAAGGTCCGAAAGGGAGAAGAAGAGTTTTATTCCATGCTCCTGTTGCCGTTAGAAGGAAATGTTTTGAAAATACACCGAAAATTTCCATCCGCAAACAGCAGGCGGTTAAGAGAAGCGATTGCGCTCGTGCTGTTTGACATAATGGGAAAGTGTATTGGAGAAACAGCGGATACGGACAAATTTAGAAATGAAGAGAATGAGAAATTGGAAAAAGCACTTCTTATGGCGTTTGATCCATATACAAATGTGGAAATCATGGAAATTTTGAAAGAACAGAATGAGACAGAGGAATTTACACAGGATATGCTGAAAAACTATTATAAGATTCCGGTTATGTGCTTGGGAAGAATCAAAGATTCCATAGATACATGGGAAAAGAGGGCCGGATCAAATGGTTATTTTGACTTTATAGAAAGTTATATGGGAAGCCAGATACAAGGAGAAGAAATGAATTTTAGCATTATGGCTTCGAAACTGTGACTTCCTGCGCAAATCGCTGTTTTTCCGAGAGCCATAGCAAAAACCGGAGGTGTACCGGGGTACATTGAGGATTTTTGCCATGTGCGATCGGAAAAATAGACAAGTGAAACTATGAGATATTTAATGATCGATGTACTAGTGCCTTGTAAAGTTTAAAAGTGAATCAAAGAAAATGTAAATCTTGAC
>CAJUIH010000093.1 GCA_910586045.1 uncultured Eubacterium sp.
TAGGGATTCTTGCCATTCTGGAGGGCCGCCAGCAAGCCGGGCAAACCGTCTCTCCATGCGTCCGGCCAGCCAAAATGTAACACCTTATCTGAACTGTTACACCGGATCAGAAACAAAATTCGACCACTTTAAAAAATCGTTGTAATCCGCCGAGATGTATGATATAATCGGGGTTGTTTACGGAACTTCCAATAAAAGGAACTGACACCAAAAAAAATCCGCACATGGAGGAACATGCATGATGAAAAAAATACGTTCGATTCTTATCGCTCTGTGCATTGCAGCACTTTTCACAGCCGGACCATACCAAACCACTGCTTCCCAGATGTCCGCACAAAGGATCGTTGCCGAGGCGGCCACTGCCAAAAGCAGTACTGCCATCTTCAAAAAAATGCCGAAAAAATTTGTATTTGCGAGCGGCGCAGGCGGCTGGTCTACGGAAATCACCTTAAAAAATGACGGATCATTTACGGGACAGTTCCATGATTCAGACATGGGGGATATCGGCACACGCTACCCAAACGGCACGGTCTATATCTGTGATTTCAGCGGTAAATTTTCAGCGGCAAAAAGGTTAAACAAATATACCTATTCCATGACCCTGAAAAAAATCAAAGCTGACAAAAAAGCCGGAAAGACATACTACCAAAACGGCGTCCGCTACGTTACATCCGACCCCTATGGATTTGATAACGGAAAAAACTTCCGGATCTACTGCCCCGGTATAAAAATGTCCAAACTTCCTTCCGGCTTCGTTAGCTGGATGTATGCCTTTATGAATACCAGCAAAACCAAGACGCTTCCAAATTACGGCATCTACAACGTCAAAGGGGATATGGGATTTTTTGCCTGGGATTCCTAACCGGCCAAAAACGGGAAGCAGGTCCGACGGATCCTGCTTCCCGTTTTTTCTGTTTTGGGGACTGCGCCCCGCACACGGATCGATTCGGATTACGGATTTCGGTGGCTTTACACAGAAATCATAAAATCCACCGCTTTCCTGCAGTTTTGCACATCCACTTCCTTATGAATCCCTCCAAATTCCCCGTCCAGCGTCCATGGCACCTCCTTTTCGGCATAAAAATGGATCCGTTCTGTCTTAAACGAATAGATTAAGTCGGTATTGTCCACACGGGTCAACAAAGACGTGACGATTTCATTCAGTTCCAGCGGATTTTTCGGCCGTTTGATCAGCGTCACTTCAAATACCCCGTCGTCCAACTGTACGTTTTTCCCCGCAATCTGCTTAAATCCGCCGACAGATATGGAATTGGATACCATTCCGTAAATAAAGTCTTCTTCCACTACCGTTTCTTCATATTCCACTTTCATGCGGTAAGACGCTATATCCATCAGGCTTTTTGCGCCTTGTAAAATATAGGCCGCGTGGCCGAGCAGGTTTTTTAATTCCTGATTCGTCCGATAGGAAACTTCCGTAAAAATGCCAAAAGCCGCCACATAGACAAAGCTGTCGTCGTTAAACCGCCCGACGTCGCATGCGAAACGTTTGCCGCTGACCGCGATTTCCGCGGCTTCCTGCACGTTTTTCGGGATATTCAGGGAGTTTGCAAAATCGTTGGTGCTTCCCATCGGAATGTAGCCGATTGGTTTTTTATCCTGCACACGCATCATGCCTGTAACGACTTCGTCCAAAGTCCCGTCGCCGCCGCTGCAGACAAGCAGGTCATATCCCTGCACTTCCTTTTCGACCATTTCCGCCGCGTCATTCGGCCATTGCGTCGGATGGACGGTAACGCGCCAGCCTGCTTTTACCATAATGTCGATGACCTCTGCCAGCTTTGACTTGATTACGCCTTTTCCTGAGTGTGCGTTATAAATAAACAGTAGATTTTTCATGACAAATCACCCCTTTTTTCATAACCCTGTTTCTCCGCAATTTCTTCCAGCCTGCGCAGCCTGTGGTTCACACCGGATTTTCCTACCGGCGGCTTACAGAGCGTACCCAGTTCTTTGATCGGCGCCTGCGGGTATTCCATACGCAGCGCGGCGATCTCCTGCAGTTGTTTCGCAAGTCCCTCGAGCAGGCCGTTTTGCTGCAGGAAGCGGATGGCCTCCTGCTGCCTGTACGCCGCGTTTACCGTTTTATGGATATTTGCCGCCTCGCAGTTTACCCGGCGGTTGATATCATTGCGCATTTCCTTTATAATACGTACATTTTCCAGATGCATCAAAGACGCGTGCGCGCCCATAATATTTAACGCATCCACAATCTGGGAGCCTTCTTTTAGATACACGACGACATGGTTTTTGCGTGCAACCGTCCTGGCCGCAACGTCAAAGCAGCCGAACTGCTTCTGGATCTGCGCGGCCCTTTCCTGATCTGCGCAGACAATTTCAAAATGATACGATTTTCTTGGATTGCTCATAGAACCGGACAGCAAAAACGCGCCCCGCAAAAACGCACGCTTGCAGCATGCCCTTTCCAACAGCCTGTCCCAAACCCTCCGCGGCAGATAAAAATCCCCGTTTTCATCCCAAAACGGCATAGACGGTACCGTAAAATCCGTTTCTGCGTATGCTTGCTTGGCTCCGGTTTGATACAACAGCGTCCTAAGCTTTTGTATATCCGTTTCGCCTGAAATCCGTGCCGCGTATACAGGCTTATGCATCGAATACCCGGGGTCCGCCTGCACCTGCGCGGCAGCCGCCTCTATCTGCGCGGCCTGCGCCAACAAGCGGGTATATCTGCGTACTACGTGCTCATTTTCTGACGCAAACACGACATCCGCCCGGACTGCCGGCCGCGGTCCGCTGTTTTCATGCAGCCTGCCCGGCCGCCCAGCCCCGCCAAGCAGCGCCGCCAATTCCGCTGCCATACAATGCAGTGCCTGTCCATCCAACGCAAACAGCTCTTTTTTTACCTCACTTGAAAATGACATCTCTTTTTTCCTTTATGAAGCAGGATCCGGCGCTAACTGCGCAGCGCATCTTTTTCAATGTCCCGATGCTCTATTTTCAGCCCATAATTCGGTGTTTGGCCGTCTTCTGCCTGATGCGGCGACAGCTCGGTATCATGTAAAAGGCACCGGTAGAGTTCATTGGCCAGCGTGACCGAACGGTGTTTTCCGCCTGTACACCCAATGGCGATGACAAGCTGATTTTTCCCTTCCGTAATATAATTGGGAATCAAAAACCGGATCATATCATCCATTTTCCTTAAAAACGTATGCGCCTCTGGAAACTGCAGCACATAATCCTGGATCTCCCGGTCATTTCCGCTCTTGGCGCGCAGCCCTTCCACATAGTAGGGATTCGGCAGGAACCGGACGTCAAATACAAGGTCCGCATCTGCCGGAATCCCATATTTAAATCCAAAAGACAACACGGTCACAAAAATATTTTTATAATCCGTATTATTCACAAATATTTTTTCCAGTTCCGCTTTTAACTCCCGCGTAAGCAGACGGCTCGTATCAATAATATAATCCGCGTTTTCTTTTAAATATTTCAACCGCTCGCGTTCCATCCGGATCCCTTTATCCACGCGTTCCCCAAAGGCCAGCGGATGCGCGCGTCTCGTTTCTTTATAGCGTTTGACTAATACGGCATCCTCCGCGTCCAGAAACAGGATCTCGCATTTTCTCCCGGCATCATGGATCCGCCCGAGTACTTCACGCATTTCATCCAGATTCTGTCCGTTTCGTACGTCAATGCCGACTGCCACTTTCTGTAATTCGGTACTGGCGGAATCCGAAAGTTCGATAAAACGCTCCACAAGCGGGACCGGAAGATTATCCACACAGTAATATCCGACGTCTTCCATCATTTTTAATGCCGTGCTTTTCCCGGCTCCCGACATTCCTGTTAAAATTACAAACCGCATAGTGTGTTCCTCTCTATCTTCTGTTTTGCGGCGGTCGATTCGGCCTGCCCGCACTGCACACAGGTTTGATCTGCTGGTATCTGTTTAAAATTCACCGATGCACCGTACTTCCGGCTCCAGCGCAACCCCAAACTTATTTTTGACGGTCTGCTGCACATGATGAATCAGATGTAAAATATCTGCGGATACGGCGCCGCCTGTATTGATAATAAACCCGCAGTGTTTCCGTGACACCTGCGCGCCGCCTACCGCACAGCCTGCCAGCCCCGCATCCATAATCAGTTTTCCGGCAAAATAACCCTGCGGGCGTTTAAAGGTGCTGCCGGCGCTTGGGTATTCCAACGGCTGTTTTTCGATCCGTTTTTGCTTCAGTTCTTCCATACGGGCCTGAATCTCACCCGCAGGCGTAGGCTTTAGCAAAAACACTGCTTCCAGTACTGCCATCCGGCGTTCCCGGATACAGCTATTACGGTACGACAACGCAAGCTGCATACCATCCAGCCGCTGCACCTCCCCTTCGCGTGTCAGCACTACGGCATGGGCAAGAATATCCTTAATCTCCCCGCCATAAGCGCCCGCATTCATTACGACCGCACCGCCTACCGAACCGGGAATCCCGGCGGCAAATTCCATACCGCCAAGCCCCGCCTGATACGCCGCCGCCGCTGCCTGCGACAGCAGCGCCCCGGACCCGGCTTTCAATTGATTCCCCTGGACCTGGATCTGCGCCGCCGGTTTGGTAAACGCAATCGTAACGCCCCGGATTCCCCGGTCTCCAACTAACAGGTTACTCCCGTTGCCAATGATCTGATACGGCATCTGTTCCTTTTTGCACAGTGCGACCACATCCGCCGCCTGCTCCGGCCGCGGCGTTACAAAATAATCCGCCGGGCCTCCGGTACGGAATGTAGTATGGCGGCTCATCGGCTCTTCGCATAGGACCTGCTCCTTGGAAAGAACCCCGCATAACTTATCATAAAATTCTGACTGACTCATCATCTTTTCTTTATTCTTCCTACTTCATATTCATGCATATACTACGAGATACCGTTCCCTGATTTTACGCTTCTTTTAAAAATACGAGATACCCCCGGTATGCCTCATATAAATCCACCTTGCTGATAATTTCCCACGGCGCATGCATATTCAGCACGGCCACGCCGCTGTCAATGACTTCCATGCCGTATTCCGCCAGTATATAAGCAATCGTTCCGCCGCCGCCCTGGTCTACTTTTCCAAGCTCCGACGTCTGGAACGCCACGTCGTTCCGATCAAATACCGCACGCAGATGCCCCATATATTCCGCATTTGCGTCGTTGGATCCGGATTTCCCCCTGGCGCCCGTGTACTTATTGAATACAAGCCCGCGTCCGAAATACGCCGCGTTTTTCTTATCCGATACCGACGCGTAATTCGGGTCAAAAGCCGCGCTCACGTCGGAAGAGAGTACTTTGGAGTTTGCAAGCGCACGGCGCAGCGCCAGTTCGCTGTACTGGCCCGCCGCGTACAGGACTTCGGCCGTCATGTTTTCAAAAAAGCGGGATTTCATTCCGGTTGCGCCTACACTGCCGATTTCCTCCTTATCCACAAGCAGGCAGACACAAGTACGTTCCGGCTGTGCGTCTAAATCCAGCATCGCCATAAAGGACGGATACGCACATACACGGTCGTCATGCCCATAACCCATAATCATGCTGCGGTCAAATCCATAATCCCTGGCTTCTCCGGCCGGAACCACTTCTATTTCAGCGGAAAGAAAATCTTCCTCTTCGATCTGGTATTCCCTGGCCAAAATATGCAGTACATTTGCTTTCACACGCTCTTTGATCTTCTCCCCATTTTCTTCCTTTTTTTCACTGTCCGGAATACTTCCGATCAGCAGGTCCAGATTTTCTCCTTCGATTACCTTTGCCGCTTTCTTTTCCATCTGCTCGCCCGCCAGATGAATCAGCAGGTCGCTCACGCCAAAGACCGGATCCCCCGGTTTATCCCCGACGCTGACCTGAATCACCGTACCGTCTTTTTTCACAAAAACCCCGTGCAGCGCAAGCGGGATTGCCACCCACTGGTATTTTTTTACGCCGCCGTAATAATGCGTATCAAGCATCGCCATTTCCGTATCTTCATACAGCGGGTTTTGTTTTAAATCCAGACGCGGGGAATCAATATGCGCGCCGAGGATATTCATCCCGTTTTCAATCGGCTGTTTTCCAATGATATACATGGCCAGTGTTTTGCCCTTATTTACGGCGTATACTTTATCGCCCGGCTTTAAGGTCTGCGGGGATCCGATCAACTTTTTCAGATCCAAAAATCCGTTCTGCACCGCTATCCGTTCCATTTGCGCCGTACATTCACGCTCGGTCTTGCATTCGGAGATAAATTTCCGGTATTTCTCCGCAAACTGCAGAATTGGCTCCCGTTTTCCTTCTGGATATTTGTCCCATGCATTTTTTCTTTCCATACTGAATTACACATCTCCTGTCCTAATCAAATTTGTTCGATCTGCCGGCCCTGTGCTATGCACCCTGATCGATTATTTCTAATATTTTTATTCCGGCTTTCCGTTTCGTATCACTGCTGTCAGCTTTCTTTATTCAGATTTTCCTGAACCCGCCTGTACAATTCCTGCGCCGCATTGTATCCCATCTTTTTCTGCCTGTGGTTTGCCGCTGCCGCTTCACAGATCACGGCAAGGTTGCGGCCCGGGCGGATCGGCAGGGAATAGCATACTACTTTTGTACCAAGAAACTCCGTATACTCCTGTTCCAGGCCCAGACGGTCATACTCGTTGTCCCGCTTCCAGTCTTCCAGTTTAATCACCAGGTCGATATTCTGCTTTTCTTTCACACTTTCTACGCCGTACAAGGCTTTGACGTCAATAATGCCGATACCGCGCAGTTCAATAAAATACCGGGTAATATCCGGAGAGGTACCAATCAGCGTCCGCTCGTTTATTTTGCGGATCTCTACTACATCGTCCGTGATCAGACGGTGTCCGCGCCGGACTAACTCCAACGCCGCTTCGCTTTTGCCGATGCCGCTTTCGCCCATAATCAGCAGCCCCTCGCCGTAGACATCCACCAATACCCCGTGAATGGAAATACATGGAGCCAATTCTTCGTTCAGCAGGCGGATAATCTCCGCCGTAATACTGGATGTCCTGCGTTCCGTACTCAGGACCGCCACATTATTCTTTTTTGCAATATTGATAAAATCCTGATCCGGGATCAGTCCGCGGCAAAAAATAATACACGGCATATCGTACGCGCAGAAATCCTCAATCGCCTTATTTCTCTTCTCCTGATCCAACTGCTCCAGATATGTGTACTCTGCCTTGCCTACAATCTGTACGCGTTCTTTTGAGAAATATGCAAAATAACCGCAAAACTGCAGTGCCGGACGGCTGATTTCCGATACGGTAATCTCACGGGTGCTTAAATCGATCTCACTGGTCAGATTTACCATTTTAAACAAGTCAGCCAAACGTTGTACATTAACACCTTTCATATTCTTCTCCCTTTCTGCGTATGGTAAACATTCTCATATATACCAGTGTAGCACATATTTGGCCTGACAGCAATCGATGCGGTCATTTCCCCTGAAAATATTCGTGCACCGCCTGTGCCGCTTTCTGATTCATATTGTCCGCCTCGCATAATTGTTCCACGGTTGCGGCCCGGATAGCTTCGATTGACTGAAAATACCGCATCAGCGCCTTGCGCCTTGCGGGACCGATCCCGGGGATATCATCCAGTACGGAATGCACCTGTTCTTTCCCGCGCAAAGACCGGTGGTACGTAATCGCAAACCGGTGCGCTTCATCCTGGATTCTTGTAATCAGTTGAAACCCCTCAGAGTTTTTGTCTATCGGCAGTTCCACATTGTTAAAATACAGCCCGCGCGTACGGTGAAAGTCGTCTTTTACCATGCCGCATACAGGAATCGACAAATGCAGTTCTTCTAATACCTGCAGCGCGATATTTACCTGGCCGCGCCCGCCGTCCATCATAATCAGGTCCGGAAATTTTGTGAAACTCCCATATGCGTCGTCCAGATTTTTCTCTGACCGTTCTTTGCGCTCTTCCAGGCCATGGGTAAACCGACGGGTCAATACCTCGTGCATAGAAGCGTAATCGTCCGGTCCGGCGACGGTACGCAATTTAAATTTGCGGTAATCGCTGCGGCACGGCTTTCCCTTTTCATACACGATCATAGAACCTACGCTCTCAAATCCGTTTGTATTGGAAATATCGTACGCTTCCACACGGCTGACCCCCGGCAGGTCCAAAATCTTTGCGATTTCTTTCATCGCGCCGATCGTCCTGCCTTCCTCGCGCTTGAGCCGTTCTTTATCCTGGTTTAATACCAGCCTGGCGTTTTTCTGCGCAAGATCCACCAGCTTTTCTTTCATCCCTTTCTGCGGCACACGCACATAGACTTTCTGCCCGCGTTTTCCACTCAGCCACTGCGCGATCACATCGGCTTCCCCAATCTGTGTCTGCAGCATGATTTCTTTTGGAATAAACGGCGTACCCGCATAATACTGCTTGATAAAAGACGTCAGGATCTGCTGTGTCGTATCTCCGGTATCAATGGTTACATAAAAATGCTCCCTTCCAATCAGCCTGCCGTCCCGGATAAAAAATACCTGCACCACCGCGTCACGGTCGTCCTTGGCAAGCGCAATGATATCTTTGTCCTCGCCGTCCGAACTGGTTACTTTTTGTTTTTCCGACACCTGGCGCACGCTGTTAATAAAATCCCGGTATTCCGTCGCTTTCTCAAAATCCAGCGCTTCGGCTGCCGCCTGCATTTTCTGCTGCAGCTCCTCCAGAATCGGTTTGTAATCCCCGTTCAAAAAATCCAGCGCTTTTTTTATGCGGGCACGGTATGCTTCCGGGCTGATATAGCCCTGACACGGTCCCTGGCACTGATGAATGTGATAATTCAGGCAGGGGCGCTCTTTACCGGTATCGCGCGGAAGCTGCCTGTTGCAGGTGCGAAGCTGGTACAGTTTTTGTATCAGTTCGATCGTATCCTTGACTGCCCCGGCACTTGTATACGGCCCAAAATACTGTGATTTATCCTTTTTCATCTGACGCGAAAAAAGGACCCTGGGGTAAGTTTCCCCCAGCGTCACTTTTATATACGGATAAGTCTTGTCATCTTTGAGCAGGATATTGTATTTCGGCCGGTGTTCCTTGATCAGATTGCACTCCAAAACGAGCGCTTCCAGTTCGGAATCCGTAATAATATATTCAAAACGGTCAATCAGGCCGACCATCTGGTCCTTGCGGATTCCTTCGTTATGACTGGCACGAAAATACTGACGCACACGGTTTTTCAGATTTACCGCTTTTCCCACATAAATAATGGCATCATTCTTATCATGCATCAGGTAGACTCCCGGTTTGTCCGGGAGTTTTTTTAATTCTTCCTGAATATTAAACATTATCTCCGATCATCTTCCTTCTGCTCATTTTGTCCCCAAAGCTGCTGCTCCCATGTCTGCGGCGGTGCCTGCGCTGTATCCGTCTGCTGTTTCGTCTGACCGCTGTTTGGATGCGGCGGCTGCATACTGCTGCCCATGTTTGGCGGCATCCCGTTTCCGGCTGCCGGGATCTGTCCTGCGCTGCCGCCTCCCATCTGCGGCGGCATCTGTGCTCCGCCACCCGGATTTTGTCCTGCATTGCCGCCTCCCATCTGCGGCGGCATCTGTGCTCCGCCACCCGGCATTTGCCCTGCATTGCCGCCTCCCATCTGCGGCGGCATCTGTGCTCCGCCACCTGGATTCTGTACGCCGCCGCCTCCCATTTGCGGAGGCATTGGCGTCCCGGCACCCGGCATTTGTCCTGCATTGCCGCTTCCCATTTGCGGAGGCATCTGTGCTCCGCCGCCTGGCATTTGTCCTGTATTGCCGCCTCCCATCTGCGGCGGCATCTGTGTCCCGCCACCCGGCATTTGTCCTGCGCTGCCGCCTCCCATTTGCGGAGGCATCTGTGCTCCGCCACCCGGATTTTGCGGCTGCGGGCCATACGGGCTGCGCGGCTGCGCGGTTCCCCTATTCCCCGGTGCATATGGCACGGCGCCGCTGCCCGCATGCGGCGGGATCTGTCCTTGGGCATTCGCGAATGCCCCCTGCGGAAATACAACCGGCTGTTTGCGCTCCTGCGGCCTTGCAGCCTGCGGCTGCTCTTTTTCTTCCGGCGGCTGCGGGATTCCTTTTAAATCTCTGTAAATGCGCATAAACTCTTTTCCGGTAATCGTTTCATGTTCAAATAAGTAATCCGCAATTTTATCCAGCACGTCGCGGTTTTCCTCCAGCAGCTTATGTGCCTTATCATAGCTTTCCTTTAACAGCTTTTGCACTTCGCCGTCAATTTCCGCCGCTGTATGATCCCCGCAGTTTAAAACCGGCCTGCCGTCCAGATATCGGTTTTCTACCGATTCCAGACTGATCAGCCCAAATTTTTTGGACATTCCGTACTGCGTAACCATGGCGCGCGCAACCTGCGTGGCCTTTTCAATATCATTGGAAGCTCCTGTCGTAATCGACTGGAACACAATTTCTTCCGCCGCACGGCCTGCCATAAAGGTAACCAGACGCGCTTTCAGTTCTTCCTCGGACATCAGGTATTTTTCTTCTTCCGGCACCTGCATCACATAACCAAGCGCCCCCATCGTACGCGGTACAATCGTAATCTTCTGCACCGGCTCCGCATTTTTCTGCAGCGCCGTTACAAGCGCATGGCCGACTTCATGATAGGCTACAATCCGTTTTTCTTCCTTGCCAAGAATCCGGTCTTTTTTCTCCTTTCCGGCAATAACGACTTCCACCGATTCGAACAGGTCGGACTGGTTGACATATTTTCGCCCGTTTTTGACCGCGTTAATCGCCGCTTCGTTGATCATATTCGCCAAATCGGAACCTACCGCACCGGAAGTTGCCAGCGCGATCGCATCCAAGTCGACGGTTTCATCCATCAGCACATCTTTCGAATGTACTTTTAACGTCTCCACCCTTCCTTTTAAGTCCGGCTTTTCTACAATAATCCGGCGGTCAAACCGGCCCGGCCGCAGCAGCGCTTTATCCAGCACTTCCGGCCGGTTCGTCGCCGCAAGGATCAAAATCCCTTTGGACGTATCAAAACCGTCCATCTCCGCCAGCAATTGATTCAGCGTCTGCTCACGCTCATCGTTGCCGCTGCCGTAACGGGAATCCCTGCTTTTGCCGATGGCATCGATCTCGTCTATAAAAATAATACAAGGCGCCTGTTTTTGCGCTTCCTTAAACAGGTCGCGCACGCGGGACGCGCCGACGCCGACAAACATTTCCACAAAATCCGAGCCTGCCAGTGAAAAAAACGGGACATTTGCTTCTCCGGCAACCGCTTTTGCCAGCAATGTCTTCCCGGTTCCCGGCGGGCCGACAAGCAGCGCGCCCTTTGGCAGTTTGGCGCCGATATCCGTATATTTTTGCGGATTATGCAAAAAATCCACAACCTCCTGCAGTGATTCTTTCGCTTCATCCTGTCCGGCCACATCCCGAAACGTAACGCCTGTTTTCTTCTCTACATAGACTTTGGCATTGCTCTTGCCGACGCCCATGCCCATGCCGCCGCCCATCCGCTTCATTAAAAACGCCATCACAGCCCACAACAGCACAAGCGGCAGTACAAAACTCAAAATATTGTAAATCCAGGTGGCCGAATCATCCGGGATATACGGGTAATATTTTACATTATGTTCCTTTAACAAAGATACAAGTTCCAGGTCATTTCCCGCAATTCCGGTAAAATAAGAGATCGAAACCAGTTCATTTTCTGCCCCTTTCGGTATAATCCGGTAGCTGTTGGACGTAACGCGTACCTCCTTTACCTGGTCCGCCTCTACCATTTTCAGAAATTCCGTATATGAAATCTCTTTTGTCGTCATCTGTGTCTGCCATTTGCTGAACATACTCATAAAAAAGAGTGCAACCAGCGTAATCACCAGAAACATCAGGATCATCTGACTGTTGTTGTTCCGTTTGTTATTGGAATTTTTATTTCCATTATTCTGTGACTGATTATTCATTTCCCCTCCATCTGTTGTGCTTCTACTGCGGTCTCTACTGCGGTCATACGTTCCAATGATAGATGCCGCCTGTTCTATTATAAGTGGATTGGATTTATAACGCAAGAATCTAATGGTGAACTTTTTGCGAATTTTCTTAATTTTATAAAAATTTAATAATAGAAACATAAATTAATGTATTTTTTGTCAAAAAAAGACGCTAAAAAGCGTCTTTCCCTACATTCCTCGTTTGCAGCGTCACAGCCGCTGACCTGTTTATTTTCTTGAACGGCTGTCCAATACAGCCTCCACAAATCCCCGAAACAGCGGATGCGGCCTGTTTGGACGTGATTTCAGCTCCGGATGCGCCTGCGTCGCCAAAAACCACGGATGATCCGGCACTTCAATCATTTCCACGATCCGTTTATCCGGCGATATACCGGAAAGCAGCAATCCGTTTTCCGACAAAACCGTCCGGTAATCGTTATTTACCTCATAACGGTGGCGGTGCCTTTCATGAATCGTTTCCTCTCCATAGAGTCCATAAGCTTTGGATCCTTTGTCCAGGACGCACGGATACGAACCAAGGCGAAGCGTTCCGCCGATATCCCCCTCCGCGTCCTGATCCGGCATCAGTGCGATCACCGGATGGGTTGTCTTTGGATCCAGTTCGATGCTGTGCGCGTCATTTAACCCGCAGACATTGCGTGCAAATTCAATGATCGCGACCTGCATTCCCAAACACAGGCCCAAATAAGGGATCTTATTTTCACGGGCGTACTGTGCAGCCAGGATCATTCCGTCGACGCCGCGGTTTCCGAATCCCCCCGGCACTAAAATCCCGCTCACATCCCCAAGCAAGGCGTCAATCGTATCCGGTTTTAGCTGTTCCGAATCGATCCATTTGATATTTACCGTAGTACGGCTTGGGATCCCTCCATGTTTCAGTGCTTCTACCACCGATATATAGGCATCGTGTAGCTGCGTATATTTGCCTACGAGCGCAATCTGAATTTCTTTTTCCGGATGTTTAAGGTTTTCAATCATTTCATTCCATTCGTCCAAATCCGGTTCCGGGCATGGCAGATGCAGGCATTCGCACGCGACTTTGGCCAGATTTTCCTTTTCCATTGCAAGCGGCGCTTCATACAAATATTCTACATCCAGATTCTGCAGTACGTTGCGGTTCGGTACATTGCAAAACAGCGCAATTTTATCTTTTAAGCTTTGGTCCAGCGCATGCTCGGAACGGCATACAATCACATCCGGCTGTATCCCCATTCCCTGCAGCTCTTTTACGCTTGCCTGCGTCGGCTTCGTCTTCAGCTCTCCGGATGCTTTCAGATAAGGGATCAGCGTCACATGGATCAGCATCGCATTTTCATGGCCGATATCATGCTGAAACTGGCGGATCGATTCCAAAAACGGCTGGCTTTCAATATCCCCGACCGTACCCCCGACCTCAATAATCGCGATATGCGTATCCGGCGATGAAAAATTCCGGTAAAACCTTCCCTTAATCTCATTTGTCACATGCGGAATAACCTGTACGGTCCCGCCCCCATAATCACCGCGGCGCTCTTTCTGCAGCACAGACCAGTAAATTTTGCCTGTCGTCACGTTCGAGTTTTTTGTCAGGCTTTCATCTATAAACCGTTCATAATGCCCCAGGTCGAGATCTGTTTCCGCGCCGTCATCCGTTACAAATACCTCCCCATGCTGAATGGGATTCATGGTACCTGGATCAATATTAATATACGGATCAAATTTCTGCATCGTAACCTTATATCCGCGGGCTTTCAGCAAACGGCCAAGCGATGCCGCCGTTATCCCTTTTCCGAGTCCCGACACGACTCCCCCTGTCACGAAAACATATTTTACAGGCATAATTTTCCTCCTCAATTACTTTCTTTTTTTATTGTAGAATCGTATCTGTTCGTCTGCATCGCCTGCCCGCAGCGTTTCGAAACCGCCCTGTACGCCATATTCCGCACGGTTGCATTCCGGACAGAAATTTCCAAACCGAATCTGCTTGCCGCATTTCTGGCAGTGGAGGTTTTGCATACTGTGAATTTCCTCTTTATATTCCAGTCTTCCCTGCCGAATCCATTGTTTTACTTTTCGAAGCGGAATCCCAAATGCTTCTGCAAGCTGAAATTCGTTTACATCATTCTCCCTGACATAAGCACGGACTTCCCGAAACTGGATACTTTCCTGGCAGTTTTCGCAATATTCATTTTCTGAATCGTCCGGAAGTGGACAATGACACCATAAACAAAACTTCCCACCACCAAACAGTGCTTCCTGTTTGTCCATTTGAATCCCCCCTGTTTCTTATTTTCTCAAGCAGCCTGAACTATACCATTTCATTATACCTCAAATGTAAAAAGCTGTATACTACTTTTTCGAAGTTTCCGTAACCAATCTGGCTTTTGGGAAACTGTTTTGGTTGGGGGGGGTATGGTTTGGCTGCGCGGACGCTTGGAGAGACAGTTTGTCCGGCTTGCCGCAGGCCCTACAGAATGTTAAGAAGCCCTAAGTATTCTGCAATTTACATAACGGCCTGCCCGGACGCGGCGCCTAGTTCGCCCTGGCTGACACCAGCAGCTAAAGGCGCCGCTTGGCTTCGCCCCTTATGGTACTGGGCAGAATACTTAGGCTTCTAAACATTCTTCCAAAGCCTGCGGCAAGCCGGACAAACCGTCTCTCCAATCTGGTTTTCGTATGCTTTACAGCCGATATCCGATACATAATCACACTATAAAAAACGATCAGTGAAATCCCATCTTCTCTCTTTCTTCTCTCTT
>CAJUIH010000094.1 GCA_910586045.1 uncultured Eubacterium sp.
CCAAATGTCGTAAAGGGAAAAAACTAACGCAAGCACAGTTGGCAGAAAAACTGAATATTACAGACCGGGCGGTATCTAAATGGGAAACAGGCAAAAGTATGCCCGATTCCTCTATCATGTTAGACCTTTGCGAAATATTGGGAATCACTGTAAACGAGTTGTTAAGCGGGGAGGAAATTGCCATGGAAAGTTATGAAAAAAAGGCAGATGAAAATTTGATTGCCTTGAAAAGAAAAGATGAAAATAGCATGACAAAGAATGTGATTAATTCCATTCTATTTTCAGTAACACTTTTGATAGGGGTTATGGTATGTCTTATCTGTAATATTGCAGTATCCGGCAGTTTAACATGGTCACTGATCCCGGTCAGTTCCATTGTTTTTGCATGGATCATATCTTTTCCAAGCATCATGCTGGGAAAGAGGGGAATCATGGTAAGTTTGCTATCGTTCAGCGTTTTTATTTTTCCGTATTTATTTTTATTAAGCCGCTTGATAAAGGCAAAAGAAATATTTTCAGTTGGCGTTGTTGTGGCAATCGCTTCCATCGTTTTCCTATGGATCATAGTTGCGGTTTTTCATCGCATTGGGAAAACAAGAAAATTGACTGCTTTCGGAATGATTTTTTTATTGGCTATTCCATTTCTGTTTATCATCAATATCATGCTGTCAAAAATGTTAGCAGAGCCTATTCTTGATATTTGGGATATGCTGTCTATCTTTATCCTGTTAATATTGGCGTTCGTTTCTTTTATTTGCGGCTACGCTAAGAAAAAAAGATTGATGAAATAACAAGAGAGACTTTATACAGACAGCAAAACCAGCCGGAGAAGCAAATAGTAAAATGGCGTAACTTTATCAGATTATTTCTTTGCAGTTCCTAATTTAATTGTAATCCACCTAATAATCAGTCTTTGCGGAAAATAACAAAATTGTTGTATTGCACTTTTCTGGTTTATCCAGGGTAGAATATTACGATTACGTATAGGATATCAGTTGTAAAGCCTGCAAAGATTAGCTGAGAGAGACGGTTTGCCCGGTTCGCCGGCGGCTTTGGAAGAATGCCTAGAAGCCCTTAGTATTCTGCCCGGTATCCTAAGGGGCGAAGCCAAGCGGCGCCTTTAGCCACTGGCGAAAGCCAGGGCGAATTAGGCGCCGCGACCGGGGCAGGCCGTTATGCATATTGCAGAATAATTAGGGCTTCTTGGTATTCTGGAAGGCTGCCGGCAAGCCGGGCAAACCGTCTCTCCCAGCGTCCGGCAAGCCAAAAAGCAACGCCCTATATCCGCAGCGCCCTGCAGCGGTTCATACATGCATAAATTTCCTGAACCCGCGGCACAGCCAGGTTGCATGGCAGGTACCGGCTCTCACAAACAGACCCGATCCCCTTTTCCTCCACGATCTGCTCCAGCAGCTCCGCAACGGACTGCAGATCCTTTTTACCGTCAAACAGCCGCTGCCTGGCATATTTTACCATATAGCCGAGCGCCATTGTCTGCTCGCTGTCTACAAGCTGCTCGACATAACGCAGTTCAATGGTATCCCGGTCAATCGATACCGCGTCTTTTCCCATACCCTTGACTTTCATCCGGTCGTTTTGGGCCGCTTTTTGATCCCTCGCAAAACAGCGGTTAAACATAGGATGCGCGCTGGCCGCCAGTTGCGGCCTGTCCTTGGCATAGTCCGCAAAACGGCCCGCTTCTTCCCTGGCCCGCTGCGTAATCTCTTCCGGTTCGTACTGCATCATCTGGATTACATGGTCTGCCTTATAAAAATAAGACCCGCAGCTTCCGGCAACCAGAATCGTGGAAATGCCGTACGCAGTATACAATTCTTCGACCCGGTCGATAAACGGCGTAATCGGCTCCATTTCCTGATGCACAACGCGTGCCATCAGTTCATCCCGAATCATAAAATTCGTCGCGCTTGTATCCTCATCAATCAAAAACAGACGCGTGCCTGCCTCCATCGCCTCGATCACGTTTGCGGCCTGGGATGTGCTGCCGCTGGCGTCTTCTGTCCGAAACGCCTTTGTATCCTTTCCGTTCGGCAAGCCGTTGATAAACATGGAAATATCGGTATGCTGGATGCTCCTGCCGTCCTCTGCACGGATTTTGACAGCCGTATCATCCGTTATTACATATTCCCTGCCGTCTCCCGCAATGTGGTTGTACACGCCGCGTTCGAGCGCTTTTAACAGGGTGGACTTTCCGTGGTAACCGCCGCCAACAATCAGCGTAACCCCCTGCGGGATGCCCATACCCTCTATGCGGCCTGCGTTTGGCAGTTGAAAAACTACCCGCATGGAATCCGGCGTACGAAAACGAACCGCCTGCTTCATCGGTCGGTCGGAAATCCCCGACTCACGCGGCAGAATGGAACCGTCTGCCACAAAAGCCGCTAATCTCTGCTCTTTTAGCTCTTTGCGGATATAATACTGATCCTCGGCAAGTTCCCGTACCGAAGCCAGATGCTTTTGATCCGCCGTTTGATAATAAAAAGACTTGCGTATACATTCCGGCAGGAAACGAAACAGGATCTTTTCCAATTCTCCCGCGTTAATCGTACGTCCGTTTGCCGGAAACCCAATTTCCAACCGGATAAACAAATCTCCCGTATCCGGTGAAATTTCCAATGCGCTGCGTTCCAACACTTCCTGTCCCGGACGGCTGACCGAAATCAGCCCGCTTTTGCCGGAACCTTTTGCCTGATGCGAATACCGTTCGATTTCTTTTCCAAACCGGCGAATCAGCGCATCCGCCAGCGCAATGCGCGTATGCTTTTTCCCGGTCATCTGCGCCGGGAATCCGGCTTTTGCGCCGTCTATGCGGATGCTGACCTTAGATGGCGATGCGAACGGGTCGCCCTGTACATGGTCAATGCCCAATACATAGCTGCCAAACTGGTAACTGCCTGCTGTATCCTTATACGCCGGATAGCCCCTGTGGTCGATCCGGCGCAAAATTGCCTGTAACTCTTCTGCTCGTTTCATAAACCTTATTTTCCTCCTGTATCTCGTATGCAGCATATCATGCCGCGTATTACGGCATCGCTTCCTCTTCTTTTTCTTTTTCAATAAAGTCGCAATAATCCCATCCGCTTTCCGACCGGAACCGGTAGGCCGCTTTTTCTCCCTTGTATTCCCACGAAAAGCTTCCTTCCATATCCAAAAAAGAATGCGCCGCCGCTATGGCATCCAAAAATTCCGCCAGGTCCGGGATAAAATCCTGTGCATCCTGCAATGAACTACAGTCATCTTCCCGGATCTTATGTTCGATATACAGCCGCAGCGCAAATTCATCCAAATCGCTTTCATCATCCAAAACCGCGCTTTTTAAATATACACTGCGGCAGTTTTGTATTAAATTTTTTACAAATTCCGTGCTCTTATGAATGCGTGACTGGCCGATATCTTCGGCTTCCATGTAAATATTGTATTGTGCGGTAAATGCTTCCATTCTATTCTATGTTCCTTTCTTTTGTTATTTTATTTTTTGCAGATACCCAACCTTTCCTGTATGTATATTAGCGGCACGATACATGCAATTCACAGCAAAATGTATCCCCCTGCCTTGCCATCGGATAATATTCCAACGGAATATATTTCCCACCCGCCAGCATACGGTTATTTTGAAAATCTGTCAATACTTTTAATTTTGCCTCTTCTTTTAACAACCACATCTCTACTTTCGTGCGGATCAATGTTGGCATATACTGAATTTCCTGCTTTGCTTTTTCAATCTCGTTTTTCTTTTTCACAATCGTATGTTGGATACGGTCTGTTTGTACTTCCCTTGTCATATAACCCACATGCTGTTTTTCTGCGCAATCCAGATAGAGCGCGATCGCGTTCTTATGTTTTATGGATTCTGCAAGCTGTTCCACCAAATGATAAATCACATCTTCTCCCCCAACTGTTTTTTTCACATCCAGTACCCAGGATACCGACCGCCCCTGCTCCTCATCAATTACAAATACAAGAAGATCCGCCTTTTTGCCGCCCCGGTCTTCGACAAAAGGGGGCTTATACTCATTTCCATAAATACCATACTGGCTGCCATTTAAATAAAAATGAATAGAAACCTTATCATTTGTATCCGCTTCTAAAAACTCTACGGTCTTATTCGAACAAATTTTATATAACCGGCCCGCCAAAACAGGTTTTCCCTGTTTTATAAAATCTGCTTTAATCTTCATCGTCCATCCCCATCGCCTGCTTTGCTTCTTTCCATAAATCCATCGTACTGTCATTAAATAAACGGAAATCGTATCCGGTATACGGCACTTTTTGAAATTCCAGCTCTTCTACCATGCTTTGATCCTCTCTGTCATTTCGAAACTGGTACACATGGATTTGCCGGGATACTAACAAGTCTTCGGGCCGCGTGCGGATGCCCCGGTTTCCGTTTTGTGTGTCATCTATTTGATCGCTGTAGGATAATAAAAGCAGATTGTTGATCTTTGCCGCCATTGTTTCACTATGAGTACTGACCAGCAGCCGAATCCCTTGATTGTTGAAACGGTTGAGCATTTTGACCATTTCCATCTGCTTTAACGGGTGCATGCTTGTTTCCACTTCATCGTAAAAAATATAATCAATTTTTTGAGAACACGTCAATGCCTTGATGACCGGAACAATCTCATTTACCATCGAAGACGCCACAAAAACAGGTATCTCCTTTTTCCCGCCTTTTGGCGTATATACGGTTGCATCGCCTTTCTCTGTAATCGTACCGTCAATCAGATGCCCAAAAATAAAATCGATCAGTTTTTTATTTTTTTGGGCCGTTCGCTCGGTATAGTTATACGTTTGTAAAAATGACAAAAAATCCAGAACTGGTTTGGTGATTCCAGTCACATTTTCATAGGAACCGTCTTCCAAAATCCCGCTGTCCGGCTCGTCATACAAATCCCAGCTTTCCACGCCCGGCTCTAAATCATCCGCCCAAACAAGGTCTTCCCAAACCTGATTTTGATTTTTAAAATAGTATTTATACAACAGCATCAAACCCATACGCGACGCCGGAAGAAATAAAAGATCCGATGCGTTTGGAGATGTGATCCCTACAAGTTGTGATAAGACACTGCCGATCTCCATCGTCTTTATAAAGTTTTTGGGGAAATATTTAAAATATACCTTACTGCTGTAAGATTTTTTTACCGTCCGGCCATTTTGTTTTTCAATTTGAAGCACCCATAATTTTTTTTTGTTCTGGACGATCCGCGTCAATTCTTCCACAGAGAGCATATTTCGGCGCGTCAGATCGGCAACCGTTTGATCTGTAAGCAGATAAATTTCATAGCTGCAGTCTGCTTTGCCAAATTCCAGTTCGATTTCCTCGATTCCTATCGGGGCATTAAACGTTTTTTCAATAATATCGTAAATCTGGTTATTTAAATCCTGATTTACCCATTGGTTCAATGCCTCGATTTCTCTCTCTCCTATCGAAAACGCATCGACTCCGCCAATCTGCGGAACTTCGATTGCAGGCGACATTTCTGACACCCGCTTCATCACCGCGTAAATTAACTCCATCAACTGCGTTTTCCCGCTGTTGTTATTGCCCACAAAAATTGTAAAATTGCTGATATTCACCCTGGCGTGCCTGATTTTACCAAAATTTTTCACACGAATATATAGATCCACTTCTGTTTCCCTCTCATTTTACCGCACGCTTCTTTCTGCGTATCCAAAGTTTCTTTTCATTCACGCTTTCCCGCTTCCATATCCTGGCACACGTCACACCAACTGTGTCATCCCGCCTGTCAAAATCCCCTCATTTGCCTCATAAATCCGCGGAAACTGGCTCATCGGCAAAGGATTGGTTCCAAGCCCGGCTTCGATCGTATAACCCGGACGGTTGTATTCCTGGATAAACCAGTCCTTATAGCCCGCATAACCGGATGCCCCCGGCGTAAGTTCCACCGCATAGCCGCTGATCTGCGAAAAATACTGCGCGATCTGGTAGGAATTTTCCGGCTCGTAATCCAGATATTTCCAGTAAATAACTTCGCCCTGCGTATGATACGCCAAAATCAGTTCAAACTGGCTGCGTTTTGTATATTCATATACCGCCCTGCTCTCCGGCTCGGTAAGCGGGGCTGTGCCGACATAGTCGCGCGGGGCGGGGGTACGGTATCCCTGCGCATATTTAATCTCCTTTGCATTTTCCCATCCCGCCGGGAACTGGAGGTTTAAATCGACGCCCGCAATATTTGCTTTCCACCCCTGCGGAAACGGGATATCCGGATAATCCGCGGCGATTTTGCGCGCCTGCTGTTCATACTGCGTATTGTCCAAAACACCCGTAACCAGATCCACGCCGTCCGGATTGACCATCGGCAGCAGGGACAGCGTAAATCCATAATACAGCCAAGAAACGCAAACGCCATTTAACTTTTTCCCCTGTGCAAACGCCTGCGCGTATTCTTCCGCGTACTTTAACAAAACCGGCGTCGTGATCCATTCGTTCGCATGGAAAGCCGCATTGTAAAATACCTGGCGGCGTCCCTGGCCAATGTGCAGCACAGACAGCTTTTTGCCCATGACGCTGCTTCCGACGGTTTCTTCCCGCAGAAACGGATAGCGTACCAAAAGCCCCTCCAAAATCCATTCTGTCAGCAGGGAAGAATAATCCACCGCTTCCGCTACAAGCGGAAAATCATACGGCACAATGATCACCGTACCCGGCTGCATCCTCGCAGGGTCGATCGTAGGGTTCGCCGTCATAAGCCGCCAGATATTGGTACGCATACGGGCAGCGATTTGATAAAAGGTATCTCCCTCGGCCACCCGATAGGCTGTATATCCCTTTAAATAAGGCAGCAGCAGATCCCACTGCCGCTGCCCTACCGCGCATGGCGCATCTGTGCCCAAAAAAGCCTGCAGGGAAGCGCACGTTTCCTTGCCAAACATACCGTCCATTTTAGCCGGATATCCCGCACGCGTCAGCGCAAGCTGCACATACTGCACCAAAGTCCCCTGATTCCCCGGATATAATTCTTTCATACTCACTCCAGTTTCCGGCAGCCACCGCTTATACCGGAAGCCTTTTTCTATTATTCTATGTCCGTACATGCCGGAATGTGCCAGAATATTATAAATATTCTGCTATTTAGGCACTAAATTACTTGACTTTTGAAACAAAATAAAACCAAGAATGAACAAAATAAGCAAAGAGCCGATACCGTATTTCATATTTCCGGTCATCTGCGTCGTCATACTGACCAGCATGGTTCCAAGAAACGAAGCCCCTTTGCCGCAGATATCAAAGATCCCAAAGTATTCTCCGGTCTTTTCCGGCGGAATAATCTTTGCAAAATAAGAACGCGACAGTGCCTGGATCCCGCCCTGGAACATCCCGACGCACGCGGCAAGAATCCAAAATTCCGTCTGGGAATCTAACCGGAACGCAAATACCGCAATAGCCATATAAGCCGCGATACAAACAGAGATCAGCTTTTTTGCCGGATATCTGCCGGAAAGCTTTCCGAATAAGAGTGTCGCCGGAAACGCAACCACTTGCGTCAGCAGCAACGCCAGCAAAAGCCCGGTAGTATCCAGTCCAAGCGCTGTTCCGTAAGCGGTCGCCATATCTATAATCGTATAGACCCCGTCAATATAACAAAAAAACGCTAACAAAAATAAAAATACATGCTTTTCCCTGCGCATATGTTTGATCGTTTCGGCCAGCCTTAGAAAACTGCTGCGTACTATCTTAGGCTGCGGCGCGATCTCGTATTTTTGCTGGTAGGAAACCCATAACGGCACCGTAGCAGCCAGCCACCATACGGCGGAAATCAAAAACGCCGCCGTCATTGCCGTCATCTGGCTCATGCCAAAGTTCCCGCCCGCCAGTACAAGCGCAAGACCCGCCACAAACGGGATACAGCTTCCGATATACCCCCATGCGAATCCACGCGCGGATACCTCGTCCACCCGGTCAGGGCTGGTGATATCGTTGATCATCGCGTCATAAAATATAAGGCTTGCAGAATAACCGCATTTTGCTATCACATATACGACTAAAAAAACGATCCAGGAACTGGTAAACCCAAGAAAGAAACAGCCCGCCGCGCCGATCAGCATACTGTATATAAAAATTGGTTTTTTCAGCCCCCGAAAATCTGTCATCGTACCAAGCACTGGACCGGAAATGGCCACAATAACAGTTACCGCCGATGTCGCATAACCCCAGTAAGCCAGATAATCCGCGGAAGAAATCCCGGCCTGCTGCGCGATGGCATTAAAATAAATCGGAAACAGCGTAGAAACAAGCAGTATAAAAGCGGAATTTCCCACGTCGTAGAGCACCCACGCTTTTTCCAGCTTCGTTAATAGAAATTTACCCGGCATATTGTTCTCCTTATCCGGCTTAGGCTTAAACCGAACCTGCCGCAAGGTTTATAAACCATGCAGCAGGAAACGAAATAATTCCTCGTAAAACCGCAGCCTTGCCCGTTCCCCGGCATTAAAGATCTCATGTTTGGCTTCCAACTCCCAGACGAGACGCGCATAACGCAGTTTTCCCGCGAACCTGCATATTTCGTCTGTATCAACCATATGTTCCTTCCCTGCGGCAAATACAAGAACCGGAATTTTAATTTTGTTTATATTTTGACTCTCCTGTATATAAGCGGAAGCCTTTCCCGCGGCGCACACCCAACTGTAAGAAGCCCCGCTTGTCCGGCAGCTTTTGTATTTCAGCCGTTTTTCATGCGCGTACATAAAGCGCTCTTTGGACAGGCAGCAGCTATGCTCAAAATCCGGCTCTTCGCAAAACCCATGCTGGCCCGCGGCATACACCTTTCCAAACCCGCACAGCCTGCACAGGTGCGCGATCACCATAGCAGCCGGATAAGAATAACGTCCGACTTTCATTTGAATCATAGGGGACGAGAGCACTGCCTTTTGAAAATCATCCGGATAGGTTTCCAAATACAGCGCGCCGATTGCCCCACCCATAGAATGCGCAAATAACAGCATTTCATTCCGATACGGCTTTACAATTTTATTTACAAACAGATGCAGGTCGCGTACATACTGTGCAAAACTTTTTACATAGACTTTCTGCGGGTTGCGGATCGCCCGCTGTGAGCGGCCGTGCCCGCGGTGTTCCGGAATAAAAACAGCATATCCCGCCTGCAAAAAATAAAATATCATCTCGTTGTATTTTTCCGTAAATTCACTGAATCCATGCGAAATCACAATACTTCCCCGTGCATTCTCACATAGATAGCGGCTGTAAAAAATACGTGTGCCGTCCGATCCGGTCAGATACCCGCTGCGGCGGTGTTTTCGCAAATACGGTTCCACAATCCGCTTCATCTGCACCCGGTAATCGGTTTCCGACAGGCGGCGGATCCTAAGTCTCGTCCCCGCATCCCGCCTTTTTTGATTCCCTGTTATCATAACAACATTCCAGCTTCCTCACCAGTTCCGGTGTCAATTTCCCATCCTCATATTCATCGACCACTTCCCTTGCCAGTTTTGGGTCGTTTGTAATAATCGCATCTGCCAGATTTTCACACAGATAGCGCATATGCGCCTTTTCATTTACCGTCCATACATGGATTTTCAGACGGCTCCTGCGGCACTCTTCAAAAAACTCCGGATCCTGGACGTGGTACAGCGGCGGATGGACCGCGTCGGCCTGGACGGTATGTCTGGCATATTCCACTGCCCCAATGATACCGTCCTGGTACAGCATACCTGTTTCGACATCCGGTTTCATACTGCGTATTCTGCGAATACTATAATGATTAAAAGAAGAATAAACAATACGCCCCTGCATTTCCATTTCTTTTTCAAGTTCCAGTACTTTCTTTTCAATATCCGGATAATGGATAATCCCTGTTTTTAATTCTACATTTGCCGAAAGTCCCGTCGGTTTTAACAGCGTATATACTTCCTCCAGCGTCGGGACGTACTGCGGCCCAAACTGCGGAAATTTTTGATTCACATTGTATTTTTTCAATTCTTTGCAGGTCAGATCCTTAACCCATGCGGATACGCCGCTGACACGGTCTAGCGTTTCATCGTGTATCACAACCAATTCGCCGTCTTTCGTTAACTGTACGTCTAACTCCACGCCATCCGCTTTCAGATCAGCCGCAAGCTGAAATGCCGCGAGCGTATTTTCCGGCGCGTACGCGCTGGCACCTCTGTGTGCCCATACCAGTGTTTTTTTCATAAATCCCTCCCCATTTTTTCTTCTATTTTTCATGCTCTTATAACCCTCATTCCTCTTTCTTGTATGCTCCACAATTGCTTACCGTATCTCATTTAACAATCCCCGGATCCCGCCCCGGTCATAAATATCCCGGTAATACCGGACTTCATCGCCAATCAGCTCGTCAATCACACGCATGCCAAGCAGTTCCACCGGCGCCTGGTCATCTGTCATACGCCGCCCGCCCGACTGATACGGTACCAGTCCCTCAGCTACCTGCTCCATCAAATCCGCCAGTCCATAGTCGCTCGTCAATGCCATATTATCGTACATGGCATCCCGTATCTCTAAAGACGCTGACGCAAAAAGCTCCCGGTTCGTGGAACCAGGCACATCCACGGTATAAACCGTCTGAAACACGCCCGCAATCGTATCCGCCAGATATTGGGTAATACTGCCCTCTTTGCTGCCGCGCATATTCATATTGACCACCAGTACCCCGTCATCCGCCAGATGGTTTTTCACCATGGTAAAAAATTCCTCCGACGACATTTGAAACGGTATCGTGATATCCTGATAAGCATCCACCATAATGACATCATACGTCTGGTCTGCCGCCTGCAAAAATGCCCGCCCGTCATAGGTTGACACCGGGATATCCGCAGGCAGGTCAAAATATTTCCTGGCAAGCCCGGTAATCTTTTCATCGATTTCCACACCCTCAATTGCCATGTTTGGGAAATACCTTCTGCATTGTACGGCAAATGTCCCGGTTCCCATGCCAAGCACCAGCACATCCATTGTTTCTTTTTCATACACGCCCGCCATAAACGGCGCGGCCATCGCGTAATCATAATACATGCCGGTCAGGCTGTCGTCTTTTTTCAAAATAGACTGCACGCCGAACAAAACATTGGTAGACAGGATGACGCTGTCTTCCTTTTCCTTTACCTGCAGGTAGTTATAAACGGATTCCCCTTCATACAAAAGGCCTGTTTCCCAAAAAGCGGAACTGTTATTGAACCCGAACAGACAGCACAGCACAAACAGGATCATCCCTATGACCGGCTTTGCGCCTATTTTACGGGCCGATATAAAATATATGACGGACAGCAGCAATAAAATGCCTGCAAAGATTAAAAAAGTTGCCGAAGTCCCAACTGCCGGAATAGTAACAAACGTTGGCAGAAATGTTCCGATAATACTCCCAATGGTATTAAACGCATTTAACAGCCCGACCGTCCTGCCGCTATCCTCCAGACTGTCTACCGTATATTTGACCAGCGACGGCGTTACCGTTCCCAGCAAAAACAGCGGAAATACAAAAATTACCATACATGCCGCAAATGCCGCCCATATAAGGTAACCGCTGTTTACGGAAAAAATAAGCAGCGCCGAAATACCAAGGATCACCGGCCTGCCGGCAACCGGAATCGCGGCGATCCAGACCGCCGCAACGACCAGCCTTGTATACAGCCTGTCGGGGTCTGGATTTTGATCCGCCGATCTGCCCCCGTAGATATTCCCGAGCGCCATGGCAATCATAATTGTACCGATAATAATCGTCCAGACAATCTGCGAAGAGCTAAAATAAGGCGCCAAAAGCCTGCTTGCACCCAATTCTACCGCCATAACAGACATGCCGGCAAAAAACTCTGTCAGATACAGATATGTCCTGTTTTGCAAAATATGAGCTTTTTTCATCGTATCGCCTTTCCCATGATGGTATGGAGCATCCACCTGATTAAATCTATTTTATGATATCAAATTATACAGTTTCTGGCAAGCCGCAGTTGCATTCTGCAGCTATTCAAATCGAGCATTTTATACCAGTTCAGATAAGGTGTTACATTTTGACTGGGGGACGCAGGATGAAGGACACAGGCCTGGCTTGTGGCTCCGGCTGGTTTTCTCCGGTACATCAGTCACTAAATATCTCACAGTTTCACTTGTTTATTTTTCCGATAGCACATGGACGGCTGACAAGATTTCACAAATCCGTTTTGTGTATTACGATTACGTATAGGATACCAGTTGCAAAGCATGTGAAGATTAGCTGGGAGAAAAAATGCAGCACAACTCTATTCCTTGACTTACGCATAAAAGCTGGTTATAATATCGGTAAAAATTACGAAAAAACCGTTTCACACACGGTTGCGCGGGGAATACTTATGAAAAAAAATATTGCGACCCTTCCACTGATCGAAGCGTTCCGTGCAGACGACGAATGCCCGTTCTGCTATCTGGAACGCGCTGCGCAGCAGCACGCCATTTCCTTTATTTTAGGTTCTGCGTATATGGAAGATTATATCCGTGAAAAAACAGATGCTCTTGGTTTTTGCCGCCATCATTACAAAATGATGTATGATTACGGGAACCGGCTTGGCAGTGCCCTTATTTTAAGCACACATTTAAAAAAATTGAATCAGGAATTTGAAAAACAGATTTCCGGTTTTACATCGGGCAAATCCACGGTTTTTAAACGGATCAAACCAGCCCGCACGGCTGGCGCGCCGGCAAAAACCCCGCTCGGCGCCTGGCTGGATCAAAAAGAGCAGTCCTGTTATGTCTGTGATTACGTTGATCAGATTTATAACCGCTACCTGGATACTTTTTTTGACCTGTACCGCAAAAATGAAGAGTTTCGCACATTGTTTGAACAGGGAAAAGGATTTTGCCTGCCGCATTACCGTGACCTGGTCGAATGCGCGCAGGACAAGCTGACGGAAACGGAAAAACAAACTTTTTTCCAGACAGCCAATGCCCGGATGCTGGAACATCTCAAACGCCTGGAAAACGAAGTTACCTGGTTTGTAGATAAAAATGATTACCGCAATAAAGAGAAAGATTGGGGCAATTCCGCTGACAGCGTACAGCGCGCCATGCAAAAATGCAGCGGCGGCTATCCGGCGGACCCGGTATTTAAACAGGAACCTTAATCCGCGGTTCCCGAAAATACAGAAAACGCAAAACACCCTGCACAAATAAACGAAATACTAAACGAAATACCTCAGAAACACCGGAAAAAGAAAGGAGATCTCTTTTCATGTATAAAAATCCTCTGCCCGTCAAAACCAGCCGTAAAAAGCAGCTCGTCCTAATCCTGGAAGACGACGAAGACCTGGCCGAGGGGATCTGCCTGTCGTTGCAAAACACCGGCCTGGAATTTCTTCTATGCGGCACAATTGCCCAGGCCCGGACGCTTTTGGTCCAGCATACGTTTGACCTTTTGATTTTGGATATTTATCTCCCGGACGGCAGCGGGCTGCAGTTTTGCCGTGAAATACGGCAAACCAGCCGGGTCCCGATCGCGCTTTTGACCGCTAAGGATCTGGAACTGGATATTGTAAAAGGGCTGGAAAGCGGCGCGGATGACTACATTACCAAACCATTCAGCCTGATGGTGCTGCGCGCAAGGATCCGCGTGCTTCTACGCCGAAATGTGCCGGAGGAGACAGCCTGTTATGAAAACGGGGTATTTCGTTTTTCCTTTGATACCATGCAGTTTTATAAAAAAAATACGGTCATAGAACTCAGCAAAACAGAACAGTTCATTTTATACCTGCTTGTCATGAATCCGGGGCAGATCATTACCAGGGAGCGCCTGTTGGAGTGGGTATGGCCGGAGGGGACGGAATATGTAGAAGACAACGCTTTGTCCGTCGGCATCCGCCGCCTGCGGGACAAGCTCGAGGACACGGCTTCCAAACCTGCCTTTATCAAAACTGTTTATGGCAAGGGCTATGTTTGGAACGGCAGCGGAGGGTCAAAATGAACCGGTTTCTGTTACTGGCAGGGTGTTTTTTGGCCCTGCTGCCTGCCATTTTTTTTGTATTGCGCGCCATTAACCGCAGGCAGGCAAGAAAAACTTATACCTATATCCTGCAGGTTTTAGACCGCGCAATCGCCGGGCAGCTCCAGCCAAGCGCTTATGACGAATCTATGCACGCCGCCGTAATCGAACGGCTCAACCGTGTCGTACAAATCACACATATGCACCGCAAGGCCGCAGAAAAAGAACGGGATACGCTAAAATCCCTGATCTCAGACATTTCCCACCAGGTCAGAACCCCGCTTGCCAATATTATGCTCTATGCGGATTTATTAAAAGAAGCCAATACCGACCCGCAAATGGATCTTTTTATTGAAAAACTACAAAAACAATCTGATAAACTTTATTTTTTTATGAAAGAACTGATCCGCTCCTCCTATGCCGAACAGGAGATTATCGCGATCCGCCCGTCGGCCGTCCCGGTCGAGGAAATGGTTGCCGCCGCGTGCCAGACGGTCGAGCTTGCGGCGCTAAAAAAAGAAATCCAGATCGCATATCATCCGCC
>CAJUIH010000095.1 GCA_910586045.1 uncultured Eubacterium sp.
CCCGCGGTCTCGACCTTGGCAAGGTCGCGCGTTACCAACTACGCCACTATCGCGTCTGTTTTTCTTTTGTTTTGTTGTCCTCGCGAACACAATAGATACTATACAGGATAACTTTGGATCTGTCAATAGAAAAATAAAAAAAATTTAAAAAATTTTCAGTTTGGCGGCAGTTACAAATCATTGTTTTTTTATGGAGTGTCTTTGCTGGTTTCGGAAAGTTTTCGATTGATCCTTGTTAATTCACTCATGATGTAGTTCATTTTTAATTCTGTTAGGTTTTGTTCTATAATACCTGCCCAGTAAGTACAGGTTTCTAATGAGAGTCCTGTTTCGTCGGCCAGATCTCGGATTGTTTCCTGTAACGTAAAGCGTCTGGAAACATAAAAATCTGTTAATGATTGTATTTCATCTATAATATCGGACATCAATTCTGTGTCGTAGTTTTGGTTGGGCAGATTTTGCAGATACCCCCTTTCAAAACGTACAATGTAATTTTGATAAATCGACAGCAATAATAATTTTAGTGCCTTTTCGTTTTCTTTTTCCAGATCCCGTAAATAGGAGACGGTTGTATAGATTCTAAGGGTATCATAGATTTCTTTGACAAGTTTGTCTGTTAATTTATCCGATATGCCTGCAGTACGCAAAAATCTGCGGACGTCTTCCACGGGTTCTGTTTTTAATTCCTGACGAATTGCCTGAATCAACAGCTTTAACTGAAAGAAGAGTTCTTTATTTTCTTGGTAGGCTGGAAATGACGTACCCGATAAAATCTCTTTCCACTGTTCTGCGAACGACTTGTTCAATAGTTGGATCTGGCTTGCAATCAATTCTGCGTTTTTCATAGATAAACTCCTCTTTAAAATTCATTCGTTTATGGTCCTTGGCTCTTTCTTTCCAAAACTGTTCTTTGTCGAATATTTCCTGATATTCTACGTCGATGTAGTCTTTTGGTTGTTCTATAGGTACTTTATGCGGATTGCAGTGGAAGCGTCCGGTTTTTGTCAGGCAATATCTGGTTCCTTTGTTTTTGCCGTACCGCGTCACATATCCGGCGTTTAAAAGTAAGTTCAAAATCTCACTAAGATAATTTGGGCTGATGTTCACATCTTCTGCGATCTTACCCTGTCTGGCATCTGGGTTTTGATACAGGTAATGCAAAATATCCTGCACATGTTTCCGGTCCAGGAGGCCTTTACATTTTTGCTGTTCTGCCTTTGTTAAAAGAGCAGAATGCATTTCCTCAATTATTGTATATGACCCGATAAAGATACCGCATTCATAGGCAAGGCATTCTTTTGGTGTTTTATGCATTCCAGCGATCGTTTTACGCAGTTTGCGATGGATTTTCAGCATTTTTTCCATATCATCCTGTGCGTTTTTTTGGATAGCCTGTTTTGCATTTTGAATATAAGCCTGATTCAGTTCTTGCATTTCCTGCGTATATAATTCTGCTTCACATATGGTTGTTTCTAAAGATTGTGTCGAAAGCATCCGAAGGCTTTGTTCTAATGTCAATTTCATTTTTACATCTCCCATCCAATCTGATATGTATAGATACATGTATGATCGCAGTGCTGCCTATTGCCGCACAAATCGGTTTGTGTGGTTTTTGATTTTTTGATCCCTGTTTTGCCGGGCAGGAATGCCAATGTTACAGCAGCTTTCATTTCTCCTGATTTGTTCAGCCAGCGGGAGGCACATGTATTAATCCATATTACACCACAGTCCAGATCTCCATATTTGGAAGACAATAACTCAAATTGATAGTCAGTTCCTGTAAAGGAAGGCACAATTAATAAAGTTACTCTCAATTTTTCAGCAAGTATTTTTAGATAGGAAGTGATCAGAAAATCTTTGCAAATCATAATGGCGATTCTTCCAATTCCATAACAGTGCAGAATATAGATTTTTTGATCTGAATGGATATCCTCTTTTACTTGGTGCTGGCCTAGTTTTAAATCAACGCCGTGGTGTTTTTGCTGTTCACAGATGGTATCTCCGACATCATTAAAAATCGTGCAGAAATTACGGTTCATTTGCCAGACCGTGGGACTAATCGTAAGCCGGGGATATGCGTTATCGTTGATTGATTCCCTTAGGTCTAATTCTGATCCGAGGCTCTGTACAATCGCTTCTGTACCAAGCATTTCGGGAAATACCAGCAAGTCTGCTTCTTCAAATACTGCTTTTTGCAGAACATCTAAGGTATTTGACTGGATCTTTTGTTCCAACTCCGGTTTCATTGGTTTTATGGAAATCCATCGGGTGTTATCCCTGCTGTAAGGTTCTGTTGCTTCGACAATGTTTAGATTTGTAATCGGAGATACTACAATGCTTAATCTGCCGCGCTGCAGGGCGTCTCTAAACAGATTTCTTGGCATAAGTATGTGTTCTGCCGTATATTCATCCATATCCGCAGAGGTTACAAAATAAAAATTTCTTAGATAGTAAAATATGTTGTATGAAGTATAAGCATCTCTATTCAAATGTTCCCACCTGCATGCAATTCGTGGAAGAAGATAAATCCCACAGTCTAAATGGTTCGTATTTAGGCAGTGGAAGCGGAGTTGTTCCTGGTCTGGCGGAATACAGTCGTAAAAGGTGTCTTCCAAAAAGGAATCCAAATTTTTAGCAAGAAAAATCAGTTCCTCTTTGTTTTGGGATACTGCGGTATATTTTATTAGATCATCCGTAAGAGTTGTTTTCATTAGGGATGGTTCTGAAATTTCAGCGACATTCCTTGTTTCTTTGTCAAATAAATCAGGAAATTTTGTTTTTAATGTTTCAGTGATTTTAACCACATAGTCTTCTTCTAGATTTCTCATTTTTTCAAAGTCATGTTCGTTTGTGGATATTAGTATTTTTTTTAACACAAGGGCCATCACATCGTATAATTTCTTTATCTGCCGCATACAAATCCTCTCGTCTTTATACTACTCAGAATAACACAAAAATATTCTTTTTGCAATTATCATTCAGTTTTTATTCAGTTGCAGTCATGCTATATGCAACTACATATAGATTATCATATACCTGTAATTTTAACAATACAAAATTTCTGGCCGGCATTCACATCACAAGAAAAACCAAATAACGCATAAAAGCTCCCCGCCCCGCATAAATTAAGAATAAGCAGAACACGGAGGAGGCAGTCCTGATGAGCGCAAAGACCAGAATTGTCGTATTACATATGAGGGAAGTCATCTATACGGTTATTTTTGCGGCGCTTGCGATTTTACTAATCCTGCTGTTGGTTTTTATGTTCCGTTCCGGGAAAAAAGGGGCGGATGCCCAGGAAACGATGAAATATGTATCGGGGGTCTACACATCATCCATTGCGTTAAATAACCAGGCAATGGATGTTAAGGTCGTAGTAGATGATAACCGGATCAATTCCATCTCCCTGGATAATCTGGATGAAACCGCGGCAACGATGTATCCGCTGATGCAGCCGGCACTGGACCAGATCAGCCAGCAGATCTACGAAAAGCAGTCTACGGAGGGAATTACTTATGATGAGGCAAACCAATATACATCCACCGTATTGCTGAACGCAATCAAAGATGCGCTGTCCAAAGCGGAAAAGACTTGACATTTCGTCCGCGGCACAGTAATATCATAATAGAGTGCAGGCAGAAAGCCGCATGAAGGGGTGCACCACCGCGGGTGTATTCTTTTGTGCGGCTTTTTATTGACGCGGCGGCATTCCGCGGTTTTAAGGACATGCTGCTGCGCTTTAAGAAAAAGTAGGAGGTTCATGTATGGTTCGTATAAACGGCAAAGAGGAATCGGTATGCGGTATGCGGTTGTATGATTATTTGGTACAAAACCAGTATTCGCCGGAGGGAATCGCGGTGGAATGCAACGAGGAGATTCTTCCGAAAGACCAGTATCAAACATATGTATTAAAAGACGACGATGTCATTGAGATTGTAAGCTTTGTGGGCGGCGGCTGATCATGCGGGGCCGGCTGTATGGCGCGGCGGTGCGGATGAAACGGTATAGAATTAAGGACAGTACGGAATCAGAATTAGAATGGATGCGTCGTTACAAATTTCAAGTAGAAAGGAAATAAGAAAATGGCAGATCAAAAAGATACCTTTATATTAGGCGGAAAGGAATTTTCTTCCCGGTTTATTTTAGGGTCCGGGAAATATTCCATGGAATTAATCCGTGCGGCGGTAGAAAATGCCGGGGCGCAGATTATTACGCTGGCGGTGCGCCGGACGAATACAAAGAAAAATGAAAATATCCTGGATTATATTCCGGACACCGTGACCCTGCTGCCGAATACGTCCGGCGCTAGGGACGCAAAGGAGGCAGTCCGGATCGCCCGGATGTCCCGGGAACTGGGCTGCGGGGATTTTGTAAAAATAGAGATTATGAAAGACAGCAAGTATCTGCTGCCGGATAATGCGGAAACGGTACGGGCTGCGGAACAGCTTGTGAAAGAAGGGTTTGTGGTGCTTCCTTATATGTATCCGGATTTGTATGCGGCAAGAGATCTGGTAAATGCGGGCGCGGCCGCGGTTATGCCGTTAGCTTCCCCGATTGGATCGAATAAAGGGCTTGCGACGAAAGAATTTATTCAGATTTTAATAGATGAAATCGATGTGCCGATTATTGTAGACGCCGGCATTGGCAGGCCGTCCCAGGCGTGCGAAGCCATGGAGATGGGGGCGGCGGCTATTATGGCGAATACGGCAATCGCGACCGCGGGGGATATCCCGGCGATGGCGGGTGCTTTTAAACATGCGATTGAAGCCGGACGGAGCGCTTATTTAGCAGGGCTTGGACGGGTTTTGGAGCGGGGCGCTTGTGCGTCGGATCCGCTGACCGGTTTTTTGCGGGATGAATAGACCCGCCGGCAGGGAAAGGGCTGTCGGTTGCGGAGAAAACCTGCCGGCAAACCAACAGATGATGGATCAGGATGGAAGCAAACGTAGAAAGAAGGATAAAAAGATGCCAGAGAATCAATTTTTTGTAGATTCGGATAAATTATCAGCGCAGGCTTTAGAGCGCAAGCACCGCTTGGAGAACGATCCGTCGGCAAGGACGGATTTCATGCAGTATATGGATGGCATGGAGCGTATTTCTTCCGATGTTATGGAACAGGTATTGGGCCAGATGCGCGGTTATACGTATGAACAGTATACGGACGCGGATGTACGCCGCGCCCTGCTGCAGGAAACCTGCGGTGTGGAGGAATTAAAGGCGCTGCTTTCCCCTGCCGCAAAGCCGCATCTGGAGGAAATGGCCGCGCGGGCAAAATATGAGACAAGCAGGCATTTCGGCAATACGGTGTATTTGTTTACGCCGTTATATATTGCGAATTATTGTGAAAACTATTGTGTATACTGCGGATTTAACTGTTATAATGATATTGTGCGTAAAAAGCTGGATGCCGCGGAAATCGAACATGAGATGCGGGTGATTGCGGATGCGGGCATGGAGGAGATCTTGATTTTGACCGGGGAAAGCCGCGGTATGAGCGATGTGGCCTATATCGGAGAGGCCTGCAAAATGGCGGCGGGTTATTTCCGCAATGTGGGGCTGGAAATTTATCCGGTCAACAGCGACGAGTACCGTTATCTGCATTCATGCGGGGCAGATTATATTACGGTGTTTCAGGAAACGTATGACGCGCAAAAATATGAGACGCTGCATCTAAAAGGGCATAAGCGTGTCTTTCCGTACCGTTTTGAAGCACAGGAGCGGGCGATTTTGGGCGGAATGCGCGGCGTTGCTTTTTCGGCCCTGCTCGGTTTGTCTGATTTTCGTAAGGACGCGCTGGCTAGTGCGCTTCATGTGTATTATTTGCAGCGCAAATACCCGCATGTGGAATATTCGCTTTCCTGCCCGCGGCTGCGCCCGATTATCAATAATGACAAAATCAGTCCGCTTGGCGTGACGGAAAGCGATTTGTGCCAGATTTTGTGCGCGTACCGGATCTTTCTTCCGTATGTCGGCATTACGGTTTCTTCGCGTGAACAGAAGCATTTTCGGGACGGCATTGTAAAAATTGCGGCTACAAAAGTATCCGCCGGGGTTTCGACGGGGATCGGCGACCATGAGAGTAAATATACCGGTACACAGAAAGAGGAATCCGGCGACGAGCAGTTCCAGATCAGTGACGAGCGCAGTTTTGACGAGATGTACCAGGATATGTCGTCCGGCGGCCTGCAGCCGGTATTAAACGACTATATTTATGTCTGACAGGGCGCTGTCTATGAAGATTCGGTGTATTACGAACAGGCACCTGTCGGTGCGCGATTATGCCGCGCAGATTATGCAGATTGCCCAGGCGGGTCCGGAAGCGGTGATTGTACGGGAAAAAGACCTGACGGAACAGGCGTATGAAGCGCTTGCGAAAGAAGTTATGCGTATTTGCGCGGCATACCAGGTTCCGTGCATCCTGCATACGTATATCGGGGCAGCGGCGCGCCTGGGTGCGCAGGCCGTCCACTTGCCGCTGCAAAAGCTGCTGGAGCTGACGGAGCAGCAAAAACGGCAGTTTTCGGTTATCGGCGCCTCTACACATTCCGTGCAGGAAGCAAAACTGGCACAGGAGGCGGGCGCCGGCTATCTTACTGCCGGCCATGTATTTCCTACGGATTGCAAAAAAGGGGTTCCGGCGCGCGGCCTGCCGTTTTTGCGGGAAGTGTGCGCCGCTGTAGACCTGCCGGTATACGCCCTTGGCGGCATCCATCCGGGGAATGCCGCCGCTTGTATCCGGGCCGGGGCTGCGGGGGTTTGTATTATGTCCGGATGTATGAATTGCGTTGACGTCCGGCAGGAATTGCTGCGGTACCGGGATGGAGCTTGATTGTATCCTTGTATTTTATTTTGGTGTGCTATATAATAGCTGCAGGGAGTGCGGCGAAACTCCCATACTATGTATATAGGAGGATTCAGCTTCAATGAAAATTTCCATAAAACCAATCACTCGTGTGTTATTCTGCCTGGCGCCGCTTCTGCTGGCCGTTGCGGTTCAATTTCTGGTTTGCATTCCGGTTTACGGCGTCAGTGCAATTTTCACCATGGTAAAGTACTATGGAACCGGCCGAACCTTTCAGGAGATTTTTAACAACCTGTTTGCGCTTTGGTCGTCCAGTTCTTTTATCATCTGGCTGTCTATGCTCAGTTCGATTGCGTCTCTTTGCATATTTGGTTTCTGGTACCGGAAAAAACTTGCGCGGCAGCAGGAACGCGTTGCCGCGCGCTGTGCCATAAACCTTTGGATGGTCCTGGCGTTATTCCTGCTGGCGATTGGACTGCAGTATGTGACGGCATACGTAACCAGTTTTGTCGGCGCCGTCCGCCCGGACTGGATGCGGGCGTACCAGGATCTGATGAACAGCGTCTCTTTTGACGAAACCGTAAGCCCGTTGATGGCGTTTTATGCCTGTCTGATTGCCCCGGTGTCGGAAGAATTTATTTTCCGCGGCGTTACGCTTGGATACGCGAAAAAAGCGCTGCCTGCCGCTGCCGCAATTGGCCTGCAGGCGGTATTGTTTGGGATCTTCCATATGAATATGATCCAGGGGATTTACGCCGGCCTGGTTGGCCTGTTTCTTGGATATCTGTGTGAAACGGGCGGCTCCGTCCTGATCGCTATGCTGTTCCATGCGTTTTTCAACTTTTGCGGCACCTTTTTCAATTCCATTTTGTTTTACCGGACGCAGCAGCCGTTTTTCTTCCTGCTTTGGCTGACGGTCGGCGTCCTGCTGACTTACGGGGGTATTTTTCTGTTCCAGCACGCGGTAGTGGTGCGTGATACAAGGGCAGCGTGTAAAAACGCCGCCAATGCCCATGAAACGCAGGAATAGCAGCTACATATCCGGCGAAAACAAAAGAAACCGGAAGCTGCCGCGCCAGGGACGGCGCAGCAGCTTCCGGTTTTATTTCTTTTCTAAATTCTTCAGCGTTTCAGCCGCTTTGTCCAGATAGGCATGGTCTTTTTCGAAAAATGTCCCATCATCCGCGGCCTGCGCCATCTGCGGATCCAGCGGTATTTTGCCGAGTACCTGGATGCCAAGCTCGTCAGCCGCTTGATCTAAATGGCTTTCTCCAAACAGACGGATTTTGCGGCCGCAGTCCGGACATTCCAGGTAGCTGAAATTTTCCACAACGCCCAATACCGGAATATGCATGCCCGATGCCATGCGGTATGCTTTTTTTACAATCATCTGTACAAGTTCCTGCGGCGAAGTTACGATAATAATCCCGTCTACCGGAATCGACTGGAATACAGTCAGCGGTACATCCCCGGTGCCTGGCGGCATATCAATCAATAAATAATCCAGATCACCCCAAACTACGTCGGTCCAAAACTGTTTGACTGCGCCGCCGATCACCGGCCCGCGCCAAATCACCGGATCCTGCGGGTCTTCCATTAAAAAGCTGATGGATATCAGTTTCAGCCCGTCTTTTGTTTCGGCCGGAAGGATCATGCCCTCCGCGTTACCGTACACTTCTCCGGCCGCACCAAACATTTTTGGAATCGACGGCCCTGTAATATCCGCATCCATAATGCCGACCTGCGCCCCTGTTTTTTTCATAGCGGCTGCAAGCGAAGCGGTCACAAATGATTTTCCAACCCCGCCTTTTCCGCTGACAATGCCGATCACTTTCTTAATGTTGGAATATTTATTCATCGGCTCCATCATACTCTGCGGTCCCTGCTTGGAACTGCAGTTTTCTTTTTGCTGTGTAGTACAACTGGATGCGCTCGGGCATCCGCTGCATTGATTGTCTGCCATGATCCGGCTCCTCCTTCTCACTGATCCCTGGTTCTGCGCGCGGTAACCCGTCCGCCCTATACGCAGCACCCGGTTCTTTGAGTATATCACTTCTTGCAGCGGTCTACAACTGCTGCGTTACTGAATAATTGTCCCGCCTGCGAGTACGAATCCGTCATCTGCGTAAAATACCGCGGCCTGCCCCGGCGTGACAGCCCGCACCGGATGTTCAAAGTGCAGGCCGATCCGGTTTCCATCCTCCGCGGTATGTGTCACCTCACAGGCTTCCCCTGCATGGGAATAGCGGATTTTTGCCCGCATCCGCTGTCCCGGCTCCAACCGTTTTGCGCCCATATAGCAAATGTTTTCTGCTTCCAATTCCGTGGTCATCAATTCTTCCTGCTCTCCCAGCACGACTTCCGCTGTATCCGGTTTTATTTTTGTCACAAATACCGGCCTGCCCAATGCGATGCCAAGCCCTTTGCGCTGGCCGATTGTATAATGGCGGATGCCTTTGTGCCGCCCCAGAACCGCGCCGTCTTTTGTTATAAAATTGCCCGGTTTGTCCGCCGTCCCGGTTTTTCGGCTGATAAATGCGGCATAATCATGATCCGGCACAAAACAAATCTCCTGGCTGTCCGGCTTGTGCGCGGCCGCAAGCCCCGCCTGCTGTGCAATTGCCCGTACCTGCGCTTTTTCATAATCCCCGAGCGGAAACAGCGTATGTTTAAGCTGCTCCTGTGTCAGGCTGTACAGTACATAGGTCTGGTCTTTTCCGGCTGCCGCGGATTTTGCGAGCGTGTACCTGCCGTTAGCAAGCCGCAGAATGCGCGCGTAATGCCCGGTTGCAATCCAATCCGCGCCAAACTCCATGCCCCGCCGCAGCAGGGATTCCCATTTGATAAAGCGGTTGCACGCTATACATGGGTTCGGCGTCCTGCCGCATTGATATTCCCGTATAAAATAATCAATTACAGATTCGTTAAATTCCTTTTGAAAATCCGCCACATAATGGGGAATCCCAAGCTGCTCCGCCACACGGCGCGCATCCTCTATAGCGCTTCGCCCGCAGCAGCTATCCTCCTGTTCCCCCTGGCAGAGATCCGGCTCCTGCCAGACGAGCATGGTAACACCAATAACTTCATATCCCTGTTCCTTTAATAAATAAGCGGCAACAGAAGAATCCACACCTCCCGACATACCGACGACTACTTTTTTTTTCATAAGCGTTTCCTTCCCAATTCACGAATTTTATTTATAAGAAACGGTACGCACCGTTTCTAAATTTCTGTAAGGCACGTCCTTAGAATAGCACATTTACGCAAATCCGTAAACTGAAAAAACGACCTGCCGCAGCAGATCGCTTTTCCGAGGAGTTTAGTTATGAAAATGTTTATCTATATGAATAGGATAGTTTTTAGTCGAAGCTAACGGCTGCACCTTGCGCGCTGTTGCTCGCCGCCAACTTCATTTGATGAAAACAGTATACTCGTTAAATGTGTCTGAAATATGTCAAAATCCTAAAAGAAGCATAAACTAATTCTTAATAATTAGAAAAACACCTGTGATTTCCTCATTCCAGATTTAAATGCCTGCATACAATGATCCGGCTGATAGTATAATAGACCGCGGCCCATACGAGAAGCATTGCGATCATCCCGGCCATTACCCATCTGCATACAGTCTCCGGTTTATAATTTCCCTGCAGGCAAAACGCCGCGGCTACCATAGCGATCAAAGACAAAATTTGCGTCGCGTACGAAAGCCCGATGCTCGCCGCGATTCCAAATGCGGCGCGGGATCGTTTTGCCAACTGTCCGATCGAACTTCCCGCAAAAAATAACAGCAGACTGTCTACACATCCCAATGCGAATAACACAACAATAAAAGCAAGCAACTGCATTTTTGTAATCCCAAGCTCTGCTTCCCCCATTTCGTCCGTAAACAGCACGAAAAACTCTGTAACATCCGAATGGTCCCCAATCATCGCAAGCAGCAGAAAAGCAGCGGCTAAAAGCAGCCCTGTCAGAAACAGATACCCGGATGAAACGGCAATCTTGGTATTTAAAATCTGTCCAGCCGAAACCGGAAGCGTATGCGTCAGATATCCCTGCGCCGAATACATGCTCTGGTAAAAATGTACGCACAGATAAATAAACCCCGCTACCGCAATGACAGCCGCTGTCATCGTATAAATCCCGGCCATAATCGCGTAAAAGTTTTCCGCGGCCGCGCCTCCAAAATACTGGCTGCATAATTTTACAACGGAAACCAAAACTGCCGAACCCGCAAGCACTCCGTATAAGCCGCACATTGTCTTTCCCTGTGTTTTGATTTCATGTTTCCATAAATGTTTTAACATCTGAATACCTCCCTGAAATAGGCGTCTAGTGACTTCCCTTCCTGCATACGGATCTCATCTACAGAAGAATGCCGTACAATCTGCCCGTTTTTAATGATTACCGCCTCGTCCAGAATATTTTCCACATCCGCAATCAGGTGCGTCGCCAATAATATAGAAGACTGCGGTTCATACGCGCTTATAATCGTATTTAAGATATATTCCCTCGCTGCCGGGTCCACACCGGCAATCGGTTCGTCCAGTACATACAGCTTTGCTTTGCGGCTCATAACCATAATAAGCTGTACTTTCTCTTTTGTTCCTTTGGAAAGCGTTTTCAGACGTTCCTGCGGGCCGATTTTGAGCTTGCCCAGCATATCATAGGCGCGTTCCCGGTCAAAATCCGCATAAAAATCTTCAAATAGGCCTACTACGTCTTTGACTTTCTGATTGTTGTCTAAATACGTCTGGTCCGGCAGGTAAGAAATCTGCTTTTTGCTTTCCGGGCCGATAAAGCCGCCGCAAAATAAAATCTCCCCCGCTGTCGGCTGCAGCAGTCCGGTTATGATTTTGATCATCGTCGTTTTTCCGCTGCCGTTTGGGCCTAAAAATCCAATAATATGCCCGCTTTCCAGTTCGAGGTTAACCTGGCTTAGCGCTTCTTTTGCCCCAAACCGTTTGGTTAGTTTCCTGCATTGTAGTAAAACGCTCATAAGTTCCCCTTTCTTTTTTCATTCCCTTTTTTGACGCTTTATCTTGGAACCTGCTGTTCCCGTTATGTCTCTATGCCGCCGCGCCGCATCAGCTCCATCGTCTGTTCCCGGTCAAAGCCAAGCTGTTCCATACGATCCAAAAATAAGCGGATCTGTTCCCGCGCAATCTCTGCTTTTAATGATTCGATCATTTCAATATCCTCCGTAATAAATCTGCCGCTGGTGCGTTTGGAATAAACCAGCCCGGTTCGTTCCAGTTCCGCGAACGCACGCTGCATTGTATTTGGGTTTACCGCAGCCTGCGCCGCCAGCTCCCGCACAGACGGCAGCCGTTCTCCCGGTTTATATGTGCCGTTTATAATATCGATCCGGATACGTTCCAGTATCTGCAGAAAGATCGGACGGTCAGAATCAAGATTCCATGGCATCTTTTCACCTCATTTCCTTTGTTCCTCTTTGCCTGTTGTTTCTTGTATTTTTGTACTAGTTGAATAATACACTAATACAATAAAATTGTCAATCCCTATTTTGAAAGTTTTAAGAGAACACGAAAAAACGGTTTGTACAGAACGTATAAAAGCCGCGCCGGATTTTACTTGGCCTAAATGTCATGAATGGACAGCGCAATCTGAGAAAAACCGTTAAGTTTTGCATCAGAATTTCCGATAACAGTTTTAATTACAAGGATTGTAAAATGTTGGGAATCAGCCATGGACGGTATGCATTTTAGGCGTTCGCTTAAAATGGATGCCGTTTTTGCCTGTAAACAAAATATAAGGAATTAGGAGGTTTTTTATGATTATTGAATCAAGTGCCGTTCGTATGGACGCGCGACGCAGTTTTCAGTCGATGACATCGATGTCTGCATTCGGAAGTGCTGCTTTTTCCGGCGGCAGTACCAAATTTGTACAGACGGCGGTTGCAACTGCACAGAATAAGTGGGGGAGGGAACCGGATTTGGGACAAAAGCAGGAAGATCCCGCGGATTCCAAAGAGGATTTGATGGCGCGCTTTTCACAAAGCCGCAGCATCCGCGGCATGCGTATGGGAAGCAGCCGCGGGCTGTCGAACCTGCATGTGATTCGCAGGCAGTCGATTGGCTATATGCTGCACCAGCTCTTTTGGGGAAGGGGTCGGATGGAAAATCCAATCAATGCGCTGTTTGCCGACTATTCCGGCGGTCATTTCCTCTCGTTTGGCGGAAGGTCGCATTATGAAGCGGAAGAAACGAATTTTTCCACCGAAGGAACGGTCGTTACCGCATCGGGAAAGGAAATCTCATTTAACGTGGAGATGACAATGTCACGGTCTTTTTATGAACAGACGGCTTCGGTGGTCAATATGAACGCGGTAAGGCTGACGGATCCGCTGGTCATTCATCTGGATTCGGAAGCGGCAGGCGTATCCGATCAGAAGTTTTATTTTGACCTGGACGCGGACGGACATGAGGAACAGATTTCCAGACTGCAGGCCGGGAGCGGTTTTTTGGCTCTGGACAAAAATGGAGACGGCATCATTAATGACGGAAGCGAGCTGTTTGGCACGGCAAGCGGCAATGGGTTCGCGGATCTGGCACAGTATGACCAGGACGGGAACGGATGGATTGACGAAGCGGACGAGATATTCAGCAAGCTGTTGATCTGGCAAAAGGATGAGAACGGCAAAGATGTCCTGCGCGCGTTGGGCGCGGCCGGTGTCGGGGCCATTTATCTGGGCAATGTGAATACCCAGTTTTCGGTTAACTCCGAAACAGATAATCAGACAAATGCCGTTGTGCGCCAAACCGGAATGTTTTTGTATGAAAACGGGCAGGCGGGTACGGTCCAGCAGATCGACCTGGCACGGTAAAGGGTGATTATGCAGGAAGCACACGGGATTACTGCCTTGCACGCAAAGGCAGCCAGAAGCAGGCTTATGAAGAAACACGAACTGACCAAATAATGGGATGGAAATTAGGGAGTCTGCGTTCATGCGTTTATTCTGCATTTCCTATATTAACACTTGCAAATGAGCAAGGTATCATTTATACTCAGATTAGAGACAGTTATAGGATTTGAGCATATCCGGTGATTGTCACCGGAAACTTAGAAACAGGGTTTACAAGTTACACAGGCTATCCCCTATTGGCCATAGGAGATAGCCGTTTTACTTTATGTATTTCCGGAAAGCAATTCCAGTTTTAGGGGGAATCAGATGTTAAAAAGATACAAGTTGAGTTTTGAGATTTGTGGATTACTGCTATTTTTGCTTGTTATGATACCGAATTTTATTTGGTTTGCTGTCCCTGCGCCAAACGATATACTAAGGGCAAACACAATCACAGAAATGGTTGATACAGTAGCTTCTGCATGTCAAATATTGATGATTGCTGCTATA
>CAJUIH010000096.1 GCA_910586045.1 uncultured Eubacterium sp.
TAAATGCAGAATACTTAGGGATTCTTACCATTCTGGAGCCGGAGCCGCAAGCCAGGCCCGCGTCCCTCATCCGGCGTCCCCGCAGCCTCAGTCCCCCATACCGCTGAAAGCGATTTTTACACAGGCCCGCAGCCCGTGCGCCCCGTTTTCCACGAAAAGCTCCCCGCCCATTTCTTTCATAAAATAATCCGAAATATACAGTCCAAGCCCCGCCCCCTCCGTTTCATGCGCATTCTTGCCGCGCCTGAATTTTTCTTTCAGCAGCGCCAGCTCGTCTTTAAGCACGCCGCCGCCGAAATCTTCGATTGTAAGCACCAGATACCCGTTTTCCTGGTCTAAAGAAGCCGAAAGCAAAATATCTGTCCCGGCATATTTGTACGAATTGGCAAACAGATTGTCAAATACCTGCTGCAGGCGCAGGCGGTCGGCACGCAGCAAACATTCCGGGATGTCCGCCGGATTTGCGCGGTGCAGGTAATCCGCGTTTTCCAGCAGTTCGAAAAGCACGCCGCTTTCGAAATCCGCCGGAATGACCGGAAGCTGGCTCAGTTCCTTTAGCGCCGCCGCAAACAGATCGTTGACCAGCGTATGAATCTGGTCCGCCTTGCGGATAATCTGCGTATAATTATCCTGCATCCTTTCACTTTCCGAAAGGGCCAGGCCAACCTCGGCCGCGGCCCGGATACTGGCGACCGGCGTCTTGATATCATGCGAAAGCTTTGCAACCAGCTCTTTTTTCTGCGCATTGGCTTTTGCTTCGGCCATCCGCGCTTTCTTTAGCTCCGTACGCATCAGGTCAAAGCTTTCCGTAAACGCCCCAAATAAATTGTGCCGGTCCATCGCAAGCGGAATATCCAGATTCCCGCCTGCAACCCGCTGCGCAAACCCTCTTAGCTTTTGAAACGGACGAAACACCGCACGCTCCAAATAAAAAAAATAACAGGCGGCAAGAAACGCCTGTAAAAGCAGCAGCGCAGCCATCCCCCAAAACAACCTGCCCCTACGGGACGCGTTTTCTTTGACGGCCGTATTGTAAATCAGGACTTTTCCCGCTGTTTTGCCCTGCGGTGCGACATCTAATATCGTATCCCCATGCGCCGCGGCCTGAAAAACGGTCTCGCTTAGATGGTTCCTGGTACGGTAGCGTACGACTCCGTTTTGATCCAATACGACATAAGATAATCCGGCGGCATTTGTATGGTTCCACATCTCATCCCAATCCGCCTCTACTGTTTTTACAACCTCATTGACCGCCACAGGATCCTGCCCAGCCGGATCATCCGGTACCAGCAACACAGCCAGAAACGATACCTGAACCAAAAACACCAGCAGAACACAAAAAAGAAACGCCCGTTTTTTCATGCTCCTCCTCCTTGAAACCGGTACCCCGCTCCCCAAACCGTAAGGATATAGGCCGGCTGGTTCGGATCCGTTTCCACCGCTTCCCGGATCTTTCGAATATGCACGTTTAACGTTCCGTCCCCTGTAAACTTATCCTCCCATACATGCGTAAACAGTTCCTGCTTGGTCACTACCCTGCCGCGGTTTTGTACCAGATAGGCCAAAAGCTTAAACTCCATCCTGGTCAGCTTGACCTGCCTGCCCTCTACCAGCACGCAGTTTGCTGGAATATCGATCGAAAGCCGCCCGTCACAATAGCCGCTGTCACGGTTTTCCTGCCCATAACGCTTTAACACCGCCTTGACCTTTGCAAGCAGCACGCCAAGCGAATACGGTTTTTGTATGTAATCATCCCCGCCGATCCCAAGCGCGATAATCTGGTCGTCCTCGCTCGTACGCGCGGAAATAAACAAAATCGGAATATCCGTCGTCTGGCGCAATTCCTTACAAACCGAAAAACCGCTGCCGTCGCCCAGATTGATATCCAAAAGCAAAAGCTGCACGCTGTGCGTCCGCAGAAAATCCCGGCATCCCGCGGCGCTGTAAACCGCCGCCGTCTTTACGCCAAACAGGTTAAAATATTCCGCCGTACTGTCCGCCAGCATGGTTTCGTCGTCAATAATCAGACAGTCATAATTCATACTGCCACCTTTCCTTTCCTGATTGATTCTCTAATCTATGCATGGTAACCGATGCCGCGGCGCTTGCCAATCCAGCCTGTACTCCAGCACATGGCTTAATAAGGTCCGCGGCGTTACGCCAAATTTCTTTGCAACGGCAAGCAGACGTTCATCCATGCATTGCAGATTTTCTTCCTCGCATGCACGCACCGCCTGTTCGTCATATACCATCAGCCTGCTTACGCCATTGGGCGCCGCGCCCAGCTTTTCAAACAACCCCTGGCTCGCGTAGTTATCGGAATCAATCCGCACCCGAAACCGCGTCACGCCGCACCGCAGCGCAACCGCGTCCAACAGCTTTGAAACGGCCAGATACCCGATCCCCTGCCCGGTATAAGCCTTTAATAATTCAATCGTAATTTCCCACATTTCCTCCGCCGTATTTTTTATGCCGCAATACCCGATATATGCCTTTGTCCTTTGATCTAAAACGGAGCACATCAGCGCCGCAGCCGACCGCTGGTCATTCCAAATCATATCGGTATAAGCCCGCTCCCTAAGCAAAAACGGCATGACCGTATATTCCCGCCGTACGGCAAGAAATCCTCCCCGGTCACACTCCCCAATCCGCCGCAGCAAAATCCTTGGATCCGCATAAAGCAGATCTCCCTGCCGCCAAAAAAACGCGGCGCCGTTTTTGAGCGGCGGACAATCGGTCATTTGCTGTTTTTTCTGATTTTCAATTCCGCGGATGCTTTCTGCCAATATTTTTACCGCCTCCGCCTTTTTCCTGGCGAAAGAACGCCCATCTTCTTTTTCCAAAATTTGAAGCACCCGCCGCGCCAGCCTGCGTGTCTGCTGGTCGGCAATATTCCTGCTCATTCGACACCCCCCCCCTACCCCGGTATTGCAAAAACATCGAAACTGCCATTGACGATACCCTGGTTTCAAATTATAATAGACGAAACAGATTCGTTTCGCGTTCCTTTGACCCATAAAACATAACCCAAAACAGGAGGAAACCACTATGAAATACACCTTATACCGCTCATTTGGAAACCTGGACAAACAAGTCAAAAAACATATCCCGGTCGCTGTCGAATACGGCAAAGATATTTACGACGTAACTGACGCCCTTGTCCGTGATGTAACAGACGACCTGGCCGAAACACCGGAATACGCCGGATGCGATACGACCGCCTATGCCCCGGAGTCCATCGGATGCAGCCGCAGGGTAAAACGCTATAAATATGAAATGCTTGGGATCGTGCTCCCGCCGAATGCCCCGGAAAATGTCCTGATTGATTATGGTGTAATCGAAACCGCGGAATAAACCACCTGCTTTTTTTAGTATAACACAAAACAGGGGCGGTTTCACCTTTATTTTCGCGATCCCATTGCCGCGGCTTTGTACGGCTGTAACGCCCTGTTTAAACTGTTGCATACGGGCAGCCGCGATATTGCCATTACACAGGAGGAGTTTAGGCTTAATGACACAAAAGAAGTTAACGACAGGTCCCGTAGCCCGTACGATGTTTTTCTTCGCGCTTCCGATGATCCTTGGAAATTTCCTGCAGCAAGCCTATAATGTGGTAGATACATGGGTTGTGGGACATTTTGCCGGATCTGGCGCGCTGGCTGCTGTCGGATCCGCTTTTACACTGATGACGTTTTTAACATCGATCCTGCTCGGCCTGTGCATGGGCAGCGGGATCGTTTTTTCCCTTTGTTTCGGTAAACAGGACACACAAAAGCTGGAATACAGCATCTGCTCTTCTTTTCTGCTGATCCTGGTCATTGCCGTGATCCTTACCGTGCTTGTACTGTCCGGTATGGACTGGATCATTGCCTGGCTGAACATCCCGCGGGAAATCACGGGGCCGTCACGCAGTTACCTGTACCTTGTATTTTGGGGAATCCCGGCTGTGGCCCTGTACAATTATTTCTGCGCCTATTTAAAAGCATTGGGCAATTCCGTAACACCGCTGCTGTTTTTAGCGGTCTCCACAATCGTAAACATCGTCTTGGACCTGCTGTTTGTCGCCAAACTGCACCAGGACACCTTTGGCGCGGCGGCAGCTACCATGATTTCGCAATATATCGCCGGTTTTGGCATTGGGATTTACGCATTCCGAACAAACAATACGTTAAGAAAGGCATTTTGCCGTTTCCAAATCAAACGGGACAGCCTATATGAGATTTTAAATTATTCCGTGTTGACCTGCATGCAGCAGTCTGTAATGAACCTCGGCATCCTGATGGTGCAGGGGCTTGTCAACAGTTTTGGAACAGCCGTTATGGCGGCATCCGCGGCCGCGGTAAAAATAGACGCTTTTACCTACATGCCGCTGCAGGAATACGCAAACGCCTTTTCCACATTTATCGCCCAAAACGCCGGAGCCGGACAGACAGCGCGGATCCGCGGCGGCATCCGCCATGCGGCGGCAACCGTCGTCGCCTACAGCCTGTCTGCCGCCGTACTTCTCTGGTTTCTGGCAAAACCGCTGATGCACGTTTTTATTGATGCACAAGAAACCGCCATCCTTACAGAGGGGGTCCGGTATTTACATACCATCTGCCCTTTTTATTTCGGAATCGGCTGCCTGTTTTTATTTTACGGGCTTTTCCGTGCGCTTGGAAAACCCGCCGTATCCGTCGTACTGACAGTCATTTCACTCGGTACGCGCGTCGCCTTAGCCTATACGCTCTCCGCCGTTTCCGGCGTCGGGGTCGCGGGCATCTGGTGGTCCATCCCGATTGGATGGATGCTGGCAGACCTGGCCGGGATCTTGTTTTACCGCAAAGTGGAATTTTCTATTTAAGGATATACCTTTTTTATTTTCCCAAAACAACAAAAAGGATTGGAACAGACCCCCAATCCTCTTTGCTTCTAATTACTCCTATATTCCTCATAAGATTTCCATATAGCAAAGAAATCCTTACTTCTGCACACGTAATCTTGATAAAAGAATGCGGCAAGTTCATCATAAGCCAACGCCGCGGCATAGATCTGATCCGCGATTTTATTAAATACAATATTTTCCGTTTGATAAGGGCATTGTCCCGTATAGTTTAAATAAACCAGTTCTTCCTTATACCCATATCGATGATGATTTGTATGATATTTTAAATCGCGCAGTACCATTTGCTGTACTAATGTCTCATTAATATTACTATTCGCAAGATGGCTGCTGATTAGAAAATCATTGCGGTAAAGCCTTCCAAGCTCCTGGATATGAACAAACCAAAATCGATCCATATTCTCTATCGGCCAATTCACATTACTTTTTGGCTGCCGGACTGGCTTTAAAGGAATCGCCGGTGCACTTTCCTGAAACAAAAATTCAAATTTTAAGTCATACCGCATTCCATTTTTACACACAAATCTGCAAAGCTGATTTTCAGGAACATACATACACCCAAAATCCGATCGAATGGAAATCCCCAATGCTCCATATGCTTCATATAGTCATCCGGCGTGGATTTATTTTCGCAGGCAGCCGAACTATAGCACACAAATCAATATCACTGTAACCATCATGATAGCTTTTATCGACTGCTGATTTTATCATTTCCGTTTTATAATCCCTGTAAATTTCCAGTTCCCTAATTTTAATACAAAAAACCTCCGGGAGTGAAAGGAGTTTATCGACAAATAAACGGAAATTGGTTTCAACAAAATCTTTACTTAAATCAATCACAGCTTGCACCTGCCTTTACATAATCGGATATGTTCCTGATCCGCCATAGCCCGGATTATTCGATCTTCACAAAATACCGGAAATAAAGATTCACAATCGAACCGTCAATTTCACCCCGTCTGTTTTCCTCAACCAGCCGCCTTGTAATATTCGTTCTGGCCGTTTGATGAAACGCGATTTTTTTCAAGATCGGCTCCCCAAAACCACACAGCCATTCCAGCTCAAATTTGCTGTAGTCAAAGTCGTCCATAGAACCCAGGAAACGAAACGCCGGATTGTCCGCATGAAGCAATTCCTCCTTTAATTCCTTTGCGTGGATCAATTTTTTATCCAGATACAACTGATACAAAAGGGTCAGGACTTCTTCATAAGGATGCGGCACGCAGTCCTTTCCGACCTTTTTGATCCGGTCCAGGTTTTCAAAAACGATCCGTTCAAACGCCGCGTCCGGTTCCCGAACGCCGCACATTACGGCGGCGCCATAGACCTCATAAGCCTCCCAGCCGTCCGCTTTCCAGCCCGCGAAAAATTGCCGGATCCTTTCCTGATTTTTTTCACTGCAGACCGGATAAATACCAACCGCCGCCAATGCTTTTTCCGCGCAGAGCAATGCTCCAATATCCCCCGTATACTTTTCCTGGTACGCCTGATAAAAAGCCTCGGAAACCTTTTGCAGCAGGCGGTAATCGTTACGGATGCGCATCGGTTCTGTTTCCGCAGCCAGCAGGCAGACCAGGGTATGCAAAAGCCTGCCCAGTGCACAGTCATTCCTTTGAAAGTCCGCGGACTGCTTCCGCCAATCCCATCGGTTCTGTCCGCAGACAGAAAGCAGCCGGAAAATCGTCTCTTTATTTTCCTCATAACCGCGCGCATCCAGATTTTCCGCCACACAGTCCAAAGCCAGTTCCATCAGTTCTTCATCTAACGGAATCCATGCGCACAGCAAAAGGACTTTCCACAATGTATCGTCATGCTTCTTTTGATCTTCCGATTTCAAATGCCGGATTACCGTCTTCACATAATCCAAACCATCCGCTTCCAGCGGAAGCACTTCGATCCGGTTTTGTACAAGCGTACGCCACAGGTCTGTTTTTTCCATACACCGAATCATAACGAACAATTCAAACCGGCTGACCGCGCATGCCTGTACATTTGCCGCTTTCGCGTCCGCCAAAACCAGACGCCCGCCACGGCCCGCAGCACCGATCAACTCCAGGACGCTTTTTATATAAAACACAAAAACCTCTTTTGCCTGCGCATACTTGTCCGTCATCCTCATATTATTCGCCAGATAGAAATAATAATCTTTTACCTCCCGCCGCAAAGCTTCAAAAACCGCAGAACCGCCGTCAGTTGTTTCCAATTTGCGTTGTTCTTTCATTTCCTGTACCAGTCGGTAGATATCCTGAAAAAACGGTTCATGCAGCCAAGATGCGTCCAGCTCGTTTAAGATACCCGCATCACAGTAAGCAAACTCCGGCAAGTCCGATAACTGCGACCGAATGGATTCTAAATGGACCGCCGCTGTTTCCTCCTGGATGCGGTCATAAATATCCTTTTGCAAATCCGTCCCCAGCTTCCAGCTTCTGATTATATGCGCAATCCGCAGACGGTTAGATTGTGCCAGATAATAGGAAACATACTGCTTGTTTTCCAAAAACAATTCCAAAGCCTTGCATACCGCCTGGTAAGTCTTTCCAAAATCCTCCAGTAAATAATAAATATACGCCTGTTTCGCATAAGCCTGCCCGTCACGGCCTAAAAAATCATAATACGCCGCCAGTTTTCGAAGACTTTCAAAATCAAATTCCATTGCCAGGCTGCCTATTTGATTTTCCAAATGCGGCACAATAACCGTCCGCGCCTCGACCCGTTCCTCATTCGGCCGAAACCATTCCATCCGGTTCACCCCGCTCTTTCGCAGCGCGCCGGCCAATACATCATATGGGTTTCCCAAATCAACATCGTCTTTTTCCAAACACCCGGCAATCTTTTCCAATAACGCGTACGCATCCTGCCCGTCCTTTTCCTTTTGGCCCAAAGCCCATATCGTATCCCCATGGATCGAAAGGCCGCATTTGGACAAGCCTTTTTCCAGATATCTGCGCAATATATAATCCAGGTTCAGAAAAGGCGCTAAATAAGCCCGGGCGTCTTCCAGATCCGAAGCCTCTCCGCTGTCGCGGCGCTGTATCCGGTCCAGCACCGCAAATACGCCTTTCACATCTGCGCCGTCTATACCGGAATCACCATTTGCTCTTGTATCGTGATTCGTATAAATCACATGAACGCCAAAATTTTTAAAATACGCAGACTCGTAGTTCGATTCCTCTTTTTCACTTTCCAGGAAATAAACCTGCTGGCTATTCTCCCCCGCACAGTCTTTGGCTTTGATCCAAGAAAGTATCTGCAAAAAGTCCGGATCCCGCAGCGAGAATCCCAAAAACAACACGACATTTTTCGCAAACACAGACTTTACAAACGTTTCAATTAAATGAAAATCACTGCTGTATGCCGTATAATCCTCTTCTTTTAAGATAAAATTATCATGCGCAAAATCACCGTGCATTTTAATCAGCGTTTTTCCATTTGCCGCACAAAACAAATCCTGATCTTTACAAACCGTTTGATACGGATATCCCTGGCGGTTTAGTTCCCGTTCCAGCAAATCCGTATAATTTGTCGTGATCAATGTATGGACATCCAACTCCGCAATCCTTTTATGAAACGCATTCGGCTGGAGCGGCTCCTGGTAGCGGAAAATCTTTTTACTAAGCTGCGTATACGCTTTCTTTCCGCGCGCATGAAAATAATACTGCGGGATTCTGGTATCCATCCCATCCTCATATTGCATCTGCAGATGGCTGCAGAATTGTTTGGCCGCATCCTTTCTGGACGGAACGCCGCTGGCAGTATCCACCCCGGATCCCACAACCACAACCAGTTTTTTCGCTTTATATGCCTCCCGCAAAATTCGTATGGATTCCTCTACAAACGCATTTTTTTCTACCTGATCCGTATGGCTTTCAGACATAATTCGAACTCCTCTCTGCTAATGCCCCCATTTTTTCCTAAATATGTCTTATCATACCATATTTTTCTTATACTTACATCTTTTTTTGGCAAATTTTTACAAACAGGAATGGGTGATGCTTGCACATAAATGTAAGCTTAATTTACCGGAATTAGAGGTTTTCCACTTCCACACATGAAAGCACCCTTATGTCAAGCCCACGGCAAAATAACTATCATTAAAATATACAATCCAATTTATACGCTATTTTTATATGAAAAAGGGCTAAAAGGCATGGAGCCAGAGCAGCGAAAGGAAAAACGCCTGGCAGAGGAGGCACCCGTGTGGGAAAAGTTCTGGGCATGGCTTGGGACATTGGAACCACTTGGAGGCAGCAAGCTGGAAAAAGCGGTCAACTACGCATGGAACCACAAAGAAACCTTATGCAGCTATATGTTGGACGGCAGGTGCGAACTGTCAAACAACGCAGCCGAAAGGCGTGCCAAATCCTATGCCATAGGCAGGAAGAACTCCCTGTTCCATACATCTGTGCCGGGTGCAGAAGCAAGTGCGCTTGTTTACAGTATCATAGAAACTGCAAAAGCCAATAAGCTGAATGTATTCCAGTACCTCTATATGGTGTTACTGTATATGCCAGAACATAAAGGGGATCCTGCTGCAGTTGAAACGCTGCTCCCTTGGAGCGAATTTATCAAGGAACACTGCATGGGGTTGATTGATGTTGAAACGATAACGCCTGAAAATAAGCCACCTCTACCGACATAATACACTGTTATTCCGAAATACCAGATTTCTTCACAAGTTTGCTAACGGAGAAATCTGGCATTTATTTTTTATAGTATACATTAAAATCGATCAAATATGGAACGGTAGGTTATTCATCGCTTACGGATATTGATGAAAAGATAGCAAAAACCGAGGAGGAAATACGGCAGCTTCAAAATAAAAAGAAGAAGCTGCTGAATGAAAAGAAAGCGTCAGAGCGGAAAGCAAGGACGCGCCGCCTCATTGAGCGCGGGGCGATTCTGGAAAGCCTGCTGGAACAGCCGGAGCAGTACGACAACGGGCAGATAAAATGTCTTCTGGAAACTGCGCTGCGGACACCACAGGCACAGGAGTTTTTACGGCAGTCTGATACTGGCGGCGGGGCAGTTCGCAATCCCTTGTCCTGACAAGGGCGCACTTATGCACCCTAAAGGGTGCCGTGCGCCCTGCGGGGCATGACCGCTTCGCAGCCACAGGGGAACAAGGTTCCCCTACGGGCTCACGCCCTACCCCTTGCGAACTCCATTCTCAGTAAAACCTATTATGCGGATGTGCTGTGTTCTGCTGAAGATGAAGTATGAATGTGCCGCCTGAAAGGAGGTTTGCGTCTGGCAGTCTATCATTGCAGTATAAAAATAATAGGCAGGGGAGGAACAAAGCCGAGGTCTGCAGTTGCGTCGGCGGCATACCGCAGCGGCACGAAAATGACAAATGAATATGACGGCGTTACACATGACTACACAAGGAAACAGGGGGTTGTTTACAGTGAGATTATGCTGCCGGCACATGCGCCTGAAAAATTTTCGGAGCGTTCTGTCTTATGGAACTCTGTTGAAAAAATTGAAAAGAGCGGCAATGCGCAACTTGCAAGGGAAGTCGAAGTTTCACTTCCAAGGGAGCTGGACAGGGAAAGCCAGGTGCAGCTTGTGAAAGATTATGTAAATAGATGTTTCGTGTCAGCCGGGATGTGCGCCGATTTTTCCATCCACGACAGGCAGGACGGCAACCCGCACGCGCACATCATGCTTACAATGCGCCCTCTGGAACAGTCCGGGGAATGGGGAGCGAAATGCCGGAAAGAATATATCCTTGATAAAGACGGGAACCGGATAAGAAAAGCAGACGGAAAATATAAAAGCAGGAGAGCCGACACGACCGACTGGAATGACAGGGGGAAAGCGGAGGAATGGCGTAAGGCATGGGCGGATTATGTGAACCGTTCGCTTGCAGAACAGGGAATCTATGAAAAAGTAGACCACCGTTCCTATAAGCGTCAGGGCATTGAAAAAATCCCGTCTGTACATATGGGGGCGGCGGCTTCGCAGATGGAGAGGCGGGGAATGTCCACTGGCAGGGGCATGGAGAACAGGCGGATTGCAGAACAGAACCGCCTGCTGGAAGAAACAGGGCGCAAAATCGCGGGGCTGTGCCTTTATCTGAAAAAACTGAATGAACAGAAAGAAGAGGATGAGCGCAGGCCGGCACTTGCAGATTTGTTTGATGAAGCCATGAACAGGGCGCTCAGGGATGGAAAACGCAGTGACGCGGTAGATTTTGCCGACGGTGCGGCATTTTTGCGGGAAAACAGCATTGAATCCATACAGGAGCTTCAGGAGACGGCATCGGAATTGTGGAGCCGGTGCAGGCATGTTACAGAACAGGGCAAACAGGTGGAAGGCAGGCTGCATGAGCGGCAGGAAATGATCCGGCAGGCACATGTCTACCGCGAAAATCGTGAGTGCTATGTCCAGTATAAAAAGACAAAACCGCGCAAACAGGCGGATTTTGCGGAAAGGCACCGGACGGAGCTTGCGCTTTACAGCCATGCGGAGCGGTATTTGACTGAGCATACCGCTGACCGGAAAGTAACACTGGGGGCATGGAAAGCCGATGCTGCCAGGCTTGCATCGGAGAAAGACCGGCTGTATGACGAAATGTGCGGGTTAAGGGATAAAGCGAAAGAAGCCAGCGCTGTTATGCGGGATGTGAAACGGGTGGTGCAGCTGGAGCAGCCACAGAAACAGGTAAAAAGCCGGGATATGGGATTGTAATTTCGTTAGAAAAATAATATAATAAAGGAAAAATAACGTACACATAAAATATATTTTGGAATGGAGGATGAAGCTGTTGAAACGGGTTTTCAGAATAGCTGTTTTTGGGATATGTCTTGGATTGGTTTTGCTTATTGTCCAGAAGGGGTTCCAGATTGATGAAGAAGTTTTTATGCACACTTATTGGATAATAGCGCCGGCTATTGTTATAGGGGCTGTATTGGTCAATGTCCTCTATAATATATCTTATCAAAGGAAAATGCGCAGAATTGTCACTCTGCTAGACACAGGACACCCAAAAGAATATATTGCTGAGGTGGATAAGCTGTTGCATACAGCCAGAGGGCAGAGCCTGAGAAACATTTTAAAAATAAACCTTGCTGCCGGATATATTGAAATTAAGCAGTATGAAAAGTCAATCAGCCTGTTAGAAAATCTGGCTGGCAGGCAGCTTCCGGGTTCAGCAGTAAAAATGGTTTGCCGGCTGGATCTTTGCATGAGTTATTTTTATGTGGGACAATATGAAAAGGCTATGAGTCTGTATAATGAGAACCAGAAATTATTTGGGCAGTACAGGAACGATAAAACTTATGGCGGACATATAGCAGTGGCAGACATTTTGGCACTAATGAGGAATGGACAGTATGACCAGGCAGAAAAACTGCTTGATACTGCGCAAAGGTTTTGGGAAGAACCACGCCTACAGAATGCTTTTCAGGAAATTGGCAAATCTCTAATTGATATGAAAAAAGAAAACAGACAGCCGGGATAACAGATGCCGGCTGCTTATTTGAAAATTAAACAACAATTACTAAGGCAATGATTAACAGGTGGCAAAGCCAATAAAAAATTTTACCGCCATTTTTGTTCTATAACAGAAAGGAAAGGGGATATGCGGGAAACACAGCGCAGCATGGTTACGGATGAAACACAGCGTATTAGAAAGACGATAGGCAGAACGGTGTTTGAAGTCACACTGCATTTCAGCAGTGCAAGCACAGAGAATCCATACGATAAACTAAAACGAATTATTTTAAATGACTGTACAAATCTAAGGAAAATCCCTAACAAAGAGTAACAGGGCAGGATGAAATGGAGGGTGTACGAAATTTAATGTGGATTTTATTGTAAAGACAAACGTTTTTTTGTATAATTGAGATGTGGAAAGAGTAAGCTATACCGTATCTCCTACCACAGATTTTAGAAATCGAGGTGATAAGGTGCCGGACGATACAAAACAGACACAGGAAGTTAAGGCAAAGCGTACCGCAAAAAACAGTGTTTTTTTAGACCTTTTTCAAGATAAAAAGAATTTGTTGAAACTATATCAAACATTGCATCCAGAGGATACAGACACAACAGAGGATACGTTGGATATTGTCACGATAGATAATGTTTTGACAGATAATTTATATAACGATTTGGGTATAATGACAGGTAACAACAAATTACTTTTGCTTTTGGAGGCACAAGCCAGTTGGACGGTAAATATTTTAATCAGAATACTTTTATATTTGGCACAGAGCTACCATGAGTATTTTGAGAGGACATCTCAGAGCCTATATAAGAGTACAAAGGTCAAAATGCCCAAACCCGAATTGTATATTATCTATACGGGAAATAAAGGTAAAAAACCCGATATAATATCTTTGTCGCAGGAGTTTTTTGACGGAGCAGAGATAGATATTGAGGTAAGAGCAACGGTCATTTATGAGAGCAACACAGAGGATATTATCAATCAATACATTATTTTCTGTAAGGTTTTTGATGAACAGAGAAAGCTGTATGGAATGACAGAGCAGACGGTTAGAGAAACAATCCGTATTTGCAAGGATAGAAATATCTTAAAAGAATATCTGATTAGCAGAGAAAAGGAGGTTGTGACGATTATGATGAGTTTATTTGATGATGAACAGATAATGAAAACTTATTGGAAGGATATGGAAAACACTCTTGCTCATAAGAAAGATAGAGAGACAGCCGAAAGAATGATTAAAGATGGAGAACTCTCACTTGAAAAGATTGCACGTTATGTACCGTCCTTATCTATGGGCGAACTAAAGGAAATTGAAGCCGAGGTTATGCAGTTAGTGTAGTGTAATCAATCATATCAATCAAAATTAAATATAGTAACAGCTTTAGAGCATATAGTAACTGAACCTATATGCTCCATTTTTTTGCCATTAAGGGAAAAATGAACGACAAAATTCAGACTAACGTCACAAGACGATTAACGCCCTATTTGCAAAAGAGGTACATTTTTCTGCTACCAGTACCAAAAACGTAGAGGACAAGTTAAAATGTGTCATTCTCTATGACTTAGAGCATGGAAAACAGGGCAATCCGAAAAAAAGTGATGAAAAATGATGAAAAAGTCCTTGACAAATAGCAACAGGCAAAACTGCGAAGTCGATACTTATTAGCTGCGGCGCAAGGATGGCGCCTTTTGATATTGCGGAACTGCGGGAGCTGACTTCTTATGATGAAATGAACCTGGATATGATCGGCGACCAGCGCACGGCAATGTTTGTCATCATCTCTGACACAGACGATACTTTTAATTT